>JARRPZ010000184.1:0-6017 GCA_037382365.1 Gammaproteobacteria bacterium
GACCATGCGCTTCATCATGCCCGGCTGTTCGACCACGACCGCCTGCGGCGCGGCGGAGCCATTGTCCACGTCGGCGAGTTCGTCCACCTCTTCCGCCAGTTCGCGGATGTTCCCGATACTGCCGCCGGGCGCTCTAAGCTCGCGCTGCAATTCACGAATATTCTGAGGCGCTTCCTCGATCCACTCCCCTGCAGGCAGCGCCAGCAGGGATATGAGTACCAGGATGATTCCGGTCACCGTCACCACCAGCAGTCCGGCGGATGCGAGCGGCGGAATGCCGAAACGGGTCAGTGCCCTCTTCGCCGGGGACAGCACCAGCGTCAGAAACCCTGCGAGCGCAATGGGCTTCAGCAGGCCCGCGGCAAAGTAGAGGGTGTATCCGACAGCGAGCGCAAAGAGACCGGCAAGGAGCCATGTGGACGCAGGCACCGATTCGAACGTGGCTGACTCACTCCCGGCCAGGGGAAATCGGGCCGGGCCACTGCCCGCATCCCGGCTTGCCAAGTGCTTTTTTGCTGTGTCGTTCATCGATTCGTGACAACGGCGACCGGCGCCGAGGCGAGCATTATGACAGTTTCGGAACGGTCATGGACGCGAGATGGCTGACCCTTCGGTCTGCCTGCCCCTATAATTCGATTCACGCTTATCATGATCTCTGAGGATGCCTCGATGACTCCGAGGATGTGGAACACAGTCTTGTTTGCAGTGGCGGCACTCTGGTTCACCCCGGCTCTTGCTGATTCGACGGAGGCCCGCTGCGAGATCTATCCGAAGGGCTCCGATCGTATGGAGAAGATGGTGCCCTGCACCTTCGGCCAGCGGCAGGGCTACATCACCATCACACGCGAGGACGGCGTCACGCACGAGCTGACGCCGGTGGGCGACACAGCCGGCAACTTCCGCGACCAGGAAGGCCGGCCCGTCTATCGCCAGAGCGGACTCGGCGCGGCAGGACTGATTTTCCGATTCGAGGACATCAGCATCTTCGTGTTCTGGGATACCTCGACCGGGCAGGCTTCCAACGAGGACAACCCGACGGCGCCCTTCGCGACACGGTACGCCGGTGGCGATTACGACGCGACGACGCTGCTGAGATGCAAGGCCGCCGGCGACGTCAATTCCACGGTCGGCGAAGTCGACGCGCGGCTGGACGGCGACATGTGGACCGTCACCCGCGACAACGGGGAGGTCTACGAAGTGCCGCTGGCTGCCATCGAAGGCGGCTGATACCGAAACGTCCGGCGGGTCCGCTAATACTGCTCTTTCGGCAGGATCTTGAAGATGACGTTCATGACGTTCTGCATGAAGCCCCTGCTCGGCTGATCGCGAGTCGTCTCGTCGCTGTTCCGCCAGTAGGGCTCGCCGTCGTCGTCCAGGAACACCTGCCAGGCATTCTCCCCGCCCATGTCCCGGAGCATGATGCGGCGGAGATCGGCCGCCAGCTCCGGACTGTCGACGATGATGCCCATCTCCGTATTGATGTTCGCGGAGCGCGGATCGAGGTTCATGGAACCGACGAAAGAGTACCGGCCGTCGATGACCGCGGCCTTGGTGTGGAGGCCCGTGAAAGCCCCCCTGACCGGGGGCACTTCTACAATGGATCGGATCGCGGCATCCGAGCGCAGCTCGTACAGTTCGACCCCGGCATTGATGAGATCGTCCCGCCATCCTTCGTAATGACTGTTGACCGCCGGCACGTCATGTGACGCGAGCGAATTCGTCAATATGCGTATATCCACTCCGCGCCGATCCAGCGCCGACAGGAATTCGATAGCCGGCTCGCCCGGGATGACGTAGGCGTTCGTAATCAGCAGCTCCTCCTGGGCCCGGTTGAAAAATCCGAACATCGTGCCGATCATCGACTGGGCGATCTCCTCGGCGGAGACGTCGTCATAGACCAGGTATCCGGTCCCGGGACGTAGCTCACCCGTCAGCCGGTTCAGATCGTCGCTCCAGTCTCTCGGCTCCCGCGGAAGATTCTGCAGTTCCGGCGCCGATCGGACCGCGGATTGCAGGTTTTCCCATGTCTCGCGTGCTTTGGCCGGGTCCGCCACTGCCGTCAGGTTGTCTGCGGAGACGATCCAGTCACTGTTCCAGTAGTGATCGAACATGCTGTTGGCGTTGTCGGCGATCGGTCCCACCGCCAGGACATCGAGATCGTGAAAATTGTAGGCCTCGCTCAGGCCGAAGTAATGATCGCCGATGTTGCGACCGCCGATGACCGCCGCCCTGCCGTCCGCGACGAGGAGCTTGGCATGCATCCGTGTGTTGAGGCGCTCCATCTCGGCGATCATCTCGCCGGCGCGCGCAGCCACGCCGCGCTCTTTCCACGGATTGAACAGCCGGACTTCGATGTTCGGCTGGTTCTGCAGATCGACGAGCAGCTGATCGTGATCGATGGTGAGGAGATCATCGACCACCAGTCTCACGTGGACCCCGCGGCGTGCGGCGAGGATGACCCGTTCCAGCAGCAGCCGTCCGCTCACGTCCGGGTACCAGAGATAGGTCATGACGTCCACGGAAGTGGTCGCCGAATCGATGAGCGCGAGACGCCAGATCAGCGCCTCGTCGCTGTGGTCGAGCAGCTTGAAGCCGGAAGTGCCCGTCCCGTGCATTCGTTCCACCCGACTCGCCAGCTCGGCGACTGGTCCGCTCTCCGCCGGCGGCTTCGCGAAGGTGGGCTCGGACCGGCGGATCTCATCCTGGAGAGCCGGACCCGCACAGCCGGCGACGAAGGAAAGCACCGCCAGGCTGAAGGCCAGGCGAATACCCCTGACGGGCATTGACCAACGGTCGGCGATCATGGACGCAACCTCTTCGGTGAGCGCATCGGACATCCTCTTGCCGGCAACGGGCAGCGACAGCCGCCATCATACCGTCGAGACCGGATTCGTCCAGCACCGTCGGCCCGGGACATGGTCCGGGGTCCTCCCGGGTCATCGGTACGGCAGTCGGCACCACTCCCGGCGCGTACCGGATCCGAGGGCGCCTCAGTCCAGGCCGGCCCCCTTCCATTGCCCTCCTCGCCAGGCTTCGATCGTGTCCTCTTGCATACGGAACAGGTACAGCCATCTGTTATCCAGCAATTGCCGGACGACGGCGTGGTCAGCGATGACGCGCTCGATCTTCTCCCGCGGCGCTTCGATGTAGACGGAGAGTCGCAGCGGCGTGTGCATCCAGCGCTCGCCGTCATGCACGGACTGCAGCGGGAGACCGATGCGCAGGTCGCCGCCGTTGCCTTCGAATACACCGATGCAGCCTCCCACCACGTTGTGCAGCACCTTGTTGCCGGAGCCGTAACGCTCGTTATCGACGGTGGAAGCGTAATACTGCAGATTGATCCAGTGAGTGACGATCATCGGCGCCGTCATGATCAATTCCAGGACGGAGTTGTCGGTGTCCCTGCGCCAGTCGTAGTCGTGGAGAAAGGCCCGACCGCCCAGATCGAGGCCGCGACTGCGCCCACGCGGCGCGACGATGAAGGCCGCATTGTCCGCGAGGCCCCATTCGGGCCGCGTGAGCGACCAGTCGTCACTGCGGCGGCGGACGGCGGCGGCGAGTGACTCCGGCTGATCGACCATCCTTCCGAGACCCAGCGCCGGCGCGCGCTCTGCGCGTGACCGATGTCCGGCCTCGGCAAGCGCGTTCTGCAGGGACCGGAGTTCCGGCAGCATGGCCTCCGGCACGGAATCGCGGTCCAGGATCTCGACATCGTCGGTGGTCGTATTGTGCAGGGCCGCGACGAACCAGGTCGTCTTCGGGATGTGGATGTCCTCGCCGGCCAGTCCGTTGCGCACGGTCGTGTCGTTCAGCAGTCCCGCCAGCGTCCTGGCATTGACTTCGCCGGTCTGGCCGCAGCAGGCACCACAGTCGAGCGCCGCTGCGTGAGGGTTGTTGGCGGTGCGGCTGCCATGGCCCACCAGGAGCACGATCGGCGCCATGCCTTCGGTGAGATCCATCGCGCGCAGCACGCCGGCAGCGAGTTTCGTGCGCTCGTCCGGCGTGGCCTCGTGCAGGCGCGGCCGCAGACTCCGCGCTTCCTGCTCTCGCAGGCCCGGTGTTGCGGAGGCGGCAGAACGCAGCGCCCGCGGAATCGACCGACGGAGAATTTTCGTGACATATCCCAGTCCGAGTGATTCAACCAGCGTGAATGCCGATGCCGGCAGGCGCAGAAATTCTCGCCACCCCGCCGCGGCCTGGAGGCGTTCGCGACGGGCACGCGAGAGGTGGACGTCTCGCTCTGCATCACCCGTTCCCTCGGTCACGGCCATCGCCGGCGCCAGCAGGCCGGGAAGGTGGGGACGGCTTGCGTCGGTGCCAATCGGCGTGTAGCTGACCGGCAGGCCGAAGAAGCCGGCGAATCCCTTCGTCTCGATGCCGGGCCGGACCGCCTCGAGGTGACGGCGGATGACCTCCGAGCGAACGTCGATGCAGAACACGGCCTGGGCCTCCACCGCCACAGCACGCCGCCCGGCGTCTCGGCCGTTCTCCGCCAGCGCCCGTCCGAGTGGTTCCTGGAAGGCGATCTCGCAGGCACGCTGCCAGACGGCGGCCGGTACCGGCGAGGCGACTTCGGTGGGCGTGCGCCAAGCCGACTGCCAGGATGTCCAGACAGAGTCCGGATCACGCGCGCCGTCGTCGATCAGGAGTTCCCAGGCCGCCCGGACTGCGAGCAACTCGACTATGGTGTTGTCATCCCCGCCGTCGAGTCGGGCCTGCCAGCGAAGCCAGGCACACCAGGAAGCCCAGCCATTGATCCGCAGCAAGACGGCTTCCAGCCAGTCGGCAAGCTTCTCCCCGGGAACACCGAGCACCTCGACGGCGTGGGCGATGGCCGTTCCGGCATCTTCCGGCAGCTCGCGCGCGCGCCGCGGGATCGCCGGCATGTCCATGAGGAATGAAACACCGTGATCGTCGATCATCGCCCGCCGCCATGTCGTGTAGAGGCCGTCATTGCCGGCCGGCCGCCAGTCGGCCTGACGGCGGTCGAAGTAAGAGGCACAGTGCTGACTCACCTGGTGCAGGATGGTCCCTGACCGGTCCGGGCGATGAGCGGCGTCCTCACCGGGCATCACGATCTCCGAGAGCAGCGGCAGCGTCGTAGCTTCCGGCGACTCGTCCGCCAGCGCCTCCGTCATCGCTTCGGTGCCGAGGGCATGCTCGGGCCCGAATTCTCTCAGGGCCGCGCGGAGGTGGGTCGATGCGATGTCACCCCGCCGCCACGCGTCACGATACCAGCTCAGCGGCATATGCCAGCGGGTGCGGGAGAGCCGTCGCAGCCGCAGCTTTTCCGGGTGCTTTCATGGATTCTCCCCCTGCCGCCCGTGTGGCGGCATCCAGGGCGTGGCGGAACGGTACGCGGTCGTCCGCGGACGCGGCGGCCACAGGCGAAACACCGCACGCGTAAAGCGTTCGTCCAGCCAGAACCCGGCGTACGCCCTGGGATGCAGGGCTCTGGCCACCTCGCCGTCCGGCCAGGCAGTAATCCAGACCTGTAGTCCGTAGAAGACGCCGAAACAAACGGCCACCCATGCGAGCAGGAGCGACGAGGAGTTGGGCGCCGGCGGTACGGCCTGGGCAAAGACGTAGTGCCACAGCAGGTAGATCTGAGTGAGCAGCGCCGCGCGGATAACGCCGCGCAGCAATCCCCGGGGGTCGTCAGCCCAGAGCAGCGGCGCCAGTCCCACACCGACGATGCCGAGCGACACGAGAGGGAGACCGGCTCCGGCCGACGCTCCTTGCCACGGCAACGCGGAGGCACCGACGATCGCGAACGAGGCCGGCAGCGCGAGCATGCGCAGTAGCGCCCGGCGGTCGGGGGCGGCGGATTCCGGCAGCGGCACGAGCTCCTGCCTTCGCGCTTCGGCCACCGTGTCGCCGGCGGCGAGGAACGCATGTGCCTTGTACAGCGAGTGAGCGACGAGATGCAGGAGCGCGAGATCATACAGACCGAGGCCCACTTCCATCAGCAGGAAACCCATCTGCGCGCACGTCGACCACGCCAGGCGGACTTTGAT
>JARRPZ010000185.1:0-4393 GCA_037382365.1 Gammaproteobacteria bacterium
ATCGAGAAAGCGGCGGACCCGGCCGACAACGGCAACCAGGCGCCGCTCGTCTCCGAGTACACGCTGAACCTCGGTCTGCTGTACCAGCGCCCGACACAGTGGTTCGGCGGAGTGAACGCGGTCGTCCGCGTCGACTACGCCCGCACGGGCGACACGTGGTGGGAGCCGGGCAACGTTACCGTCCGCAGCCCCTACGACCTGGTCGATGCCCGGGTCGGCATCGAGATGCCTGACGACTGGTCGCTGATGTTGTGGACCAAGAACGCGTTCGACGAGGAGTACAATACCGAATACTCGCCGGGTGGCTTCCTGTGGCCCGGACTGCCGCGTCGATGGGGCCTGGAATTCTCCAAGCGCTTCTGAGCGAACCCGGATCGCGAACGCAACAGAACTGGAGGGTATATGACCATGCAAGCACCGAGAGTGAAATCCCGACTGCACCACAACGCCCACGTAACGCGTGACCTGGAGGCCGTACGGCACTTCTACGAAGACATCATCGGCTTTCCACTGGTGGCCACCTGGTGCGAGAAGACCGATCTTTTCGGGAAGGAGCGCACCTACGCGCACTGCTTCTTCGACATCGGCGACGGCGAGTGCCTGGCCTTCTTCCAGTTCGTCGATAAGGACGATGCCGAGGAATTCGGTCCCGAACTGCCCCTGTCCGGCTTCCGCCACCTCGCACTGAAGGTGGACCAGGAGAGTCAGGACGGCATCCGGGACCGGCTGGCGGCGGCCGGGTACGGGGAACCCGACACCTACATCCTGAACCACGGCTACTGCTACTCGCTCTACGTCTTCGATCCGGCCAAGCTGCTGGTCGAGTTCACGGTCGATCACCCGGACATGGAGAAGATCAACGCCGATCAGTTGCCGAAGGCACATAGCGAACTGAAGCGCTGGCTGGCCGGCGATCATTCGCCGAACAACGAGCAGTACCACCGCTAGGCGAGACGTTCGGCCGGTTCCGGGCCGGCACAGCAGGACCACAGACGGTTATGCCGGAGGGCCAGTCCCGCCGGTCACGGTCCCGCTCGGCCCGAACGCAGCGCGGCCAGCCTCGCGACCGACGAGGCCAGCGACATGGCCGGAACCGCGCCGGAGCGCCACCCACACGGACACACAGAGGCAGAGACCGATGATCTATGACAAGGAAACAGAGACACGCCCGGTAGAGGAGCAGTTCGCGCTCGACCGCGCGAGTTACCGCCGGCAGGTCGCCTACCTCTTCGAGCATTCCGCGTTCTATCAGCGCAAGCTCCGCGAGGCAGGCTTCGATGACGCGCGGGCCGTGGGAGAACTCGACGACATAGCGAAACTCCCGTTCACCGAGAAGGACGAACTGCGCGCGACCCAGGCGGATGCGCCGCCTTTCGGCGAACACCTGGCTGCCGACCCGGCGAAACTGATGCGGGTCTTCAGCACCAGCGGCACCACCGGCGTGCCCTGCTATCTCGGCCTTACCCGGAACGACGTCGAGGTCTACGCGACCAACGTGGCGCGCGGTTACACCGCGGCCGGCTTCTCCGAGGGTCAGCGCATCGCGGTGGGCTTCAACGCGGGGCCGTTCGTCGCCGGTGCCGTCTACTACGGTTTCGACAAGATCGGCTGCACGGTGATCCCGGTGGGCACCGGCAACACGGAGCGCCTGGTGACGGCCATCCGCAACCTGAAGGCGACCGGGGTGAGCTGCACGCCGTCCTACGGTCTCTACCTGATCGACTGGTGCCAGGACAACGGCATCGACACCCGGTCCCTCGGGCTGACCAACATGATCACCGCCGGGGAACCGGGCGGCGGCGATCCCCTCGTCCGCGGGCGCATCGAGGACGCTTTCGGCTGCAAGGTGCGCGAGTCCATGGGCATCGGCGATATCTCGCTCTCCGCCTGGGCGGAGGACGACGACGGCAACGGCATGCACTTCATGGCGCGCGGCGTCGTGCACGTGGAGCTCATCGACCCGAGCAGCGGGGATCCCATCGCGTGGGAGGACGGCGCGGAGGGCGAACTCGTCTACACCGCCCTCCAGCGCGAGGCGATGCCGCTGCTCCGCTTCCGCAGCCGCGACCACGTCGTCGTGAACATGCAGGAGAATCCGACCGGCCGCACGGGCCCGCGCATCCGCTGTGTCGGCCGCACCGACGATATGTTGATCGTACGGGGCGTGAACCTGTTCCCGTCGGCAATCCGCAGTCTGCTGAAAGACTTCGCTCCCGACGTCGGTGGCCTCCTGCAGGTCCGCCCGAAGGAACCCGGCGTGCTGCAGTCACCACCGCTGCCGGTCGTGGTCGAACTCGGCGAAGGCATGGACAGCGCCCCCGCCGGTCTCGCCGACCGCATCAAGCAGGAGGTGCGCTCCCGCCTGCTCGTCACCACCGACGTGCAGCTGGTCCCCTACGGCACCCTGCCCCGGGAGACCTACAAGTCGAAACTGATAGACTACTCGGACGCCGAGAAGAAGGAGGCCGCTTCGGGCTGAATCACCATGGCATCCGCACTACCGCTCTTCCCCTGCACCATCGTCGGGAGTTACCCCCAGCCGGACTGGCTGATCGATCGCCGGAAACTGTCGGGCCGTTTCCCGCCGCGCACACGGGCGAAAGAGCTGTGGCGGGTGGACGAGGCCTACCTCAAGGAAGCGCAGGACGACGCGACCCGGATCGCCATCCAGGACCAGGAGCGGGCGGGTCTGCACATCGTCTCGGACGGCGAAATCCGTCGTGAGAGCTACTCCAACCACTTCGCGACGGCGCTCGACGGCATCGATCTCGACAATCCCGGCGAGGCGCTGGACCGCAGCGGCGAGCCCGTCTTCGTGCCGAGGATCGTCGGGCCCATACGCCGGCGCCATGCGGTCGGCGTCGGGGATCTCGAGTTTCTGCGCGCACAGACCGACCGGGCCGTGAAATTCACCGTACCCGGCCCGTTCACGATGGCACAGCAGGCGCAGAACGAACACTACGCCACCGATCGGGAGGCGGCGCTCGCCTACGCGGATGCGGTGAACGAGGAGATCCGGGATCTGTTCGCCGCCGGGGCGGACGTGGTACAGATCGACGAACCGTACATGCAGGCGAGACCGGAACAGGCCCGTGACTATGGCATCGAGGCACTGAACCGCGCCCTGGAAGGCGTCGACGGGAGCACCTGCGTGCACATCTGCTTCGGCTATGCCGCGCTCATCCACGAGCGGCCGGAGGGCTACTCGTTCCTGCCCGAATTCTCGGACGCCTGCTGCGACCAGGTGTCCATCGAAACGGGCCAGTCGAATCTGGACTGCACCGTCCTGGAATCGCTGCCCGACAAACGGATCCTGCTGGGCGTACTGGATCTCTCGTCTAACGAAGTGGAAACCGTCGAAATGATCAAGGATCGCGTCCGCCGCGCACTGGATCACGTCGACGCGGAGCGGATCATCCTGGCGCCGGATTGCGGCATGAAATACCTCAGCCGCGAGGCTGCCTTCGGCAAGCTGGCGGCCATGGCACGCGCCGCGGCGGAATTGCGCGCCGAAAAATGACGGAAGGGAATCGATGAGCACCGGTGCCGACCGCATACTGACGACCCATACCGGCAGCCTGCCCCGCCCCGAGGATCTCATCCGCATCATGTGGGCGAAGGGGGATGGCATCCCCGTCGACGAGGAAGCGCTGGCCGACCGCGTGGCGAGCGCCGTACGGGAGATGGTCGACCGCCAGGTGGCGGCGGGCATCAGCATCGTCAACGACGGCGAGATGTCCAAGCCGAGCTATGCGACCTACGTGAAAGACCGGCTGCACGGCTTCGGCGGCGAGTCGATACAGAACTATTTCTTCGCCGATCTGGTCGACTATCCGAAGAGCGCGGAGATCGTCGCCGCCAATCCCGGCCGTCGCAAGCGCTCCGCGCCGGCGTGCAATGCGCCTATCTCGGTGAAGGACGACGAAGCCGCCGCGCTCGACATGGTGAATCTCGGCCGCTCGGCGAAGGATGCCGACGTCGCGGGCATCTTCTCCAGCGCGGCTTCCCCCGGCGTGGTCACGATCTTCTTCGGCAACGAATACTACCCGAGCGACGAGGAGTACGTGTTCGCCGTCGCCGAAGCGATGCGGCACGAGTACGAAGCGATCGCCGCCGCCGGCGCCTTCGTCCAGCTCGACTGTCCGGATCTCGCCATGGGCCGGCATTCCGCCTATGCCGACATGGACCTGGACGCCTACCGCAAGCGCGTCGCCATGAACATCGAAGCCCTGAATCATGCCGTCCGCAACATCCCGGCCGAGCAGCTGCGCATGCACCTGTGCTGGGGAAATTATCCCGGACCCCACCACTGCGACGTGGCCATGGCCGAGATTATCGATCTCGTATGGACCGCGAAACCGCGGACGATACTGTTCGAGGCCGCCAATCCCCG
>JARRPZ010000186.1:0-4333 GCA_037382365.1 Gammaproteobacteria bacterium
GCATAGGCCATGCGGGGGAACGGTGCGGGCAGCTCCTCGCCGAGCACGTCGGCGAACAGTGTCCGGATCAGCCGCTCCATCGTGCCCATGACGGCCTGCTCGTTCACGAAGCTCATCTCGATGTCGAGCTGGGTGAACTCGGGCTGACGATCGGCACGCAGATCCTCGTCGCGGAAACAGCGAACGATCTGGTAGTAGCGGTCGATGCCCGACATCATCAGCAGCTGCTTGAAGATCTGGGGCGACTGGGGCAGCGCGAAGAATTTACCCGGCTGGGTGCGGCTCGGGACGATGTAATCCCGCGCGCCTTCGGGGGTCGTCCTGGTCAGCATCGGCGTCTCGACGTCGATGAAGCCCTCCTCGTCAAGGAACCGGCGCAGCGAGCGGGTGGCCGCGTGGCGCAGCCGGAGGTTGGCCAGCATGTCCTCGCGGCGCAGATCGAGATAGCGGTAACGGAGCCGCAATTCCTCGTTGGCGTACTCGTCGTGATGAAACGGGGGCGTCCGCGCCGGGTTCAGGACCGTCAGGTCTTTGGCGAGCAATTCGACCTGCCCGGTGCGCATGTTGGGGTTCACGGTACCTTCCGGCCGTGGACGCACCTTGCCCCGCACCGCCAGCACGTATTCGCCGCGCACCTTCTCGGCGTCGGCGAAAATCTCCGGACGGTCCGGGTCGAAGACGACCTGCAGCAGACCTTCCCGGTCCCTGAGATCGATGAATATCACGCCGCCGTGGTCGCGCCGGCGATGCACCCAGCCGGCCACTTCCACGACCTCGCCGGTCAGTGTCTCGTCGACCTGTCCACAGTAATGAGTACGCATAGTCCGATAGATGATGGGTGGGCTGGCGGCGACGCCGGCAAAAGAGGCGAAATGTTACGGCCTGGCCTCGGGCGCTGCAAGCGGTGTGCGCCCCTCTCCGCCCTGCCATTCGGGCACGACGACGCCGAGTGAGATGATCATCTTCAGCGCCTCGTCGACCTCCATGTCGAGCTCGATGATGTCCTTCCGGGGCACCATGATGATGAACCCGGAAGTCGGATTCGGTGTCGTCGGCACGAAGGTGCACACCACGTCCTCTCCCGTCCGGCCCTGCACCTCACCGAGCGCGCTCGACGTCTGGAACGCGAGGCTGTACACGCCCTTGCGCGGATACTCGATCAGCAGCACCTTCTTGAAAGAGTCCCCGGAATCGCCCAGCACCATCTCGGCGAAATTCTTGGAGGCGCCATAGACGGCGCGGATGACCGGGATCCGGTGGAGTATCGATTCGCCGAGGGCCAGCAGGCGACGGCCCGCGAAGTTGGCGACCAGCAGGCCGGTGACCAGCAGGACGATGATCGTGAGGAGGATGCCGAGGCCCGGCACCGTGAACGTGATGCCGAAGACCTCGTAGGGAGGACGGAACGCCGGGGGCAGCAGTCCGAGCGTCTTGTCCAGCTGGCGCACCAGCAGGTTCAGGACCAGCAAAGTGATGCCGAGCGGGACCCATACCAGGAGTCCCGCCACGAACCACGCCCTGAGCCTCTTCACGGCTCGTTCCGGCCGTCAGGCCGCCTCGCCGCCGCCCGGGGAACCGCTCGCGGCCTTCTTGTCTCCGGACCCGCCGCCCTTGGCGGCATCGGACTTGGCGTCCGGCTTGGCGTCGGACTTGGCACCCGCCTTGTCACCGTCGCCGGCCGGTTTCTCGCCGCCGTCGGCCAGGTTCCGTTTCTTGTCCTTGTCCGACTTGAAGTCGGTCTCGTACCAGCCGCTGCCCTTCAACCTGAACCGGGGCGCCGAGATCTTGCGCTTCAGGGCGCTCTCGCCGCATTCGGGACAATCGGTCAGCGGGTCCTCGGACATCTTCTGCAGGGCATCGAGTTCGTGCCCGCAGCTCTTGCACACATACTCGTAGATAGGCATGTCGTCTCTCTCCACGCAGGAACGCCCCCGGCCAGGCCGGGGGCGCCGATTATAGCCAGTAATGGCCGCTACGCTGTCGCAGCCCCGACTCAGCCGGCGGCCGCTTCCGCCGTTTCCGAGCCGTGGAACACGATCTCGTCTCCCGAGACGTCGGCGACGATGCGGTCGCCGGGGCCGAATTCGCCCGCGAGGATGCGCTGCGCGAGCGGATTCTCGATCCGCTGCTGGATCGCCCGCTTGAGCGGTCGCGCGCCGTACACCGGGTCGAAGCCCGCCTCGGCAAGCTGATCCCGCGCCTTGTCGGTGAGCTCGAGACTCATCTCGCGGTCGGCCAGACGGTCGTGCAGGTAGCCGAGCTGGATATCGACGATACGCCGGATGTGTTCGCGGCCCAGCGGATGGAATACCACCACGTCGTCCACCCGGTTGATGAACTCGGGCCGGAAGTGCTGAGAGACGACTTCCATCACCTCGTCCTTCATGCGAGCGTAGTTCTCTTCGCCCGCGAGTTCCTGGATCCGCTGGGACCCGAGGTTCGAGGTCATCACGATCACCGTGTTGCGGAAGTCGACCGTGCGACCCTGTCCGTCGGTCAGCCGTCCGTCGTCCAGCACCTGCAGGAGGACGTTGAAGACGTCCGGATGGGCCTTCTCGACCTCGTCGAGCAGGATCACCGAGTAGGGCCGTCGGCGCACGGCCTCCGTGAGATAGCCGCCCTCCTCGTAGCCCACGTATCCCGGCGGTGCACCGATCATGCGCGCGACCGAGTGCTTCTCCATGAATTCGGACATGTCGAGGCGCACCATGGCCTCTTCCGTGTCGAACATGAATTCGGCCAGTGCCTTCGTGAGCTCGGTCTTGCCGACACCGGTGGGACCGAGGAACAGGAACGAGCCGATCGGTCTGCGAGGATCGGAAAGCCCGGCGCGGGAACGACGGATGGCATTGGACACGGCCACGACGGCCTCGTCCTGTCCGACCACGCGGCGTTTCAGCGCGTCCTCCATCTGCAGGAGCTTCTCCTTCTCGCCTTCGAGCATCTTGGAGACCGGGATACCCGTCCACTTGGAGACCACTTCCGCCACCTCTTCCTCGGTGACCTTGTTTCGCACCAGGGTCGGCTTGGCGGTCTTCTCCGACTCGCTCGCACTCTCCAGCTGCCGCTCCAGTTCCGGGATACGCCCGTACTGGAGTTCGGACATGCGGGCGAGGTCGCCGGCACGCCGTGCCGTTTCCAGTTCCAGACGGGCCCGTTCCAGCTCCTCCTTGAGATGGGTCGTGCCCTGCATGGCCGCTTTCTCGGACTTCCAGACTTCCTCCAGATCGGAGTACTGCTTCTCCAGCTCCGCGAGCTGTTCCTCGAGGTCCTCGAGTCGGCGCCGCGACGCCTCGTCGGACTCCTTCTTCAGTGCCTCGCGCTCGATCTTCAGCTGGATGATGCGACGCTCCAGACGGTCCATGGCCTCCGGCTTGGAGTCGATCTCGATACGGATACGTGACGCTGCCTCGTCCACCAGGTCGATGGCCTTGTCCGGCAACTTCCGGTCCGAGATGTAGCGATGCGAGAGCGTCGCCGCGGCCACGATGGCCGGGTCGGTGATCTCGACGCCGTGGTGCACCTCGTAGCGTTCCTTCAGGCCGCGGAGTATCGCGATCGTGTCTTCGACGGAGGGTTCGGAGATGAGCACCTTCTGGAACCGGCGCTCCAGCGCCGCGTCCTTCTCCACGTACTGGCGATACTCGTCCAGGGTCGTGGCGCCGACGCAGTGCAGTTCGCCTCGGGCGAGTGCAGGCTTCAGCATATTGCCGGCGTCCATCGACCCTTCGGCCTTGCCCGCACCGACCATGGTGTGCAGCTCATCGATGAACAGGATGATCTGGCCTTCCTGCTTCGAGAGGTCGTTCAGCACGGCCTTGAGCCGCTCCTCGAACTCACCGCGGAATTTGGCGCCGGCGATCAGCGCACCCATGTCGAGTGACAGGATGCGTTTGCCTTTCAGTCCCTCCGGCACCTCGCCGTCGACGATGCGCTGGGCCAGTCCCTCGACGATGGCGGTCTTGCCCACGCCGGGCTCGCCGATGAGAACCGGGTTGTTCTTGGTACGCCGCTGCAGGATCTGGATCGTGCGCCGGATCTCGTCGTCCCTGCCGATGATGGGATCGAGCTTGCCCTGCTCGGCCCGTTCCGTCAGGTCGATCGTGTATTTCTCGAGCGCCTGGCGCGTATCTTCGGCATTCGGGTCGTTCACCTGGGCGCCGCCACGCATCTCGTCGATGGCTTTCGTAAGGGCTCCCTTGACCACGCCGGCATCGGCCAGGATCTTCCCGAGCGCGCCCTTGTCGTCGAGGGCGGCGAGCACGAACAGCTCGCTCGATATGTACTGGTCATTGCGCTCCTGCGCCAGCTTGTCGGTGACGTTCAGGAGTTT
>JARRPZ010000187.1:0-4313 GCA_037382365.1 Gammaproteobacteria bacterium
GCCGACAATACGTCGCCGCCGCGCTGAAAAAAGGTGTCGATGGCCTGCTTGGCCTTGTACTTCTCCTCCCGCGTGGTGGGCAGGAAGAGTACCTGACGCACGGTGTTCTGCAGCGAGTAGTCCGTCGCATTCTCTGCAATCTTGACGTTCCTGATGATCGCGAGCAGCGGGTAGAAGGCTGCGATCATATAGCCGCCGAGCGCGATCAGCGGCAGGACGAATATCGCGACCCGCACGCCGAGATACTTCAGGATGCGCGAGACGATGAAGAGCTGCAGCAGGAGGCCTACGATATTCACGACGGTGAAGAAATTGGCGTAAAAGGAACCGATGAACTCCTCGACGGCGGCGGGTTCGTCCGTGACGGCGAGGGCCGCCTCGCGCACGGCACGGCCCAGTATGTACTCGCCCGTGGTGTTTACCCAGTTCAACACCAGCATCAGGAAGGCAATGAGCAGGAGATACCGGTTCTGCATCAGCAGCCGGAAAGCACCGGTGTCGCCGAGCGGCTCGTCGTCCACTGCGTCCTGCACCTGGCCGGCCGATACCGCGCCCTCCCGCCGGTCGACCAGGTTGGTGAGTATCAGGCTCGAGAGGAGCACGCCGCCGGACACCAGCAGGAGCTGGCTCACGCCGAGGATATCGATCAGCTGACCGGCGATATAGCTGCCGACCACGGCACCCATCGACGCACCGAAAGCGACGATCACGAACAGCCGCTTGCCGGCCTCGGGCGTGTAGATGTCGTTGGCGAAGGCCCAGAACTGGGCCGGCACCATCAGGTTGAATATGCCCACCCACAGGAAGAAGACCACGGCCACTGGCACTCCGGCAGCGATCAGCACATAGAACAGTGCCAGGCAGCCGGCAAAGAACACGGTGACCGTGTTGATCAGCCGCCGGCGCGGCACCCGGCTGGCGAGCCAGGAATACATCGGGATGGCGCCGAGCAGCAGCAGGGCCTGGCCTGCGGCGGCGTAGCTCTTTATCTCCGCCCCGCCCGGCGTCGCCAGTATCAGCGCCTCCCTCACCGGCTTTACCAGATAGTAGGCGGTCAGTATCAGGAAAATATTGAGCGTGAGCATGAGGAGCGTGGTGGCCTCGCCCCCGCGCACCTCGGTGAAGATGCTGAGAAAGCGCTCGAGCGGCGTGCGGTCGTCGCGGGTTTCAGTCACGGGCGGTCTCCGGGCATACCGGGGATTCGTCCGGACCGAAGCGCTGCGCCGGGTAGCCCGAATGCACGTCGATCGCGCACAACGGCGCTACCGACCGGTTGCGAAGCCTCTGCATGCTGCGTCTTTCCTCCGGTGAACCTTGCCGGCTGCCGCCGGCTCCCTGTGACATCCACGGCCGCCTCTGGTAGAAGAGCGTGGGACGTCGGGGTCGAGCGGCGGCGTGTCCCGGCAGCGGAGGATACCCGTTTCATGACGAGCAGTGCATACCAGAGGATTGCCGACACCCGGCCCCAGCCGCGCGCAGTGCGTCAGCGGCGCAGCGTGCTGCTGCTCGGCCTGCTGATCTGCCTGCCCGCAGCCGCGCAGCAGGCGGCGGAAGGCGGAGACGGGACATCGACGGAAGAGCCGCAGTCCGCTCCCGTCATCGCCGATCTGTACAAGGCGCAGGAGGAACTCCAGGAGTTCGCGCTGACGGTGGGGGAGATCGATACGGAGGCCTTCCTTGCCGACCGCGCCGCGGAAACGGCGGCGCTGCGGGAAGAACTGGATGCCCTCGGGGCCACCGTCAGCGAGGGCGGCCTGGACAGCATGAGTGTGGAGGCACTGGTGGACCTGCAGACCGAGGTCCGCGCCGAGATGCGCAAGCTCGGTGTCCTGCTCGACGAGCTCTCGGCCCGCGCGACCCGACGTGACAATCAGCTGGACAAGCTTGCCGCACAGCGCGAGCAGTGGGCATCTCTCGCGGCGGCGGCACGCCAGCGCGACGCGCCGCCCGCCGTGCTGGAGACGATCGCCCGCACTGACAGCCGTTTCGACGAGGTGGAGGCGGAACTGAAAGCGGATCGCGACGCGACACTCGATGCCCTCACCGAACTCTCGACGCTGAAGCTGGACACCAATGCCTTCGCGTCCGAGCTGCGCAAGCAGCAGCAGTCCCGGGAGCTGGCATCACAGACGGCGGGTGACGAACCTCTGTGGAACAGCGGCATCTGGAAGACTCCATTCGGCGGTCCGACCGCTCGCACCGAGCTGAAGCGTGAGGTCGTCACGCTGCGCCAGTATTTCGCCGAGAACGGTCGTACCGTGCTGTTGTGGTTCATCGGTCTTTTCCTGCTGACGGTCTGGCTGCTGAAAGTCTCCGGCGCGCAGGTGACGGAATACCTCAAGCAGGACTCCGTCAGCATCAAGGCGAGCGCGATTTTCAGACGCCCTCTGTCTGCCGCATTGCTCGCCGGCCTGCTGGGAGCCTACTGGCTGGCACCGGACGGCCCCGTGGCATTCACGCACCTGATCTGGGCGCTCGTGCCGATACCCGCGGCCGCACTCGCCATCACCGTCTTCGCGCGGCCGATCCGGCTCTCCACCTATACGCTCGCATTCGTCCTCGTATTGCTGGGTGTCGAGGTCCTGCTCTCGCCGGTGCCCGTTGCGGATCGGCTGATCGTGGTCGTCCAGTCCCTGGCCCTGACGGCCGCCTTCCTGTACGACCTCTCCCGCGGCAACTGGTCGAAGGCCTTCCCGACCATCCCTCCCGCGCGGCTGCGGTGGCTCGTCCGCATCGCCTGCCTGCTCTTCATCGCCATCATGGTGACCGACATCGCGGGCTTCGTGGGCGTCGCGGCGACCATGAAGAATCTGGTCTTCGGCGGACTCGGTCTGGGTCTGATCTTCCTGTCGGCGTCCTACGTGCTGATCGGCCTCGCGCTGGCCCTCGTCTGGGTGCGCCCCTTCTCCGGGATGAGCATCGTCAAACGCGAACGCTGGACGATCATGACGACGGTCAGGAAGCTGATACACATCGCTGCCGCCGTCGGCTGGCTGATCACCACTCTGTCGCTCAGCGGCCTCATGACCGTAGTCGTGGACTTCGTCAGCTCGCTGCTCGGCAAGGAGATCTCGATCGGAGCCGTCACGCTGAGCGTGTCCGCCCTGATCTACGGCGCTCTGATCATCTACGCCACGGTGCTGGTCTCGAGACTGGTGCGGTTTTTCATGGAGAGCCGCACGGCAGGAGACAACGGCATGGCGATCGGGGCCGCGTTCGCGATCTCGAAGCTGCTGCGCTACTCCATCGCCGTCGCCGGCTTCCTGTTCGCGATCGTCGTCATGGGCTTCGACCTGACCAGCGTCACGGTACTGGCAGGCGCTCTCGGTGTCGGTATCGGCTTCGGCATGCAGAACATCGTCAACAACTTCATATCCGGCCTCATCCTTCTGCTCGAACAGCCAATCAAGGTCAATGACGTGACCAAGGTCGGCGACCTGATGGGCACCGTGAGAGAGGTCGGCATACGATCCACGCTGATCGAGACCTTCGACGGTGCGGAGGTCATCGTGCCGAACGCCGATCTGATCTCGAAGACGGTGCTCAACTGGACGAAGTCCAACCGGCGCCGGCGCGTGGAGATCGACGTCGGCGTGGCCTACGGTACCGATCCGCAGACGATGATCGAACTGCTGCAGTCGGTCGCGGCGGACTGCGAGGAGGCCAGCAACGATCCGGCGCCGATGGCCATATTCACGGGATTCGGCGACAGCTCGCTGAATTTCCGCCTCTACGTCTGGCTGCAGGACCTGTCGAACATCCTGGTGGTCTCGAGCCGTCTGCGGAAGGACATCCTGGCGCGGCTGGAGGAAGCCGATATCGAAGTGCCGTTCCCGCAGCGCGATATCCGGGTGGTCATGCACGACGGGCAGAGCCCTCCGGGGTCCGCGCCCGAGCCCGTCCCGGAGCCCGGGCGGGAGCCCGCGTCGGAGCCGACATCGACACCGGCGTGACGGACTGAGGATCTGCCCCGGCCGGGTCGTCTCCGGAGATCCTGCAATCAGACGGGAATGACTCCTAGGGCGACGACGCCGGGGCCGCGAAGTTCGAAGAAGACAATGTCTTTGCGGCGGGCGCCAGGTCGGGATTCACGTCCCACAGGATCCGCTCCAGGCGCGACAGGTAGTCGGGCGGGAAACGCCAGATCGGAGAGTCTTCGCGGCGGACGAGGCCTCTCTCCCCGGGGGCCAGCCCGTAGCGCAGCGTCATGAGTACGTCGCTGCTCACCCAGGGGCTCTTGCGGAAGTAGCCATGGCCGTTGCCCTCGTCGAACTGATCGGCATCTTCGACGTCGACGAAGTGCAGCCTGTCGG
>JARRPZ010000188.1:0-4302 GCA_037382365.1 Gammaproteobacteria bacterium
CGCAGGTCCAGCAGGGGGCGGTCGCCCGACAGCTCGTGTTCGAAATAAAAGCCCACACGCGGATCGAACAGGTGTCCTTCCATCTTGATGCGCGCGCGCCGCAGGTCGAAGTCGGCGCCAGGCGGATCGGCGATCCCGTCGACGGTGCGCGGATCGGCGTCGAACGGATTCGAATAGCGGAATTGCGCCCGGAGCCAGGCATGCACGAAGAGGGGATCGTCTTCGTCGAAAATTTCGATCCCCGGACCCTCCTCCGCAAGTCTGATTACGGCACCGGCTGCCGCCTCCCGGTCCGGGGACGTTGTCGTTTGACCCTCTTCGGCTTCCATCGCCCCGAGGGCGCCGTTCGCTGCGCCGACGCAAATCAGGAATACCGCCAGGGCGAACGGCCGGCACCCGCCTCTGGGACCGCTGGCGTGGCTCATACGGATTCGCTCGGCGCCGTCACGCCACGATAGCGAAGGCATCGACGATGAGAATTGTCGTACCCGGGATCAGTGCGTCGGCCGGAACGGATTCGCCGGCAGCGTCTCCTCGAATTCGGCGATCAACCGCTCGGCTCCACGGAGCCACTCGCAGGCCTCGCAGGAGCAGTACGCCGGGTCGTGGCTGGCCTCTCTGCTCATGTCCCCGATCAGCTGCACGCCATAACGCAATGACGCGTTGACCGTGTAAGCGGCCCTGTCGGCGAAGCCGGTGTCCTCGTTCAGGAGAGTCAGCCAGTGACACTGACGATTGATATTGCACCGGCCGCACTGCTCGTCGTAAGCCCCGAATTGTGCGCCCGAGCATCCATGTTCCTCGATCAGGGTGAGGACCCGGCTTCTCGGAAAATCGAGCGCCGCGAGCAGTTGCTGTCGCATGGCAATCTCCCTGAGTACGGCCGTGCCTGAATCATTATCGATCGGTAGTCACTTGTCTATTCGGACTAATGCTTACGCAGCTTTGGCACGCGCGGATAGGCAGGCAGCGTCGTCAGCGCCAAGCTCTGTAAAAGGTACACGAGATCCTGCAACCGATTTCAACCGAGGCGCCGTCGCATCAGGTACAGAACCCGGCAGCGCGGCGAAGGTACAGATGGAAGATACCCGGTACCTCTTTCGACGTAACCAGGTCTGGTGGGCCAAGCTCGCCGTCCCGCGGAGCCTGCGCGACGAACTCGGCTACGATCTGCGACGCTCGCTGCGTACCACCGATCTCGACGAGGCCCGTGCGACGCGCGACGCCGTCCTCGAGGAATTCCGCGAGACCATCGCGGCAGCACGGCAGGAACAGCAGGGGCGGGCCTGCCGCACGCCCGCACCCAACGACGACCCGAACGGCTTCCTGATACGTCGCCGGGAAGAGTTCTCCGACGTCACCTTCCTGCTCGAGGTCGAGGCACCCATGATGGCGAGGGCCGCCAAGCCGGGCCAGTTCGTCATCGTGATCCTGCACGAGGGCGGCGAGCGCATTCCGCTGACCATCGCCGACTTCGACCGCGATGCAGGGACGATTACCCTGGTCATCCAGGCGGTCGGCAAGTCCACCAGGGAAATGCAGGCATGCTGCCACGAAGGGACGCACCTGCATGCACTGGTCGGTCCCATGGGCTACCCGAGCGAACTGGGCGCCGACAAGGTCGTGCTGGTCGGCGGCGGGCTCGGTGTGGCTCCCATCTATCCCCAGCTTCGGGCGTTCAAGGAGGCCGGCGCCTTCGTCATCGCCGTGGTCGGTTTCCGCAGCAGGGATCTCGTGTTCTGGGCGGATCGTTTCGAGGAGATCTCGGACGAGCTGATCATCTGCACCGACGACGGATCGGCGGGCATCCGGGGTCGCGTCACGGAGGGGTTGGAGCAGGCGCTGGCGACACACGACGACATCGACCGCGTCATCGCGATCGGTCCGCCGATCATGATGAAAGCCTGCGCCGAGGTTACCCGTCCCGCCGGTATCGAGACCATCGTCAGCATGAACCCGATCATGGTCGACGGTACCGGCATGTGCGGCGGCTGCCGGGTCACGGTGGGCAGCGAGATCCGATTCGCCTGTGTGGACGGGCCCGAGTTCGACGCGCATCAGGTGGACTTCGATGACCTGATGACGCGGCAAAGGCGCTTCAGCCGCGAAGAGCAGCGGGCGCTCGACGAGTGGGAAAAGGGGGCGCACTGATGGCGAAGGCGAAACGGACCATACGCAATATCCCTCCGGAGCGTGCGGAGATGCCGGCGCAGCCGCCGGAGGTCCGGGCGCATAATTTCGACGAGGTCGCTCTCGGCTTCCAGGCGGATCAGGCGCTGCTCGAGGCCGAACGCTGCCTGTTCTGCCCGAATCCGAAATGTGTCGATGCCTGTCCCGTCAACATCGACATCCCCGGCTTCATCGGCCGGATCGGCGAGGGGGATTTCCGTGGCGCCTACGACATCCTCACCGAGTCGAATCTGCTGCCGGCTATCTGCGGTCGTGTGTGCCCGCAGGAAGACCAGTGCGAGGGCGTCTGTCCCGTGGGAGCGAAATTCGAGCCCGTCGCGATAGGTCGACTCGAGCGCTGGGTGGGTGACATGGCCATCCGGGAAGGGTGGCGTAACGTGCCGCCCATCGAGTCCAACGGGTTCCGTATCGGCATCGTGGGATCCGGACCGGCGGGCATGGCCTGCGCCGCCGACATGGCCAAGGCGGGTTGCGACGTGACGATCTACGAGGCGCTGCACGAGGCCGGCGGCGTGCTGCGCTACGGTATCCCGGAGTTCCGGCTCCCCAACGAAGTGCTCGACGCCGAGCTGGAGAATCTAAAGGCGCTGGGCGTGAAGATCGAGTGCAACACGCTGGTCGGGCGCCTGTTCACGATCGAGCAGATGATCGAAGAACTCGGCTGCGATGCGGTATTCATCGGGACCGGTGCCGGCTATCCGAGCTTCATGGGCATCGACGGCGAATCGCTGAACGGCGTCCTCTCGGCCAATGAGCTGCTCACGCGCTGCAACCTCATGGGCGCTACCGATTTCCCGCGGCACGACACCCCCCTCGGCCTCGGCAGGCGCGTCGCCGTAATCGGCTCCGGCAATACGGCGATGGACGCATTGCGCGTGTCCCTGCGTGCCGGCGCCGAGGAGGTGTACTGCCTCTATCGTCGGACCCGCAACGAGAGTCCGGCCCGGCGCGAGGAGCTGGAGCATGCGGAGGAGGAGGGCATCCGCTTCGAGTGGCTCACGGCACCGGTCGGGATCCTGGACGACGGCGCAGGCAACGTACGGGCACTCCGGTGTCAGCGCATGGAACTCGGTGAGCCGGATGCGTCCGGTCGCCGCCGACCGGTGCCGATCGAAGGCAGCGAGTACGAGTTCGAAGTGGACACCGTGGTGTACGCGATAGGCACGAACGCGAACCCGATCATAGGCCAGACCTCGAAGATCCGGCTCAACAAGTGGGGCTACATCGAGACGGACGACAATCTGGAGACGTCGATCGCGGGCGTGTTCGCCGGTGGCGACATCGTCACGGGCGGCGCCACGGTGATCCTGGCAATGGGTGCGGGACGACGTGCCGCGCGCAGCATGAAGGCCTATCTCGGCATCCGTGATATCGACTCCGTGCATGAGCCGGAAGACGAACCGGTGGAAAGGATATTCGGCATTCCTGCGGGGGAACGGGCGCACGTACGCGTGCGGATCGCGTGAGGGAAGGACGATGGCAGTAGCGAAACGCGAGAGAATTAACTCCCCGGTCGGCAAACCGGCCGTCGAGATCGACGAGCACATCGTGGAGATCATCAGCGATTCCGGCGAGGGCGCACAGAAATGCGGCCAGTCGTTCGGTGCGATCGCCGCGCGACTCGGACATGGCGTCTGGACGGTCGAGATCATCCCGGCCGAGATCCAGCCTCCGGCGCGATCGCCGGCCGGCGCCAGCGGCATCCGCATCCGCCTGGCCTCGCGGGTGGTGACCAACATGGGTGACGAGGCGGATGTCGTTGTCGCCTTCAACGAACAGGTGCTCTACTCGCGCATCGCCAACGGCGCCTACAAGCGCGGCACCCAGGTCCTGCTGGAAGACAAGTGGCGCGACGACCCGATGCCTGAGATCCGCGCGCAGTACGAAAAGGCAGTCGCCGAGTTCCGCAGTAATGGCCTGATCGTCCACGAGCTGCCGATCGAGAAGGCCTGCCTGGAGATTACCTCGACGCCGCGCCGCGGAAAGAACATGTTCGTGCTCGGCATGCTCTGCTGGCTCTACGACCGCGATGTCGAGCGGGCCAGGGACGAGATCGCCATCACGTTCAAGCGCAAGGGCGACAGGATCATCGGCCTGAACCACCAGCTGTTC
>JARRPZ010000189.1:0-7281 GCA_037382365.1 Gammaproteobacteria bacterium
ACGGAGACCGTGAGCGCCGGCAGCATCGTCAGGGCGACGATGGCGGCGCCGAGGATGCCGAACAGCACGATCGCACCGACCCCGCGGTAGAGCTCGGTGCCCTCGCCGGGCATGAACACCAGCGGCGACAGGCCGCAGATGGTGGTGAGCGTCGACATGGCGATCGGGCGCAGGCGGGCGGAGACGGCTTCCTCGACGGCGGCCCGCGCATTCGCCGCACCCTCCCGCATGTTGCGCATGGCGCGATCCACGATGAGGATGGGATTGTTGACCACCGTACCCATGAGGATCAGGAATCCGAGCATGGAGATCATGTCGAAGGGCTGATGGATCTCCGGCAGGCCGACGGCTCCCATGATTTCCCCCACGCCGTTCATCAGCACCAGGCCGACGATGCCGCCGGCGATGCCGAGCGGGATGGTGGTCATGATCAGCAACGGATAGCCCCAGTGCCCGAAAATGGCCACCATCAGGAGATAGATGATGACCAGCGCGACGAGGTAGTTGTCGGCCAGCGCCTCCTGGGTCGCCTGCAGCTGGTCACTGGCGCCCGAGATATCGATGCTGATACCGGCGGGTATGCCACCGGTGTCGCGCAGATGACCGACGACATCCCGGCGCACTATTTCCACGCCGGTCTCGAGGGCGATTTCCTCCGGCGGGATGACGTTCAGGGTGACCGTGCGCCGGCCGTTGATGCGCCGGATGTTGCTCGTGTCGACTGTCTCCCTCACCGCCGCGAGCGAGGACAGCGGCAGTATCGAACCCGCGGGCGTGTAGACGGGCAGATCGGTCAGCCCGTCCAGTTCCGCCCGGGTTCCGGTAGCGCCGTACAGGTAGATGTCGATCTTGTCGTCGGCCTGGAAGAACTCGTCGACGTAGGCGCCGTCGGTGAGGGCGGCCACCGTGTAGCCCAGTTCACCCGCGCTCATGCCGAGCTCGGCCGCCCGGTCCCAGTCGGCGCGTATCTCGATCAGCGGCTGGGTGAGCGCCAGCGAAGAGGGGTTGGACTGGATCCGCGGGTCGCCCAGCACTTCCTCGGCCCGCCTCAGAATGGTGAGCGCGGCATCGTAGATGGTGGCGAGATCGGGGCCCGAGATGTCGAGATTGATACTCCGCGTACCGCCGTCGTTACTGGTGATGATCGAGCCCCGGGACGCGAAGGCGCGCATGCCCGGATAGGTCCGGTACTTCTCGGTGATGACGTCCATCAGCGCATCGATGTGATCCGGGTTCACGGTCTCGGAAATGATGCGCATGCCGCCGGGGTCGATACCGAGATTCAGGTATTTGATCGCAGGGACCGGCGCTTCGCCGTTCTCCCAGCGCTCAGGGTCATCACCGACGTAAGGGAGGAAGTACTGCTCCACCTCCAGGCCGATCTCGGCCATGCTGTCCAGGTTGTAGCCCGGGGGTGCGCTCATCCGTGCGAAGGTCTTCGGCTCCTCGCCCTCCGGCAGGTATTCGGCCGGTGGCGTCAGCAGGAAGATCACGGCGAGACTGGCAGTCACCGTCACGCCGATGGTCAGCGCGCGTCGTCGCGGTGTTTCGATGAGCCGGTTCACGGCCGCGAGCAGGCGATCGCGCAGGGCCGGCGCCATACCCGCTTTGCCCTCGCCGCCGAATTCGAGCCGTGCACTCGCGGTCGGGATGACGGTGATCGCGACCAGCATCGAAGCCAGGATCGAGGCCGAGATCGCGATGGCGATGTCCGAATAGAGCTGACCCGCTTCCTCGACGATGAAGACGACCGGGGTGAAGACCAGGATCGTGGTCAGCGTCGAGGCCAGTACCGCCGGCCACACCTTGCGCACGCCGGCTGCCGCCGCCTTCAGCCGGTCGAGGCCGCGGCGGCGCTCGAGCTCGATGCTCTCGATGACGACGATGCTGTTGTCCAGCGTCATGCCGATGGCGAAGGCGACGCCGGCCAGCGAGATCACGTTGATCGTCCGCCCGGTAGCGAGCAGGCCGAGGAAGGCGGCGATCGTACAGATGGGGATGCCGACGACGCCGACGGCGGTGGCCCGGGCGGAGCGCAGAAAAAGATACATCACGAGGGTCGCGAACAGGGCGCCCAGTCCGAGGTTGATCCAGACGTTACGTACGGAGGACTCCACGTAGCCCGCATCTTCGGCGGTCAACCCCAGCCGCATTCCGGCCGGTCGCAGGACGTCGCGGTTGATCTCCTCCACCTCGGCCAGCATGGCGTACTTGATGTCGATGACGTTCGAACCCGCCTCCCGCCGCACGGCCAGCGAGAGGACGGGATTGCCGTTTACCCGGGAGAGGTCACGGATCTCGAAATGGTCGAGTTCGATGGTGGCGACGTCACCCAGCCGGATCAGCGCGTCGCCGCGGCGGGCGATGATCAGCGAGCGCAGGTCGTCGAGTTCGTCGAAACGGCCGACCGTGCGCAGCAGATATCGACGCTTGCCGCTCTCGATCTCGCCGCCGGACACGTCCCGGTTGCGGGCGCGGATCGTCTCACGGACATCGCCGATCGTCAGCGATCGATCGGCGAGTCTCGCAGGGTCGAGGAGGATGCGGATCTGACGCTCGGCGCCGCCGCGCACCTCGATGGCGGAGACATCGGGCACGCTGGACATCCGCGGGCGCACGTTGTCCTCGATGAAGTCCCGCATCATGTCCATGTCGAGGTTGCGCGGGTTGCCCGGCAGCGGGGTCACGTAGAAGTACATGAAGGAGTTCGACGAGAACGAGGTGGCATCCACCCTGGGCTCGTCGACGTTCTCCGGATAGGACGGCACCTGGGTCAGTGCATTGTTGATGCGGATCAGCGTCTCGTTCATGTCGACACCGAACGGGAATTCCAGCTCGATGCGCGCCGACCCGCTGGAGGCGGTCGCCTCGAGGCGCTGCAGATTCGGGATGTTGCGGAGATATTCCTCCTGCTCGATGAGGATCTCTTTCTCGATGTCCTGCGGTGTCGCGCCCGGCCAGGTGGTACGCACGGACACCGTGCGCACCTCCAGGTCGGGGATCATCTGCACCGGGATCCGCAGCGCTGCGAGGATGCCGAGGACGGAGACGATCAGCGTGACGACAGTGACCAGGATGCCGTGACGGATGATGGCCTCGAACATGGCGGATCTCCTGCCCGTTCTCAGCGGAGGGTCACGGACTGGCCGTCACGCAGTGCTTCGTTGCCGCGGGTGACGACCCGGGTGACCTGCCGTTCGTGCACCACCAGGCCGTCGCCTTCATCGGCGATCACCCAGACGGTCGTCCGTCCGTCCGGGTAACGGATGAGCGCATCGCGCGGCACGGTGACGCCGGTCCTGCCGGTATCGATGAGCAGGGCGGCGCGAGCCGACATGCCCGGCGTGAAGTCGAGCCGTTCCGGGTCCGCCGGCAGTACCCTCAGCAGGAAGGTGCGTGCACTCGGGTCGCTCACGGGGACGATGGCCTGGATGCGCCCCGTGTACCGGGCTTCGGGATGAGCGTCGAGCGAGACATGCACGGGCGTCTCCGCCGTGATGTCGGGGAAAATCTCCTGTGGTGCCCGGAAATCGAAACGGAGTCCGTCGATGGCCACCAGTTCCAGGAGGGGGTCGTTCGGGTTCACCCATTCGCCGACCTCGGCCTCACGCCGGCTGACGACGCCCCCGAAAGGCGCGCTGATGCGATGGCGGCGCAGGACGGCGGCTGCGCGTCGCGCCGTGGCCTCGGCGGCAGCCAGCATCGCTTCGTCCTGGGTGACTTCGGCCTGGCGTGAGCGGATCTCGGTGGCCGCGATGCTCTTCTGCGGGCCGAGACGCTCTGCCTCGGCGAATCGGCGGCGTGCGTCCTCGAGTGCGGCGCGTGCTTCCGCCTCGCTGGCACGTGCCTGCTCCAGGGAGAGGGCGGCCAGTTCTTCGTCGAGCCGGACGAGGATGTCACCTTCCGAAACGGTGTCACCCGCGTCCACTTCGTAGCGCTGGATCAGTCCGCCGACGGACGGAGAGAGCATGGCGGCCCGGGGCGAGGTGACGGTACCGCTCACCCGGACGACGCGCACGATCGGCTCTTCACCCGCTGCGGTTACGCTGACGACCGACGCCTGTGCCGCCGTCATCGTCAGACAGACGACGACGAACGTGATGCGTGCGAGGGCGAAGCGCGACATGGGGGCTCCCGAGTTCAGGAGCGCCGATTCACGGCGAATTCGGCAACGGCGACCAGCGCCTCCTTGTGATCCGATTCGGGCAGTGCGGAGAGGGCCGCGATGGCTTCGTCGGCGGCCTTCTGGGCACGCCGTGCCGTGTAGTCCAGTGCGCCGGTCGCCTCGATGGCGGCCTGGACGGGTGCGAGGCTTTCGAGCCCGCCGTTCTCGATAGCTTCCCGGATCAGTGCGCGCTGATTCGGTGTACCCGTATTCATCGCGTGGATCAGGGGCAAAGTCGGTTTCCCCTCGGCGAGATCGTCGCCGAGATCCTTGCCGAGTTCGTCCGGCGACGCCCGGTAATCGAGCGCGTCGTCCACCAGTTGGAACGCCGCCCCGAGCTTGCGACCGTATTCCGCCATGGCCTCCCGCACGGAGTCGGGCTGACCGGCGAGCACGGCGGAAATGGCTGCACCCGCCTCGAACAGCTTGGCGGTCTTGCGGTAGATCACCTCCAGATAGCGCTCCTCGGTCGTGTCCGGGTCATGCACGTTCATCAACTGCATCACTTCCCCGGCCGCGATCGTATTGGTGGCGTCGGCGAGTATGTCCATCACCTGCATGTCGCCGATCCGGACCATCATCTGAAACGAGCGCGAATAGAGGAAATCGCCGACGAGGACGCTCGCCTGATTGCCGAATACATGGTTGGCGGTGTGGCGCCCACGGCGGCGATCAGAGGCGTCTACGACATCGTCGTGCAGCAGCGTGGCCGTGTGAATGAATTCGATGATCGTGGCGGCCCGGATGTGCTGCTCGCCCTCGTAGCCGAGCGCACGGGCGCAGAGCAGCACGAGCAAGGGACGCAACCTCTTGCCGCCGCTGCCGATGATGTACTCTGCGACCTGTGACACCAGCAGCACGTCGCTCTCCAGCGATTCACGGATCAGGGCGTCCACGCGCTCCATCTCCGTGCGCGACAGGCGACGGAGCGCGTCGAGCGTGGCGACCTGACGGGTGTCTTCGGCGGCGTACATAACGGGCAATGATAATGCCTGAATCGGCGGCGGTTGGCGAGCAGGGCCGACTTGTCGCATGGCTGTCCAAACCCCTGAATCCCGGTGCAATTCGATGGTTGCCGGCGTTGACCGGCCTCAGTACAGCCCGTACAATGCTCGGTCTTTCGGTGGCTCGCCGGCTCCGGCATGGCACAGCAGGCCCCGGCTCAACACGGTTTTCGAGTGCTGCGTTCCGCGCCGGACGGCCCGGGATGCGGTCATGGAGTTTCAGATGTACGCGGTATTTCGTAGCGGCGGTAAGCAGTATCGGGCGAGCACGGGTGACAAGCTCCGGCTCGAGAAGCTGGCTGTCGAGGAGGGCTCTTCCGTCGAATTCGACGAGGTCCTTCTGATCGGTGAAGGTGGCAAACTGAGTGTCGGCAAACCGCTGGTGGACGGCGGCAAGGTCGAGGCGCGTGTGCTGGCCCAGGGCAAGCGGCGCAAGATCGACGTAGTGAAATTCAAGCGTCGGCAGAATTACAAGCGTCTGGGCGGTCATCGCCAGGCGTATACCGAGGTCGAGATCACGGGGATCAGTGGTGCCGGCATCTCCGCTTCGGCAGAGCCGAGCGCGGAAGCGGCTCCGGCGGAAGACAAGGCTGCCAAGAAGAAGGTCGCCAAGAAGACCGCTGCCAAGAAGACCCCTGCAAAGAAGGCGACTGCCAAGAAGGCGACTGCGAAAAAGTCGACCGGGAAGAAGAAGGCGACCAAGAAGGCCGCGGCGAAGAAGCAGGACGAGGAATGAACGATGGCGTCCGGATAGCCGGGACGTAAGCATGACCAACGGGTAGACGACTATGGCACACAAGAAAGCAGGCGGCAGCAGTAAGAACGGCCGCGATTCCGAATCCAAACGACTGGGCGTGAAGCTCTTCGGTGGGCAGTCCGTCGTCGCAGGCAACATCCTGGTGCGCCAGCGCGGCACGCGTTTCCATCCGGGGACGAATGTCGGCGTCGGCCGGGACCACACGCTGTTCGCCAAAGCCGACGGGAAGGTGCGCTTCGAGACCCGTGGCCCGCGGGGCCGCAAGTACGTCAGTGTGGTCGATGCCTGAATCGGCATGACGGGATCCCCGACGCAGAAAACCCCGCCGCGGCGGGGTTTTTTGTTGCTGGAGGATGCCATCATGCAGGGCACCTGACGGGGTTCGGCACATGAAATTCGTCGATGAAGCGACGATCCGGGTCCAGGCCGGGAACGGAGGCCACGGCTGCCTCAGTTTCCGGCGCGAGAAATACATCCCTCGTGGGGGACCCGACGGCGGTGATGGTGGGCACGGCGGCAGCGTCTGGTTGCAGGCGGATCGCGGGGTGAACACGCTGGCGGACTTTCGCGTGCAGCGGAAGTTCAGGGCGCAGAACGGTGAACCCGGGGCGGGCCGCAACAAGACCGGGCGGTCGGGCGAGGACCTCGTCGTGCGGGTACCCGCCGGCACGATCGTCGCCGACGTGGATACGGGTGAGGTACTCGGCGACCTGGCGGACCACGGCGCTCGGCTGAAGGTCGCCGACGGCGGTCGCGGCGGGCTCGGCAACACCCGCTTCAAGAGTTCCACCAACCGGGCGCCGCGGCAGACGACGAACGGCACGCCGGGCGAAGCACGACATCTGAAGCTGGAACTGAAGCTGCTGGCCGACGTGGGCCTGCTCGGGCTGCCGAACGCGGGCAAGTCGTCGCTGATCCGTGCCATGAGCGGCGCCCGGCCCAAGGTCGCCGACTATCCGTTCACGACGCTGCATCCCCACCTCGGGGTCGTGCGGGTGGGCCCGGACCAGAGCTTCGTGATGGCGGACATCCCGGGGCTGATCGAAGGAGCGGCAGAGGGTGGCGGTCTGGGCATCCGGTTTCTGCGTCATCTGGAGCGCACCCGCCTGCTGCTGCATGTCGTGGACGTGGCTCCGGTGGATGGTCACGACGTGGCGGCAGCGTGGGCTGACATAGACGCTGAACTGCGTAAATACGGGGCCGGACTCGTGGACCGGCCACGCTGGCTGGTACTGAACAAGATCGATCTGCTGGATGCGGAATCCCTGGCGCAGGCCCGAGACACCATCGTGGCGCGTGCCGGCTGGAGTGGGCCGGTATTCGAAGTGAGCGCGGCGACGGGCGCGGGCACGGAG
>JARRPZ010000190.1:0-4233 GCA_037382365.1 Gammaproteobacteria bacterium
GGTGCCGGGCTCCGCTTTCGGCACTCCGGACCACTTTCGCCTGTCCTTCGCCTGTGGGATGGAGACTCTGCGAGAGGCCCTGTCGCGAATCTCCCGCGCGATCGGCTGACGGTCGGCCATCGCGGAGGGGCTCACTTGACTTGCTCAGCCCCGTCACCGAGAATTCCGGCCCTGCCGCGTCCGGCGCGGCGTCTGCCAGGTTATTCCCCGGTAGCTCAGTTGGTAGAGCGGTTGACTGTTAATCAATTGGTCGCTGGTTCGAGTCCGGCCCGGGGAGCCAGATTCCCGAATCCCCGCGAGATTCACGAAAGCCCGCCAATTGGCGGGCTTTTTTGTCATGTGCAACAGCTATCAGACTGTCCAGCACCTCCGAGTCTTTCGAGAAAATATCAATAACTTATTGATAAATTGCTTTTCTCTCGGACAAGACTCCACTGGATTGCTCATGCCGCCGAGTCGGGATCCGTCTCTGCGTCTGATGGCATCAGGCCATGCGCTGGCGCAGGTATTCCCGGAACGGCTCCCCAAGACGCGGATGCTTCAGCGCGAATTCGACGGTAGCCTGCAGATAGCCCAGTTTGTTCCCGCAGTCGTAACGGGTTCCTTCGAACGTGTAGGCGTACACCGGATGGGTGTCGAGCATGTCCGCAATAGCGTCCGTCAGCTGGATCTCGCCGCCCGCTCCGCGGCCCGTCGTTTCCAGCTTCTCGAATACGATCGGATCCAGCAGATAGCGTCCGACAACCGCCAGGGTCGACGGCGCGTCGGCGGGGTCCGGCTTCTCGACCATCTCACGGATGCGGTGCCGACCCGGCCCTTCCTCCTCGACGGCCACGATCCCGTAGCTCGAGGTTTTCTCACGCGGAACTTCCTGGACCGCCAGGACACTGCCACCATGTTGGGCGTACTCTCCCGCCATCTGCTTCAGGCAGGGCACTTCCGCATCGATGAGATCGTCCGCGAGGTGAACAAAGAACGGCTCGTCGCCTACCGCCGGCCGCGCACAGAGCACGGCATGACCGAGACCGTGCGGGATTCCCTGTCGGATGAAGACACAGTCCACGCCCGCAGGGAGTGTATTGCGGACCATCTCGAGGAGCCGCTCCTTGCCGGCCTCGGACAGGGCACGTTCGAGTTCCGGATCGACGTCGAAGTGATCCTCGATGGCTCGTTTCGTACTGCCGGTCACGAAAACCAGCTTTTTCGCCCCGGCGGCGATCGCCTCTTCCACCGCATACTGGATCAGCGGCTTGTCCACGACCGGCAGCATCTCCTTGGGGCTGGCCTTGGTGGCGGGCAGGAATCGGGTGCCTCGGCCGGCGACGGGGAATACGGCTGTTGTGACGGGTCTGTTCAATCTGATGCTCCCGGATCTGGTCAGATGCCAGTTTAGCCTCAGCATCCGGCCGTCGCCATGCGGCAGGTCACAGCGTCCCCGCCGGACCATCCGGCGGGGACGACGGCGATCTCAGCCGCCTCCCGGCGCTGACTCTGCGGCGCTGGCGATGCGGATGTTGTGCCGGTTGGCTTCGAGGATCTTCTCTCCGACACCTTTCACGGCGAGGATGTCGTCGACCGTTCGGAACGGCCCGTTGGCCTCACGATAGGCGACGATGGCCTCGGCCCGGGCGATGCCAATGCCGTCGAGCTCCGCGGCGATGGTCTCGGCATCCGCATTGTTGATGTCGACGGGACCGGCCCAGACCAACAACGGCGCCAGCAGTCCGGCGATCAGCCATCCAATCCCTCTCCTTTTCCTGATCATGATTCAGCTCCTCCGGTAGTTGAAATGCAGACACCGATGGCGGCCTGCAGGGGAGGGATATTGCCGCGGACGGACGCCGTCAGCCGGATGGCAAATTCGGGGATAGACCGATATTAGGCGGTGCCGCTCTGCCGCAGCAGCGAATCGAAGCGAACCTTGTCCGCGGGCCGCTGCGTTTCCCAGGCTTTACAGCTCGGGCACTGCCAAAGCAACTGCATGCTGGAGAATCCGCACTCCCGGCAGCGGTACCGGGGAGAGCGCCGGGCGAGCACGGCCAGACCTTCACGGATACGCGCGACCGCTTCGTGCCGGGCTTCCGGCCCGGCTTTCGCCAGTTCCTGCCCGGCCACGAACGCAGCCAGCGTAGGATCGGTCAGTATGTATTCCTCGACACACTCGTCGATGACGGGCCCGCGCAGGTCGTGCAGGATCGCACCATAAGCGATGGCGCTGCGGTATTCCGGGTCACCGGCGATGAGCGCCGCGATTTCTTCCTGCAGATCGCCGAGACGCCCGTCCGCTTCCAGCAATTCCGCGAGTCGCGGCAGCACCTCGACGAGGAAATCCGGGTTCTCCTCCAGCGTTCGACGATAGAGCCGCAGCGCCATGCGCGTATCGCCCTGTTCGCGCGCTATGCGGGCACGGTCCAGCGCTCCCCGGACCGTCGGATTCTTCCGATCCCAGGCCTGCTTCAGGAGGCCGCGCGCACGCTGCAGTTCGCCGCGTTCTATCGCCTGCTCGGCGAGTTCGCAGTAATAATGCGGTACGCGACGTGCGACCGCGCCGCCGCGGATGCGCTCCAGCCGCTCACCCGCATCGATCGCCTTTTCCCAGTCCTGTTCCTGCTCATAGATGCCACAGAGTGCGAGCAGCGCTTCCTCCCGGTAGGCGGAGTTCTCGGCCAGCGATTCGTACATCTTCTCCGCCCGGTCGAGTAGTCCGGCACGAAGATAGTCCCTCGCCAGCGCGTGGAGGGCCTCATCGCGCTGTTCGGCCGACAGATCCGGCCGGGCGATGATGTTCTGATGAATGCGGATCGCCCGATCGACCTCTCCGCGCCGCCGGAAGAGACTCCCGAGCGCGAAGTGAGTCTCCAGGGTATCGTCGTCGACACGGACGACTTTCAGAAACAGGTCCAGCGCCTGGTCCGTCTGCTCGTTCAGAAGGAAGTTGAGACCCTTGAGATAGTCGCTGCTGAGGTTACCGCCGTTCTCCTCGTTGCTGCCGTTGCCCTCGCCGAACCGCCCGAACAGCCAGCCGGCTGCCGCGATCAGCAGGAAAAGGCCGGCGAGAAGGAATGCCTGATTACTCGGCAGCATCTTGCAGCGGCAGGCTCCGCAGCTTGCTCACCTCCTCCTCCGCGGCTTCCAGCGACTTGCGCAGACGCCTTCGCTCGGCGGCGGATCTCAGCGCGTAGAACCCCGTCGAGATCAGACCGACCAGCCAGCCAAGCGCGAAGGTGATCGTGAATGCGACGGCGATCTGAGTCTCGACCGTGGTAAAGGCGAGATCCAGTGTGACGCGTTCGGTGTTGAGCCAGGTGAAGACGATGATCGCCACCAGCAGGGTGGCGACGAAGAGGATGGTCGCGATCTTACGCAGCATACCGGCACCTGATTCAGTAGCGGAGCGCTCTCATTGCCCCTCCGCCGAGTCTAGTGCAGTTGACCCCGTTTTGGTAAGGCCGGCCGCCGGCCGACCGCGAGCGACTCAGTTCTTGATCGGCAGATGCCGACTCGCGTTGACCCGCTCCCGCAGATCCTTGCCCGGCTTGAAGTGAGGGACGTGTTTGCCGGAGAGGGCGACGGCCTCGCCGGTCTTGGGGTTCCGACCCATGCGTGGAGGCCGGTAATGCAGCGAAAAGCTGCCAAATCCCCGGATTTCGATGCGGTCTCCGCGAGCGAGCGAATCACTCATGATCTCCAGAAGGTGCTTCACCGCGAGTTCGACATCCTTTGCCGGCAGATGCTTCTGCTTCTTCGCCATCAACTCGATCAGTTCGGACTTCGTCATGGATGCCCTCGCCTCTTCTTCTGTGCCGCGGCTCTGCGCGATTCCCCGCCATCCGGGCGTGCCCGGACCGCGCCGCGGCCCGGGCATTCCCTTCCTCTTCAGTCGGAGCTGTTGGAGATCTGTTCCTTCAGCAGTTCGCCGAGGGTCGTGCCGCTAGCCGTACCACCCGACTCGGACTTGTAGCTCTCGACAGCCTCCTGCTCCTCATGGGCCTCCTTGGCCTTGATGGAGAGCTGCACGCTCCGGTTCTTGCGATCGACCGCCGTGAACTTCGCTTCCACTTCGTCGCCGACCTTCAGCACCGTGCGGGCGTCTTCGACCCGGCCGCGCGACAGTTCTGAAGCACGCAGGTAACCGGTGATCCCACCGCCGAGATCCACCTCCGCGCCGCGGGCGTCCACTTCCGTGACCGTCCCCTTGACGATGCTGCCTTTCGGGTTCTGAGCCAGCCACGA
>JARRPZ010000191.1:0-7920 GCA_037382365.1 Gammaproteobacteria bacterium
ACCGGGCGCCGGCGTAGCGCATCGAAGCCGGATTCATTTCGCGGATGAAGCGTTCGAACAGATCTCGCTGTCCAGGCGTCAGTTCAGCGACAACCTCGTCGCTGGCACCGATCAGTTCCATCAGCTGCTTTTCGAAGAACCTGGCTGCCGCCCAGTAGAGGACATCGTGCCTGAAGATCGTCACGAGCATGTCCCCTTTCTCGTTCGCCTGCGCCTGGTCCTCGTTCTTCGAGGCGGCGACGCCGCACGAGATCAGCGTCAGCGAGGAAACGCGTTCGGGATAAAGGACCGCGAGGAGCAGAGCCGAGGGACCACCCTGCGACATGGCTACAACGGCGACCTCATCGATACCGAGGCTATCGAGCAATGCCACATAGGCTCGGGCCTGGTCGTCCCAAGTGGCACCTTCGTGGAAAGTCGACTTGAGGTATCCGAACCGTGACGGCGTGATCCAGTGGAATTCATTTCCCAGCACCGCCTCCGCGATGAGTTCGCCCTGGTCGTAGCCGCCCCCGCTCCGGAAGAAGATCCCCGAGACCAGCAGCATCAAAAGGAATACCGCAAGCCCGGCCCAACGCAATACACGCATCCTCTTCGACGTTCTCGACACTGGCAGTCCACCGCTGAAGGTGTTTGATCAGTCGGATCCGGGCTTCGACACAATGCAATATCCGCCGGGATCCGGCCTCTGAATAGATCGGAAATGCCCTTATTACAAAGACCTGCCGCTCGCCGTTCAATGGAACTACCGTCACTCGCCGATGGAGCGCGAGTGCAGTGACGATGCTCGCCGGGACCTCAGTGCGGCTCGGTGGCCAGCCCGATACGCCGGACGATGTCGCTGAATCGCGGGTCCCGGGCCAGGTCGCGGGTGTGGACGTCGGACGTGAAGTAGACGAGCCGGTCGTCGTGCGCCTCGATCGCGCTGAGGAACAGCTCGTGCGCCGTCTCCGTCTGACCGAGTGCCAGATGCACGATCGCGAGTTTGCTGGGCGGTATGTAGCGCTCCGCGGCCAGCGCCTCGATGTCGGCGAGCACGGCGCGGGCGCGCTCGACGTCGCCCTCCTTCGCGAGCGCATACGCGAGCGGACCGCCACCGATCTCGAGTCCCAGCTCCGGCATCGTGGATTCGTAGGCGTCCACGGCGCGCTGCCAATCGCCGAGTCCGGCGTAGGCCAGTCCCAGTACATAGCGGCCCATCGCGAAGCCCGGATGACGCGCCGCCGCGCTGCGGTAGCTTTCCAGGGCCGCTTCGTAGTTGCCGGCGTAGTAATCGACAGACCCCTGCTGCATGTCCAGGACCGGTGACAGCGGATCGAGGTCCTGCGCCACGCGGAACTGGCGACGGCATTCGCGCCAGCGATGCTGGTAGCAATACAGTTCACCCAGCCATCGCTGGGCCGTCGCATCGTTCGGGTTCAGCGCCACTGCTTCGCTGAGCAGCGCTTCCGCCGCCTGCCAGTCCCAGTCGAATTGCATGGCGATCGCGCCGAGGACTGCTCTCGCGTGTGCGTTGTCGGGCGACACGTCCAGCGCACGCTCGGCGAGACTGCGCGCCCGGGGTATCGATTCGATCGGGCGGGTTGCGCCATACAGCGGCAGCACCAGCCAGGCTTCGGCCGCGCCGAGCAGCGCTTCCTCGAAACGGGGGTCGATCGCGATTGCGGCATCGAATGCTTCGATCGCCTTGTACAATGCCGCGCCGGTCCGTTGCCCAAGGAAGTAACGACCCTGCAGGTATTCCCGGTAGGCCGCGGGGTCGACGCGGTCCGCATCGCCCTTGAGTTGCAGTGACGGCCGAAGCCGCACGGCGACCTGGCGGGTCAGATCGGCGATCTGCTGCTGGCTGCCGAAGGCCTCGCGGGAAGCGATCCTCGCGCTCCACAGCAACTCGCCGTCGCGCGCAGCTACCAGCCGGGTTTCGATCGCCGAGCCTTCCGCGGTCCGCTCGAAGCGGCTGGCGAGGATCGCATCGACGTTCAGGCGCATCGCTGCGATCTCGGGACGGGTCTCCGGATCGATCAATCCGGGCGCCACGACCGTGATGCCCTCGATCTTCGACACCGTGTGCAACAGATGGTCTGTCAGCGCCGTCGCGAGCCAGTCCTGTTCCGCGGATTCGCTGATCATCGGCATCACGGCGATGCGATCGATGCGACCGTCCGGCAACCGGTCCGTTTCACGCAGCAGGACGAGGCCGATGACCGCGGCGATGACCAGCGCAGCGGCGGCCCAGGCTCCGAACCGCCAGCGGCTTGCCGCAGGTGTAGTGGACGGCGCGTCGGACCATCGGGTGGCTGCGACGAAACGATAGCCTTCGCCTCGATGCGTTTCGATGAATCGTGGCGGATCCTCGGTATCGTCCAGGACCTTGCGGATGGTACTGATGCAGCGGGTCAGCGATTCCTCGTTGACCGTGCGGCTGAAGTGCCGCTCCAGCAACTCCCTGCGCGGAACCAGCCGCGGCGCCGCCTGAATCAGGTGGATCAGTACGTCCAGCGGTTTGCGCTGGATTTCGAGGCGCGTGCCACCCTTCTCGAGCGTACGCGCACCGAGGTCGACCTGGAACTCGGCGAACGCGATCGCCCCCGCCCTGTCGCGACCGGTCGGTCGCTGTGCACGGGATCCTCCCGTCATGACGCCTTCTCGCACTGCGTGCCGGCCATCGGGTTTGTCCGCAATCCGCCGAATTTCAGCTTCTGCTCACGAAAATACCGGTTTAGTTCAGGATTTCACAGTTCGCCGGGGTCTAGTCTCGGTATCACGATTCGACCTGATCGCTCCGAGCGATGTCTTTCCTGGCGGCGTAACGGGTTGATGCCCGTATGGATCATAAGTAAGTGTATGATTCCTGCAGCATCGGATAGTGCCCAGGGAGTCGGTCGATAGTTTCAAGCCTGACTCTTGGTAAATAAGAAGAAGTCATGGCAACGGCCGGGGGAAACAAGCAATGAAGAAGATTGCAGCGCTGATGACGTGTCTACTGACGCCTGTCGTACTTTGCGCCGATGCTCTCGATGGCACGCCAGCCTTAGGCCCCCTCGAAACAAGAATTACCCAACAGGAACTGGAAGCGGGAATGGCATTGGTAGACGTCCGTCGCGCAGGGCTGAAAATATTCGCAACACCCTTCAACAGGGCGGACGGTTACGGTGATGGCGAATTTCGATGGGACGAACTCGATACCACCAGCGAAGATAGGGGGGGTCGGCCGACCCTGGGGAATAATGGGACATTCCTGCGGGTGAACGGCCTTGACGCACAGACCTGTGTCGAATGCCACAGCGTCGTAAGTGCGGCGACGGTGCCATTCACGTTCGGGATCGGCGGCTCCGGCGGCATCAACACCTCCCCCGTATTCAGAGCGACATTCATCGATGTGGATGGCAAAGACGTCGCCGGAACACTGACCCAGGGCATCGCGGAGATGGACGGCAGATTGATCAATCCGCCTGCGTTGTTCGGTACCGGCGGCGTACAGCTGGTGGCCAAGGAAATGACCGCGGAACTGCAGAGCATCAGGAACGCGGCGAGTGAGCGTCCCGGCATACACGAATTGATCGTCAAGGGCGTGCATTTCGGATATCTGGTGTCCTACTCCGACGGCAGCATCGACTACAGCAACATCGAGGGTGTCGATCCGGATCTGGTGATCCGGCCATTCGGGCGCAAAGGCGAATTCTCCTCGGTCCGCGAATTCGACAAAGGCGCGATGATGTTTCATCTCGGTATGCAACCGGCAGAAGTGTTCCCCTGGGATGCAGATCAGGACGGGATCGACAACGAGATTCTTACCGGCGAGATGTCTGCGCTGGAAATATTCGTCACGACACAGGAAACGCCGGTGCAGATCCGAAATGATAGAGAAGCACGCGCGGGCTTCGAGTTATTCGAGAGCATCGGATGCGCGGACTGTCAGATCCGGCTGCGTTCAGGCGAAATAGATCGGGTGGCATCGTGGTACCGATGTTCTCCGATCTCAAGCGACACGACATGGGCGATGGTCTGGCAGAGTCCTTCGCCGGTGCCACCGAGCAACAGAACAGGGAATTCATTACCGCAAAGCTCTGGGGTGTGGCAGATACGGCCCCTTACCTCCACGACGGAAGAGCACTGACATTGACCGAGGCTATTCTGGCCCACGGGGGAGAGGCTCAGTCCGTCAAAGAGCTATACGAGGGACTGAGTGAGCGCGATCGGCAGCGAATCCTGGCTTTCCTCGGGACATTGCGGAATCCGGAATCACCAAATTTCGATGTCCTGAGCCGTAAACTTCCCCGCTCGAGCGACCAGTAGAAACTGGCGTTTTCTGTCCGCGCCATTTTCCGCGCAACGGCGCGAAACTGCGGTTGGCTAACCGCAGGCGGCGAACCAGAGAAGCCCTGAACCGCCACGGCAGTCCAGGGCTTCCGGCTCTTCGCGTTCAGCCTAGTCGAGCATGTACGCCCGCATCATGCTCTGATCGACACTGCTCCCGCTGGCGTCCGTCATGATCACCCGCAGGTGCACATACTGTCCGGCTTCGGCCTCGTTCGGGATCGTGGCCATCCACTCGCCATCCACCAGGAACAGCTCCGCATCCACCCAGTTCGACGGGTCGAACTTGGTGAACGTGTCGCAATAGGTAAAGCCCGTCAGGTTGCACTCGATGCCATAGGCATACTGAACCTGCACGCTGCTCAGATCGGCAACGCCGCGGCCGTCGACCAGACCTGACAGTGAGATGTGCGCCGGCATGCCTGCAGGGTAGGTGTTCTCGAAATTCACGGGAATGTCGATCACCGGCACCAGCACCGGCTGCACACCCTGGGCGGTGGAGTCGGTCCGGAACTGACGGACTGTGGCAATCTCCGTGCCCAGTACCTCGCCGGTCGGCGAACGGTCGCCCGCACCCCGGGCATAGTAACGCGTCTCGAGCCGGATGTCGGTCAGCTCATCGGGCACTTGCAGCATGCCCGTGTCGAGGGAGGTCGGAGCACCATTGACAGTGATGGTGTAGAAGGCGCTGCCCGAGTAACCCACACTGGCGTCGTGGCCGTCAGCGTCACCAAGGCCAGAGATATTCCAGCTCAGCACATTGGTGTCGCGCCAGGCGATGTTGGCGCCTGACGTGAGCAACGTAGTGCCATGCGGGGCCCGGAACCAGGACGTCGTTTCCTGCTGCCCTTCCGCAAAGATACGCGGCCCGTCGAAGAAGCCACCAGCGGAGGCCAGCCTGGCGGAGGGCATGACCACGTTGGTCCATGCCGCCCGGTCCGAGGCCGTAAAGTACTCGGTACGCTCAATCGGGCGCATGATCAGCTGGGGACTACCGGTCGAATAGAACTCGCCGGTACCCGGCATCGCCGCGAACACGTCCGTCCAGCCCGGCCCTTCTTCGACCTGGGTGTAGTAAGACGCATCGATGCTCGCCAGCTTGTGATCGTGAACCCGCGCCAGGCCCATGTCGATGCGGCCGTCGACCATGTGGTTGAGTGAGTAGGCGTACGGGGAGCGCTCAGGCGCGGTGCCTGCCCAGCTGACCGTTGCCTCACCCTGGTCCAGCTCGGCCTGCAGCACTTCCCCGTGCTCGGCCGTTGTAACGATCACCGGGATCTTCGGCGTACCAGAGATAGTTGGACGGAAGCGTCCGTCGGTGTTCGGGCGGTAGGCGATAACGCCGACGGCACCGCGCTCGGCAATCTCGCCCACCATGGTAGAGCTGACGTAGTAGGGGTTCGACAGGAGAGCGACCTTGCCCTCCAGGCCGAAACTGTCCCAGTCGGTGCCGTAATTGCCATCACCCACTGCGACGACTTCGGCACTGCCTTCACCGTGGAACGCGAGCGCCAGACTGGCGTAGCTGTACTCGATCTCGTGTCCGCCGCCGGTCGTGACCACCGCCCTAGGCGCGACCGCGCGGGTAGTCACGAACGAACGGAAGCGATCGTCGTAGCCCTGTGACCAGCCGTACATCTCGTTGACGTAATCCGGGGCCAGCTCGATGCCGGCAACCTTCGCTTCGCCGCCGTCGTTCAGCTCGTAGGTAAAGCCGAAAGAGTAACCCAGTGTGTCAATCGGCCGGTCGGCCTTGAATTCCAGCTTTTCGGCATCGAGTGCGTCAAAGTGCAGCTCGGTATCGCCAACGATCCTGTGGCCCAATTTCGCCATCATGGTGGCGGATTCGACCAGACCGCCCGAGACCGGGTTGTCGTAAGTCATGATGTTGGCAACGATGGTGTACTCTCCGGCCGGAACGGTCAGCGTCTTCGCGCCGCCGTAGCCGAAGGTCGTGTAGCTCGCCCACTCGTCTTCCGCATTGAGCAGAAAGACACGTGATGGATAGCTTGCCGGCATGCCGAAGCGGTCCGTCGCGGACACCGTGAGGTTTACCATTGGCGGACCGATCCAGAATGACAGCGGCACGGAAACCTGTGTGTCATCCGTTCCTGTGCTGGTACCGACAATGCGGCCCGTGATCGTGCCGTAGGCCCCGTCATTAATCGCTACGCTGGGGTCGATCCATACCGGCAACTCGACGCTGCCATTTGCGGGAACGAGGACGGACTTCACACCCAGGCCGGCCAGGGTGGCCGGCAGCTGGCTCTTGCCGTCCTCGCCGATCAGATCCATGCGAACCTTCAGGGCGACGTCCTGATCGGAGCCGTTTTGCAGGACGACCGCTGACTCGGTCATCGTGCCTTGCTGGTAGTTGAAATATCCGAGTTCCTGGTTCGGCGAAGCGGTGATTGCCTGCACGACGGCGCGATTGACGTCCATCGGGCCGGCCCCCTGTTCCAGGACGTGCGCGTCGGACAGCTGAACGGAGGACGTAAGCACCGCTTTCAGCTGGCGGGGCGACAGCTCCGGGCGCGCCTCCAGCACCAGGGCTGCGCCACCGGCCACGTGAGGTGCTGCCATGGACGTGCCGGAGTACACGCGGTACGCGGTGGCGCCGGAACCGCCGGAGGCGGCCGCAACCACGTCTACGCCTTGCGACGCGATATCCGGTTTGGCCGTGTGCCCGTCCGGCGAGGGGCCGCGGCTCGAAAAGTTCGCGGTGTGATTGCTGCGATCCACCGCCCCGACGGTCAGTGCGCTCGGCGCACAGCCGGGCAGGCCGACGGACTCTCGTGTGAAACTATTGCCTGCCGAGACCACGAACAGCGCCTCGTCACTGAGGGCCTCCACCAGGTCGACGATCGGCCCGCCACAGTAGGTTCCGGACATTCCGAGCGACATATTCACTACGTCTGCGCCCGATTCCACAGCCCACTGCATACCCTGCATGATGTACCAGGAACTGCCGGCGCCCGCGTTGTTCAGCACCTTGCCGATGATCAAGTCGGCGTCGGGCGCCATGCCGGCCCACTTGCCGCCGGACTCTGCGCCGGAACCGGCAATGGTCGAAGCGACGTGAGTACCGTGGCCATTCAGGTCACCGGCGCCGTTGCGGGACCAGACGAAGTCTTGTGCCAGCTTGACCCTTCCGACCAGGTCGGCGTGTCCGGCGTCGATGCCACCGTCCAGCACGGCGACGGTGACGCCGTCGCCGGTGTATGCGGAAGCATACTCGCCGTAGGCGCCGGTCAGCGGCACGGTTGGCGTCAGGGTTATCGACTTCGATGTTGCATCGTGCGCGAACAGGACCGCGTCGAGCCAGACGCCTTCGATCGAGACGTTGGCAGTCACCGAGTCCCAGAACTCCGCGGCGCGCGCCTTCTCGATGCCGTAAGCCGCGCTATCGATAATCTCGAGCTCACCGGTAACGCTGGCGCCCGCAATAGGTGCCGGTACCGCGGCGCCCTGAAGTGTGCCGTCAAGGTATTCCACGATGACCGGCAGCTTGTCGGTGCTGGCATCATCGTAGCCACTCGCGTGGAGCTTGCTGAGATTAAACAGCTCCATGTCGATCGCCCGGGCATCGACGAGGGCCTGCGC
>JARRPZ010000192.1:0-7466 GCA_037382365.1 Gammaproteobacteria bacterium
GTGATCAGCGTAAACTCCAACCCGGCCCTGCCATGTTCGGCTGCGATCGGGGCATCTTCGGAATGGGCAGGAACAATGCCGGCCGCAATGGCCAGGCCAAGCGCCGCGATGGCGCGCATCATCGATAGCTTCGTCCTGAGGGCTGACAAGATCTGTCTCCTGAAAAATTGTGCGAATGGGCGGGGAACCCTGCAAAAAGTCGGGCAAATTATCAGAGGACTGTTGCAAGTGCAACCATCTTTTCACCTGGTCTTTTTTGCCCTGCACGCTCGAGGGATCACGTTAAGAAGTGACTCCTTAATCCGGTGATCTGTGTCATGGATTCTTAGTAGTTGGATGGCCCGATTCTGAAACCTTTTCGAATCGAATGCTTCATGGCTTCTTCATGCAATCTCCTCTGCCTCGTAACTTCATCACCCGATGATTCTCCGTGCAGCCGGTGGCAACCCTCACCGGATAACTCACCAGAACTGACATGGAGTTCATCAGAATGACAACTAGCAAATTTCAGTTGAGCGGGCTGGGATTGGCGACAGTCTTGCTTGCAGCTAACACATCGCTGGCCCAGACATTCGAGCCGGCTCAAACCGTCGGCCTCGGACCGTGGAGCACGGATCCGGGCTTCACGATCGGCGAGACGTTCAACGGCTACACGCCGCCGGGCATTCCCGACGGCCAGGGCGCCTGGGACCGGGGCGATACCGTCGAAATCGCGGCTAACCACGAACTCAGGTCGACAGAGGGCTACACCTACACGCTCGCGAATGGTGCCGAACTCAGGGGCGCGCGCATCTCTTCACTTGTTTTCGACAAGGATTCGCGCCAGCTCATCGACATGGGACCGGCGTATCACACGATCATCAACCGGGCAGGCGCGCCCGTAACCGGTCCGCAGGATCTGGATTTCGGCGGTTTGAATCGCCTGTGCTCCGCGGGTTACGTTGCCGAAGGCCAGGCCGGTTTCGTCGACGACATCTTCTTCTCGGGCGAAGAAACGGGCGGCGGCACGGAATTCGTCCTCGATGTAGCGAACGACGTGCTCTATGCCGCACCATGGATGGGCCGCGCCGCCTGGGAAAGCGTCGCTCTGCTCGACGTCCCAACGATCAACAAGACGCACGTGGCTGTGCTGGTCGGCGACGACCGCGGCGACGCGCCGCTACTGCTCTACGTCGGTGAGAAGCAACGCGGTGGTGGTTTCCTCGAGCGTAACGGACTGGCGGGCGGCAGACTGTACATGTGGGTCGCCGACGACGGCAGTGTCAGTCCGGCTGATTGGAATGGCACGGGCACGACGCGCCGCGGTACCTTCGTGGAGGTCGAGAACTACAATGCCGCCGCGGTCGGTGGCGGCGATCCGAACTTCGATGAGCTCGGGTTTGCTACGCAATCCTACCTCGACCAGCAAAAAGCCGACATCGGCGCGTTCAACTTCTCACGTCCAGAGGATCTGCACACGAACCCGGCGCCCGGCAAGGGAGGCCAGGTGATTTTCGCCTCGACAGGCCGCAATACGACGCTGAACCAGGGCGCGGATCTCTGGGGCACGACCTACCTTATCGACGTAAAGATAAATCCTGGTCGCATTCGCACGGATAACATCACCGCCGATCTTACGATCGTCTACGACGGTGACGACGCCGGTCTGCAGTTCCCGGATCCTGACTACGGTATCCGCAGCCCCGACAACCTCGTCTGGGCGGATGACGGTCAAATTTATATCCAGGAGGATCGCTCGGTCGGGGGGTTCGGCGACGTCAGCGGTGAGGAGACTTCGATCTGGAAGCTTGATCCCACGTCCGGCCTTGTCGATCGCGTGGCTCAAGTCTATCGAGACAGCGTGCCGACTAATCAGGTGGATACCAACCCCCTCGACCTCGGCAACTGGGAGACCTCCGGCATCATCGACGTTACCGAGCTGTTCGGTGCGGAAGGCGAGCGCCTGCTGTTCTTCAATGTCCAGGCGCACAGCCTGCGTGGCGGACCGATCGACAGTGAGAATCTCGTGCAGGGCGGACAGTTCCTCTTTATGAGCAAGCCGGAGTAACGGCCGAATCATGATGATGACGGTCCAGCTGGCCGGAATATTCGGCTAGCATCCACCTGGAGACATGCGGGGTGAGTTGAGCGACCCATGATGCTCTGTTGTTGGTGTGTCCGCTTACGCTAAAAGGCAGCCGTCACTTTTCCGCAACAGTCACTTAACGGACCTTTAACACCTGCCTTTTAGCGTAAGCGGACAAACCAACAACAGAGCATCATGGGAGAAAAGAAATGAGAACAACCGTCTGGAGCGTCCTGGCCGGTACGATACTCCTGCCGGCCTTAGCCGCGGCCGGTCCTTCTGCCAAAGTCATCAACGGCAACGACAACGGGCCGGGCTCACTCAGGGCAGCGTTAATGAGCGGCGCCTCGACAATTGTGATAGATCCGACCGTCGATCTGATTGATCTCGAAGCACCGCTTTATTACAACGGCACCACGCCATTGACGATCAATGGGAGTGGCCAGACCATCGACGGCTTCGGTCTCGGCCTCGAAGCTATGCTAACGATCTCCCATGGCGCCGATCTCTCGGTCAGGAATCTGACTTTCGATGCCGGCGGCGGCGATGAGGACGGGCCGTGGGAGCGGCTGGTCAATGAGGGTGGTGGCAAGGCGATCTACGTCGACATTCCCGCGGACGCCACCGGTCTCGTTCAGCTGGACCTGAACAACGTTACCGTTCTCGGTACCGGCAACCACGGTATACACGTCTCCGACTGCCTGCTCGAGACTGAAGACGGCGGCGAGGACCCGGATTCCTGCGGCGACGGCAACAGTGGTGAAGGCGAGGGCTCTGCCGCGTCTGTGAGCGTGCGGCTCAACAACGTCCTGGTCCAGAGGAGCGGCTTTGGAACGCAGGACGCCGACGGAGTACGCGTCGACGAGCGTGGCTACGGCGACATCTATCTGTCCGCGAACAATTCGACGTTCGACAAGGTCGGCGCAGACGGCATCGAGCTCGACGAGGGCGGTTACGGGAGCGTCTACGTTGACGTGAGGCACGTCTCATTCACCGAGAACGGCGAGTACTGCCTGATTAACGAATTCGTACCCGGGGATGACTGCGACGACGACGGAGACCCGGACGTCGACGATGGCTTCGACATTGACGAGGAGGGCCCCGGATCGGTCGTCGGCAAGATCCGCAACGTCAATGTGATAGAGAATTACGACGAGGGCCTCGATTTTGACGAGGCCGGTCCGGGCGGCGCCGATCTCAGCTTCATTGATGTGACGAGCATCGACAACGTCGATGAAGGTATCAAGGTGTCGGAAGAAGACGAAGGCGACAACCGTGCACGGCTGGTCAACGTCTACGAAACCGGTGACCTCGAATTCGAAGAAGCCGGCGACGGCAGTATCGAAGTGAGCCTGAATGCCTCGTGGATCGGCGACGACTACAAATTCGTCGAGGAGAACGCCGGTATCGTTGATCTGACTATCAACAGCTCCGATATCTTTGACGAGTTGGAGATCGAAGCGGTAGATCCCGGCCCGGAGACAATCGACGCCTTCCTCAGAGCGCGGGGCAGTACGATCGGCGAGATCGACCTGGTGGATGGGACATCGCTGCTGGAATACTAGACAGCAAACTGCCTTTCGCATCGAGAAAGCCCCCGGCACGCCCGGGGGCTTTCGTTTTATGCATTTGGTGGCCAGGGGCGGAATCGAACCACCGACACGCGGATTTTCAGTCCGCTGCTCTACCAACTGAGCTACCTGGCCCTCCGGGAATCGGAGCTGAAGCCCCTCCTGCGCAGCGATCCGGCAGGCGGGATCGCGGAGCAGGGTATTACAGCGACCCTGAGGCGATGAGTCAAGGGACGGCATTCGAATGGCGCAGTTGCCGTCGGCCGGCCCCCGGCATACGCTTCTCTCATGTCCGAACTCAGCCGAATCGGCGTCACGATCGAACACGACCTCCTCGAGGAATTCGACCGCCTCATCGAGTCGCGTGGTTATCCCAGCCGTTCGGAGGCCCTCCGCGACCTCGTACGCGCGGAACTCGCCCGGGAAGAAGTGGAAACCGCCGACGACGCCGAGGTCGTAGGCACCGTTACCCTGGTCTATTCCCACAGTCAGCGACGGCTCGGCGATCGGCTAACGGCCTTGCAGCATGAGGCGCATCATGCCGTTATCGCCACGCTCCACGTCCATCTGACCCGTGAGTACTGCATGGAAGTCATCGTTTTGAAGGGTCTAGCGGCGCGGGTGCGCCGGCTTGCCGACGCCCTGATCGCGACCAAGGGAGTGCGCCACGGGCGGCTGACGCTGACCGTGGACGAATATTGAGGGGAAACGGGTTGGGGTGAGACCGGAGCAGACCGTGGTTTCCCTCAGTAGCACGAATGTTTCAGTTGTGCTATTTCTGAGCGCGAACAAATAACGAAGAACGGCTGCGAACAAGGAGCGCGCGATGTGGAAAATGCTGCTGGGCACGGCGCTGACGATCGCGCTTCTTGTCACGGCATCCGGCGGCGCCCGGGCCGCCGACCCCTCTGACGACGACGCGGGCGACGCCGAACGACTCCAGGAAATCGTCGTCTACGGGCGCACCCGGGAACTCATCGGCAGCGCCGATACGGCTTCCGAGGGACTGGTCGGCTATGCCGACATCCAGCTGCCCCCGTTGTTGAGGGTGGGCGAACTGGTCGAAGCCGTGCCGGGCATGGTCGCCACACAGCACTCCGGCACCGGCAAGGCGAATCAGTATTTCCTGCGTGGCTTCAATCTGGACCATGGCACGGACTTCAGCGTGAGCGCCGAAGGCGTGCCGCTCAATATGCCGACCCACGGGCACGGACAGGGTTACCTCGATCTCAATTTCCTCATCCCCGAGCTGGTAGCGACCACGCGCTATCGCAAAGGTCCGTACGCGGCCGCAACCGGCGACTTCTCCTCGGCCGGGAGCGTCGAGTTCACCTTCTACGACGAACTGCCTGAGACGCTGCTCGGCCTGACGGCCGGAGAGCACGGCTACGGTCGCGCGCTCGCCGCCGGCAGTACCCCGATCGGCGATGGCGTGATCACCGCCGCGCTGGACGCAACGATCTACGACGGTCCGTGGGAGCTGGATGAAGACCTGAAACAGTACAAGGGGTACCTCGCCTACGCCTTCGACATGCCGGGAGCACGCACAGAAGTGACGTTGCAGGGCTACGACAGCGAATGGGACGCCACCGACCAGATACCCAGGCGCGCGGTGCAGAGCGGTCTCATCGGCCCGCTCGGCTTCATAGACCCGGACCTCGGGGGACAAACCGGACGCTACGCCCTGACCGGCCAGCTGGATTTCGGCAACTGGCAGGCAAGCGCCTATGTCGTCGACTACGACTTCACCCTGTACTCCAATTTCACCTATTTCCTCGACGATCCAGCGGAGGGTGACGAGTTCGAACAGCGCGACGACCGGACCGTGTACGGAGCGAGGGTGACGGGCGGGCGCGACTTCGAATTCGGCCGAAGACTGGTCAAGGTGAGCTGGGGCGGCAGCGTCCGCTTCGACGACATCGACGAGGTCGGGCTCTACGGCACCGCGGCCCGGGTGCGCACCGACGTCGTGCGCCAGGATGCCGTCGAGGAACTCGCCGTGGGAGCCTGGAGCCAGGCGGATATCGAACTCACCCCCGCGCTGAGAGGCATCGCCGGGCTGCGCGCGGATTATTACGACTGGCAGGTGGATGCCTTCCGTCCCGTGAACAGTGGCTCCGGCGACGACTCGCTGGTGAGTCCGAAACTCGGGCTGGCATGGCGGGTCTCGAGAGGCCTCGAGGCATATGCGAACTGGGGCCGCGGCTTCCACTCGAACGACGTGCGAGGAGCTACGATATCGATAGACCCGGGGAGCGGGGACCCGGTGGAGCCGGTACCCGTGCTGGTCGAATCGGAAGGCGCGGAACTCGGGTTGCGCTACGAACGCGGCGAACGCTTCAACCTCTCGCTGGTCGGTTTCTGGCTGGAACTGGATTCCGAACTCGTCTACGTGGGTGACGCCGGGACTACCGAACCGAACGATGCCACCGAGCGCGTGGGCATAGAGGCCGCCGCGTTCTGGCAGGCCACCGACTGGCTGGCAGTGAACGCGGCGTGGACCACGACCGACGCGAAGTTCCAGCGCGATCAGGGCGGCGGCCGGGAAATTCCCGGCGCCGTGGAGTCTACCTTCACCCTCGGCCTGAATGCGGCCTGGCCGAATGGCTTCAGCGCCAGCACCCGTATTCGTTACCTCGACGATGCGCCGCTGGTCGAAGGCTCGGTGCGCAGCGACGACTCGCTGCTCGTGAACGCCGGCGTCGCCTGGCGGCGGGGAGCACTCGAGCTGCGTCTCGATGCATTCAACCTGCTCGACTCGGACGATGACGACATCGCCTACTTCTACGCGTCACGGTTGGCGGAGGAGACCGGTCCGGTGGAGGACATCCATTTCCACCCGCTCGAGCCCCGCACTTTCCGCGCCTCGGCAACGCTGCACTGGCGCTGATCGCCGACTGGAGCGGGCAGCCGTCACGGCGGCGTAATACGCCGATGCAAAACTGACCGTCAGGGCGCTTTTGACACCCCTCCGGGTGCCGCCTACCCTTAAGACTGGCTCACGAGGAGCAATCGATGGCCTCCGCCCCGGCCGACATCCGCCCGGACTACGGACAGGAATCCCTGCCCCTTTATTATTCCCGCGTCCGCGCCCGGAGCCTCGCGCTCTGCGAGACGCTGGCACCCGAAGACTTCGTGGTGCAGTCCATGCCGGACGTGAGCCCGACGAAGTGGCATCTCGCCCATACCAGCTGGTTTTTCGAGCGCTTCCTGCTGCAGGAACGGGCGGACGACTACATCCCGTTCCACGACGCCTACGACTACCTGTTCAACTCCTATTACTACACCGTCGGACAGATGTATCGCCGGCCCGAGCGCGGCTTGCTCTCGCGGCCCACGGTCGGCGAGATCATGAACTACCGGCGGCACGTGGACGAAGCCATGAACCGGCTGCTCGCCGAACAGGGCGACGACCCGGAACTCGCCTTCCTGGTGACCCTCGGCCTGAACCACGAACAGCAGCACCAGGAGCTGATGCTCACCGACATCAAGCACGTGTTCTCCTGCAATCCCCTGAAACCGGCGCTCGCGGACGATCTGCGCCGGCCGCCGGCAGGGGCACCCGACCCGATGCGCTGGGTGCGCGGGCGGGAGGGGATCGTGGAGATCGGGGCCGGCGGCGAGACCTTCTGCTTCGACAACGAGACGCCCCGTCATCGCACGCTGCTGTATTCCCACGAGCTGGCCTCGCGGCTGGTCACGAACGGAGAGTACCGGGACTTCATCGCGGACGGCGGCTATCGGCACCCGGATCTCTGGCTGTCGGACGGCTGGGCGATCGTCCAGGAGCAGGGCTGGGACCGTCCCCTCTACTGGGGTGCGGACCTCGA
>JARRPZ010000193.1:0-4198 GCA_037382365.1 Gammaproteobacteria bacterium
CTCATGGAGTGCTTCCGCAAGCAGCGCGAAGCCTATCTCGAGGACCCGATGCCGGACTATCAGCAGCGGCGCAAGGATCTGCTCGCTCTGAAGGCCATGCTGAACGAGAACCGTGAAGCGATCATCGAGGCGATCAGCAAGGATTACGGCAACCGTTCACGCCACGAGACACTGTTCGCGGAATTCATCTCCGTCACGGACGGCATCAACGACGCCATCCGCAACCTTCGGAAGTGGATGAAGGTCCAGAAACGTCATGTCGACAAGAGCATGTTCCTCGGCGGCAAGAACCGTGTCATCCCGCAGCCGCTGGGCGTCGTCGGCCTGATCGTCCCGTGGAACTTCCCCATCAATCTCAGCTTCTCGCAGCTGGCGGCCGTCTTCGCTGCCGGCAACCGGGCCATGGTGAAGATGTCGGAGAATTCCGTCGAACTTTCCCGGGTGCTCATCGAACTGGCGCCGAAGTATTTCCCGGAAGAGAAATTGCAGTTCTTCGAGGAAACCGGTGGCGTCGGCATCGCCTTCTCCACCGTCCCCTTCGACCTCATCATCTTCACGGGATCGGGGCAGACGGGACGCGCCGTCATGGCGTCGGCGGCGGAGAACCTGACGCCGGTGATCCTGGAGCTGGGAGGCAAGGCGCCGGCCATCATCGACCCCGAATTCCCTCTGAAGAAGGCCGTCGAGCGCATCCTCTACGTCAAGCAGTTCAATGCAGGCCAGATCTGCACCAACGTGGACTACGTCTTCGTCCACGAGTCGCAGCGTGACGCCTTCATCGAGGCGGCGAAGGACTACGTGGCGGAGCATTGCCCGGACATCGAGCATGTCGACTATACGTCCATCATCGACGATCGTTCCTTCGAGAGGCTCTCCGCTACACTGGAAGACGCGCGCGAGAAGGGCGCGACCGTAATCAACCTGTGTGGTCAACAGCAGCCGAACCCGGAGACCAGGAAGTTTCCGCTCTACCTCGTCCTGGATACGAGCGAGGACATGATCATCCGGAAGCGCGAGACTTTCGGACCGTTACTGATGGTGCTGACGTACCGGGAACCGGAGGAAGTCATCCGGTATGTGAACGACCGGGACCGGCCACTGGCACTGTATCCGTTCACGAATGACATGAAACTGGCGCGGCACTATATCGATCACATCATGTCCGGCGGCGTGACCGTGAACGATGCCTTGTTCCACGTTGCTCAGCACGACATGCCGTTCGGCGGCGTCGGGCCGAGCGGGATGGGCCATTACCACGGTTACGAAGGATTCGTGGCGTGCTCCAAGTTGCGGCCGGTGTTCTATCAGGCGAACTTCACGGCCATGAAATACCTGGCACCGCCGTACGGCCGTTTCGCGACACGCGTGTACGATTTTCTGGTCAAGATGAAGAGCTGAACAAACGGGGGGTCAACCGTGTATCGACTGTCAATTCTCGCCCTGATCGCCATCATGGCAGGCCATGGTGTGGCGGCATCGGTCCTGGTAGCGGACGAAGCGGCAGCCGCCGACGTGGAGTGGCGGCTGCACGGCAACGACTTCGGTGAGCAGCGCTATTCCGAACTGGACCGGATCGATCGCGACAATGTCGAGAAGCTCGGTCTGGCCTGGTACTTCGACATCCCGACACGCCGGGGTATCGAGGCCACGCCGCTGATGGTCGACCGGACGCTCTACGTCTCGGGCAGCTGGTCCATTGTCTACGCGCTGGATGCCGTCACCGGCGACGTGAAGTGGGTCCACGATCCGGGTGTCGATCGCTCGTTCCTCGCCAAGGGCTGTTGCGATGCGGTGAACCGCGGTGTCGCTTACGCCGACGGGAAGATCATCGTCGGCACCTATGACGGGCGGCTGGTCGCGCTGGACGCGGACGACGGGAGCGTCAAGTGGGACGTGCAGACGACCGACCGTTCACAGCCCTACACCATCACGGGGGCCCCGGTGATCGCCGGTGACAAGGTGGTGATCGGCAACGGCGGTGCGGAACTCGGCGTGCGGGGCTACGTGACCGCCTACGAAATCGCCACCGGCAAGCAGGCATGGCGCTTCTACACCGTACCCGGCAATCCGGCGGACGGCTTCGAGAACGAACTGATGAAGCAGATCGCCGACACGTGGACGGGCGAGTGGTGGCAATGGGGCGGGGGTGGCACCGTCTGGGATTCGATGGTCTACGATCCGGAGCTGGATCTGCTCTACATCGGTGTCGGCAACGGCTCGCCGTGGAACCAGGCGCTGCGCAGTCCGGACGGCGGTGACAACCTGTTCCTCGCCTCCATCGTCGCGCTGAAGCCCGACACCGGCGAGTACGTCTGGCACTACCAGACGACCCCGGGCGAGACCTGGGACTTCACGGCGACGCAGCACATCATGCTCGCCGACCTGGAGATCGACGGGAAGCAGCGCAAGGTGCTGATGCAGGCACCGAAGAACGGCTTCTTCTACGTCATCGACCGCCGCACCGGCGAGCTGATCTCGGCCGAGCCCTACACGACCGTTAACTGGGCGACCGGCGTGGACATGAAGACCGGCCGCCCCGTCGAGGCGGAAGATGCCCGCCTCTTCGACGGCAAGAAGCCGGTGATCCCCAGCATGGGCGGCGGCCACAACTGGCCGCCGATGTCCTACAACCCGGAGACGGGCCTGGTCTATATCCCGACCATGAACTTCCCTGCCACCTACAAGGACCCCGTGGCCCGGATCGACATGGAGCCGGGTGCCGGCTACTGGAACCTCGGCTTCGACGTCATGGGCGCGGCACCGCCGAAGGTATCGGACGAAGAGATCAACGCCATGCTGGAGAGTGCTTACACGGGCAGTCTCGTCGGCTGGGATCCGGTGGCTCAGGAAGCACGCTGGGTGACGTCGCCGGGGCGCCCCTCCGCAGGCGGCACGCTGACGACGGCCGGCATGCTGGTCTTCCAGGGCGCCGGCAACGGGCATCTCACCGCCTATGACGCAGAGACGGGTGAACGCCTCTGGTCGAGCAACACCCAGACGGGGGCCATGGCGGCGCCCATTACCTATGCCGTCGACGGGGTCCAGTACGTTGCCCAGGCCGTCGGATTCGGCGGCGGCTTCGGCGCCCAGGGCGGCGTGATCGCCCACGGATGGAAGATCCCGAACATCTCCCGCGTTCTGGTATTCAAGCTGGGCGGCACGGCGACACTGCCGCCCGTGCCCGAGGACGACCGGGAAATGCCGGAGCCCGCCGACGCCGTGACGGCGAGCCAGGCCGTCATCGACCACGGTCAGAAACTGTACCAGCGGCATTGCTCCTACTGCCACGGAGACGGGCTGCGGACCGGCGGACTGAATCCGGACCTGCGCTGGTCGACCGGCGCCATCCACGATATCTGGCAGCAGATCGTGCGCGAGGGCATCCTCGCGCCGGTCGGCATGGTCGGTTTCGGGCAGTTCCTCTCCGAAGAGGATGCCGAAGCCATCCGCCAGTACGTGCTGTCCGAGGCACATCGTGTCTACAAGCTCCGCAATCCCGAATGGGAGACGGCGGAACGCTAGCGTCGACGGGAGCTTGTCTGTACCGCCCCGGGAGGTGGATCAGACGCGATCGAGCGGCTCGCCCGTCTCCAGGAACGAAACGATGTTCGCGAGTCCCCGCTGCACGATCTCGCGCCGGCACTCCTCCGTGGCACTGCCGATGTGCGGTGTCAGCAGGGCGGACTCCGCCGCCAGCAGCGCATCCGGCACCTCCGGTTCGTTCTCGAAGACGTCCAGCCCGGCCGCGAAGACGTGTCCGGAGGCCAGTGCCTCTACCAGTGCCGCCTCGTCCACCAGGGGACCGCGGCCGGTATTGATCAGCACGGCCCCGGGTTTGCAGCGTGCGAGCAACTCTGCGTCCACCAGACCGCGCGTCTCGGCCGTCAGCGGAGTATGCAGGGTGATGATATCGGCCTGCGACACCAGTTCCTCCGCCGTCGCCACGAAACGCGCCCCGAGTTCGGCCTCGGCGTCGGGTTTCCGCGAGCGGCTCGTGTAGCAGACCGGCATGTCGAAGCCCGCAGCGCGGCGGGCGACCGCCTGCCCGATCGCACCGAATCCGATGATGCCGAGGGTCTTGCCATGGACCCGCGTCCCCAGCGATGCGTACGGCATCGCGGCCGTCCACCGCCCGTCACGGACGAAACGCTCGTTGGCGCCGAGCCGCCGGCACGCGCCGAGTATCAGTGCAAAAGCG
>JARRPZ010000194.1:0-4137 GCA_037382365.1 Gammaproteobacteria bacterium
GGAAGCGGCTGACGCCCCGGCGGACGAGGCCCGGCAGGAGGCGAAAGAGGACACCGGAGAGGAAGAAGAAGAGGAGCCGGACGAGTCGCGGGAGGCCGGCGCGAGCCACAAGCTGAGTCCGTCGGTCCGGCGCATGATAGAGGAGCACGACATCGATCCCGCCGATATCGACGGCAGCGGTCGGGGCGGTCGCATCACCAAAGCCGACGTCCAGCGCCACCTCGAATCTCTGGACCATGACACGGCGCCCGAGGACACGGCGAGCGAGGGCGAGTCCTTCGCCGAGGGTGGCCGTGGCGAGGAGCGGGTGCCGATGACGCGGCTGCGTGCCCGCATCGCCGAAAGGATGGTGGAAGCGCAGCACACGGCAGCGATGCTGACCACGTTCAATGAAGCCGACATGTCGGCGGTCATGGATCTGCGTTCGCGTTATAAGGACCGATTCGCCGAGGAGCATGAGGTCAAGCTCGGGTTCATGTCGTTCTTCGTCAGGGCGGCGGTCGAGGCGCTGCGCCGCTTCCCGGTGGTGAATGCCTCCGTCGAAGGCAGGGAGATCATCTACCACGACTATCAGGACATCGGCATCGCGGTGTCGACGGACCGGGGCCTGCTAGTGCCCATCCTGCGCGACGCCGGCCGCATGAGTTTCGCCGCCATCGAGAAGGCTATCAACGATTACGGTCGTCGTGCCCGCGAAGGCAATATCAGCATCGACGATCTCACCGGCGGTACGTTCACGATCACCAACGGCGGTATCTTCGGCTCGATGATGTCGACGCCGATCCTGAACCCTCCGCAGAGTGCGATCCTCGGCATGCATGCCATCCAGCAGCGACCGGTGGCGGTGGACGGGCAGGTGGAGATACGCCCGATGATGTATCTCGCCCTGACCTACGATCACCGGATCATCGACGGGCGGGAAGCTGTGCAGTTCCTGGTCAGCATCAAGCAGTCGCTGGAGGATCCGGCGAGACTGCTGCTGGCTGTTTGAACATGCGCACAGCGGACGGACACACACTGACAGATCGGGACTGACCATGAGCAACAAGTACGACGTCATCGTGATCGGCGGCGGGCCGGCGGGTTATCCTGCGGCGATCCGGGCGGCACAGAACGGCATGACGGTCGCGTGCATCGATGCCTGGGAGAACTACGATGGGAGCCACGCCTTCGGGGGCACCTGCCTCAATGCGGGCTGTATCCCTTCCAAGGCGCTCCTCGAATCATCCGAACTGTACCATCGGGCCGGACATGAATTCGGTGCCCACGGCATCGGCACGGGCAAGCTGAAACTGGATCTCGCGACGATGCAGAAACGCAAGGCCGGCATCGTGAAGCAGCTCACCGGTGGCATCGGCGCGCTGTTCAAGTCGAACAAGGTGACCGGTCTCGTCGGGCGCGGCAGGCTGCTTGCCGACCGCAAGGTGGAATTCACGCCGAAGGACGGCGGTGACGCACAGACGCTGGAGGCGGATCACGTGGTCCTCGCGAGCGGGTCGTCACCGGTCGAGCTGGAGGTGGCGCCCTTCGATGGCGACCGGATCGTGGACTCCTGGGGCGCCCTCGAATTCGAAAGCGTGCCGGAGCGTCTCGGTGTCATCGGTGCCGGCGTGATCGGCCTCGAGCTCGGCAGCGTCTGGAGTCGTCTCGGTTCCGAAGTGGTCATGCTGGAAGCCATGGAGGATTTCCTGTTCATGGCGGACCGGGATATCGCGAAGGCGGCGCATCGTCAGTTCAAGAAGCAGGGTCTGGACATCCGGCTCGGCGCCAAGGTGAGCGGCGCCGAGACCGGCAAGGACGGCGTGACTCTGACATTCGAAGAGAACGGCAAGGAACAGCAGTTGACCTTCGACAAGGTCATCGTCAGTGTCGGGCGGCGTCCCTACACCGAGGATCTGGTGGCCGGGGACAGCGGCGTCGTGCTGGACGACCGGGGTTTCGTGAAGGTGGACGAGGAGTGCCGCACGAGCGTCTCCGGCGTGTACGCGGTCGGCGACTGTGTGCGCGGGCCCATGCTCGCGCACAAGGCCACGGAGGAGGGCGTCATGGCGGCGGACCTCATCGCCGGCAAGGTCGCCGAGGTGAACTACCGGGCGATCCCGTCGGTGATCTATACCGCGCCCGAGGTCGCCTGGGTGGGCCAGACGGAGGCCGAAGTGCGCGAGAGCGGGCGCCCCTGCAAGACCGGGAGTTTCCAGTTCGCCGCGAATGGCCGCGCCAAGGCGATGGAGCAGACCGCCGGATTGGTGAAGATGGTGTCCGCCTCGGACGACGACGAGATCCTCGGCGTGCACATCTGCGGCCCGATGGCCGGGGAACTGATCGGTGAACTGGTGCTGGCGATGGAATTCTCGGCGAGCACCGAGGACATCCAGAGAACGGTGCACGCCCACCCGACGCTGTCCGAGTCCGTGCACGAGGCCGCGCTCGCCGTCGACAATATGGCGCTGCACGCCATCAATCGCTAGCGCGGACCGCTCCCGATGCTCAGGCGTCGCGGCGCACGTGGATGATGTTCGGCAGCCTCTCCAGGCGGCTAAGCGTCCGGCTCAGGGTCTCCAGGTCGGGCACCTCGACGCTCAGTTCGATCTGCGCCTTGCGACCGCGGGGATCGGTCTCCGATCGCGAGCCTACGATGCCGATATTCTCGTCGCTCAGCACGCTGGAGATATCGCGCAGCAATCCGTCCCGGTTCCACGCCTCGATCCGCAGTTCAACCGGGTAACGCGCCTCCTCGTCGTCACCCCATTCCACTTCGATGATGCGGCTGGAATGCTGTTCCATGAGCCGCAGCAGGTTCCGGCAGTCGCGGCGGTGGATACTGACGCCGCGCCCCACGGTGATATAGCCCAGGATCGGCTCCGGCGGCACCGGTCGGCAGCAGCGCGCCAGGTTGCTCATGAGATCGCCGATGCCCCGCACCCGGATATCCCCTCCGCCGCTGCTGGGCGGGCGTCGGCGACGCCTCACCGGTAGTTCCGGTGGTGCCTTGGCGGTGAGCTGATGCGCCGCACTGGCCACGGCGGCCGCCGTCAGGTCGCCGGTCCCGAGGGCGATATAGAGCGAATCCGGCGTGTCCTGCTTGAGATGCGCAGCGATATCGGCCACCGGCAGAGACTTCAGATTGAGCCGGGATAATTCCCGCTCGAGGATCTCCCGGCCCTGTTTCCGATTCTGTTCCCGGTCCTGCCGCCGGAACCAGGCCCGGACCTTGGCCCGATTGCGCGCGGACGCCAGGAAGCCGAGTCGTGGGACCAGCCAGTCGCGGCTGGGCGCCGGTTTCGAGGCGGTGATGATCTCCACCTGGTCGCCGTTGCGGATGCGATAGCCGAGCGGCACGATACGCCCGTTCACACGGGCGCCCCGGCAGCGGTGCCCGACCTGGGTGTGCACCTGGTAGGCGAAATCGAGCGGCGTGGCGCCGGCGGGCAGGTCGATGACGTCGCCGCGGGGCGAGAACGCGTAGACCCGGTCTTCCAGTATCTCCTCGCGGACCCGCTCCATGAAATCCTCGCCCGCATCCGGTTCGCCGGGATCCAGCAGTTGTCGCAGCCAGCGCACCTTCTGCTCGAACGCACCGGCGCTGCCGCCGCCTTCCTTGTAGCGCCAGTGCGCCGCCACACCGAGTTCCGCATGGCGGTGCATCTCGTGGGTGCGGATCTGCACTTCCACCGGCTGACCGCCTGGCCCCATGACCGCCGTATGCAGGGACTGATAGAGGTTCTTCTTCGGGTTCGCGATGTAGTCGTCGAATTCCTGGGGCAGGTAGGGCCACAGATTGTGTACGACGCCGAGGGCTGCATAGCAATCCCGCACGTCGTTCACGAAGATGCGCAGCGCCAGGACGTCGAAGATCTTGTCGAGTTCGGTGTCCTTGCGCTGCATCTTGCGCCAGATACTGTAGATATGTTTCGGTCGGCCCGATATCTCGGCCACGATACCGGCGGCGTCCAGCTCCGATTGCAGGCGCGCCCGAACGGACTGGATGACGGCCTCGCGTTCCGCCCGTCGCTGATTGAGCTGACGGGCGATGCGCCGGTAGGTCTCCGGCTCCAGCATCCGGAACGACAGGTCCTCGAGTTCCCACTTCAGCTGCCAGATGCCGAGCCGGTTGGCCAACGGGGCGTAGATGTCGCG
>JARRPZ010000195.1:0-4126 GCA_037382365.1 Gammaproteobacteria bacterium
CAGGGCCACGGCGGGCCCGTCGTGATGCAGCTCGCCATCGAGCGTTTCATGGGACTCGGCGCCCGGCTGGCGGAGCCCGGCGAATTCTCCCGGCGCGCCTTCCTGAACGATCGCCTCGACCTCGCCCAGGCGGAGGCGATCGCCGACCTGATCGCCAGCGGTTCGGCGCAGGCGGCGCGGGCCGCACTGCGTTCGCTGGAGGGCGAATTCTCGACCGCGGTGCATCACCTGACGGAACTGCTGACCCAGCTGCGGATGTACGTGGAGGCGGCGATCGACTTCCCGGAAGAAGAGATAGACTTCCTCTCCGACCGGGCGCTGGCCGAGCGGGTGCAGGGTGTGGCTGCCGCGTTCGAGGAACTCACGGCCCGGGCCGAGCAGGGCCGACTGCTGGCCGACGGCATCACCGTGGTGATCGCCGGACGGCCGAACGCCGGCAAGTCGAGCCTGCTGAATGCGCTGGCCGGTGCCGAGACCGCCATCGTGACCGATGTCCCGGGCACCACCCGGGATCTCCTGCGCGAGACCATCGTGATCGACGGCCTGGTCGTGCATCTCACCGACACCGCCGGATTGCGCACGGATGCCGACCCGGTCGAGGCGGAGGGCATCCGGCGGGCGCGCGCAACGCTGGCCACGGCTGATCATGCCCTGCTTCTCCTCGACGCGGCGGACCATACCGGGCCCCGGCAGGCGGTGGCAGAGGAACTGCTCGGTGAGCTGCCCGACGAACTGGGTCATACCGTCGTCCTCAACAAGGTGGATCTGAGCGGCGAGGCGCCGGGTGCGCGGTCGGACGGCACGCTGCACATCTCGGTGAAGACCGGCGCGGGGCTGGACGCGTTACGCGCGCGTCTTCGTGCCGTCGCCGGCAGCGCCGATTTCGGGGAGGGTGCACTCTCCGCACGGCAGCGGCACCTGGAAGCGCTCGGCGAGGCACGTGCACACTTCGATGCCGGGCGCCGTCACCTGGAGACCACCCGCGCCGGCGAACTGATGGCCGAGGAATTGCGGCAGGCGCAGATGGCGCTCGGGCGGATAACCGGCGAAGTCACCAGTGATGATCTGCTGGGTCGGATCTTCGCCACGTTCTGCATCGGCAAGTGAACTCCGTGATAGACCCTGCCGAAATCGTGCCTGCCCGGACTGTTGGGGGCGCGGCGAAGACCGCGGGGTTACCATCGTGACTGATACCGGTGAAGAATCGGCTGATGAGCAGGCAGCGAGAGGGGACTGAGGCCAGCGTGAACACGGAATATGTCGACGTCGTCATCGTAGGTGCAGGATTGTCTGGCATCGGAGCGGCGGTGCATCTGCGCAAGCACTGTCCCGGCAAGACCTTCGCCATCCTGGAAGGCCGCGGCCGCATGGGCGGTACCTGGGACCTGTTCCGCTACCCCGGCATCCGCTCGGATAGCGACATGCACACGCTGGGCTACGACTTCAAACCCTGGCGGGCGGAGAAAGCCATCGCCGACGGGCCCGCCATTCTGGACTACATCCGAGACACCGCCGCGGAGTACGGTGTCGACGATCATATCCGTTACGACCACCGGGTCGGGAAAGCCCGCTGGTCCTCGCAGGACGCGGAGTGGACGGTGGAGGCGACGCACACCACCACCGGCGAGACGGTTCGGCTGCGCTGCAACTTCCTGATGATGTGCTCAGGCTACTTCAGCTACGAGGGCGGCTACACGCCCGACTTCCCGGGGCGCGAGCAATACCGTGGCGTCGTCGTGCATCCGCAGGACTGGCCGGCGGATCTGGATTATCGTGGCAAGAGAGTCGTCGTGATCGGATCCGGCGCGACGGCGATGACCCTGGTGCCCGCTCTGGCGGCAGAGGCGGCACACGTCGTCATGCTGCAGCGCTCGCCGACGTACGTCGTCTCGCGACCGGATCGGGACGCGGTCGCCAACCTGCTGCGCAAGGTCCTGCCCCAGAAGGCGGCTTACGCCCTGACGCGCTGGAAGAATACGGCGCTGCAGCAGTGGTTCTACGGCCGGACGCGTCAGGCGCCGGACAAAGTGAAGCGCCAGTTGGTTCAGTGGGTCCGCGACGAGCTAGGTGACGACTTCGACGTGGAGAAGCACTTCACACCGGATTACGACCCCTGGGACCAGCGGCTGTGCCTGGTGCCGAACAGCGATCTGTTCCGTGCCCTGAGGTCCGGCAGCGCCTCGGTGGTGACGGATCGCATCGAGACGTTCACGGAGGACGGCCTCCGTCTGGCATCGGGCGAAGAACTCGAGGCCGACATCGTCGTGACCGCGACCGGCCTCGATCTCCTGTTCTGGGCGGGGTGCGCTTCGAGGTGGATGGCGAACCGGTCGATTTCGCCGACACCGTGACCTACAAGGGCATGATGTACTCCGGCGTCCCGAACATGGTCTCGGTCTTCGGTTACATCAATGCCTCATGGACGCTCCGCGCCGACCTGATCGAGACTTTCGCGTGCCGGCTGATCAATCACCTCGAAGCGACCGGCACTCGGCGCGTGGTGCCGCGCCTGCGTCCCGAGGACCGTGGCATGGAACTCCGTCCCTACGTGGAGGATTTCACGCCGGGCTACATGCTGCGCGTCCTGCACCTGTTCCCGAAACAGGGGGATCGCGAGCCATGGATCAATCCCCAGAACTACCGACGGGACCGGAAGATGTTCCGCGAGGGAACGCTCGAGGACGGCGTGCTGGAATTCTCCGGCGCGGAAGCCGCCTCCTCCCGCCGCAACCATGCAGCCTGACCTTTCCGCCATCCACGTCGTAACCGCACGCGGGAGAGATCAGCGGAATCGGAACTGGAGCCCGGCCGAGACCATCTCGATATCGACTTCGTCCAGCTCGTAACGGGTCCAGTCGCCGGTGATCGAGAAACCGCGCCCGAGGTTCACCCGCAGGCCGGCGCCGTAGAAGAAGTTCTCGTCGCTGCGGTCGAAGCGCAGGTCGTCGACCCGGTACTCGCCGTCCCAGAACAGGAAGCCGCCCCGGCCGGTAAGGACGAGGCTGTCGCCGATCGGCCAGCCGACCGTGCCGGCCACGGTGTAGCCTTCAGCGTCCGCCGACAGGGGGACGAAGCGCGTGCCGATGTCCACGCGTTCGTCCAGTTCACCGAAGTTGACGTAGCCGAGCTCCGCGCCCAGGTAATCGCTGAGGCGATAGCCACCATAGAGGCGCCAGGCGTCGGTGCTCCTGTCGAACTCGAAGCCGTCGAAGAATTCTTCGGCGCTGACCTCACCCAGATCGCCGCCGAAGTAGAAGCCGCCGCCGGCCTGCACCGCCGGCGCGAGGGCGAGACCCACGAGTCCCGCACCGAGCAATCCCAGTCGTTTCATTCCCATGACGGAGTCCTCCGTGTCTGTCCGGGCCCGGCTGCGGCGCAGCCCCTACCCACGCACACAGGCTAGGCTTACGCGCCTTAACGGAGGCTGAAGGGAATATGTCGTGGCGGGAGCGCGCGGCGCGCGGTGTTCGTATGCTCAGCCGAGGATGCCTTCCCGCCGGTACAGACGCATGGCGAGCCAGGTCAGGAGACCGCCCGCGAGCAGAGTCGTGACGACCGATGTGGCGACGAAGAGCGGAGCGAGCGCTTCGTCCTTGATGAGATCCGTGATGAGCAGGTGCTGGCTGAGGCTCGGCACCGCCATCCACTCGAGTGCCGGGCGCACCGTCAGCAGTGCGGCGATCATGATCGGGAGCGTGGGCAGCAGCAGCACCACGGTCATGTAACTCTGCGCTTCCTTGTAGCTCTTCGTGAAAGAAGCCACGACGGTCATGAGCGAAGCGCCGAGCAGCGTGAAAGGCACCAGGATCAGGAACGCACTCGCTACCACGTCCGGCCCGAAGTTCGCGGTCATGCCCATCTTCTCGAGGGGCAGGAAACGGAGCGCTATCGAGAACGCGATCAACGCTGCGGCGAGGGACAATGCCATGTAGAAACAGGTCGCGAGGATCTTGCCGCCGATGAGCGTGCTGCGCTCCACCGGGAGTGTCAGCAACGGCTCGAGGGAACCGCGTTCGCGTTCCCCCGCCGTCGTATCGATGGCGAGGTACATGCCGCCCATGAGCATGGAGAAGATCAGGAAGTAGCTCATCATGCCGAGGAGGATCGCCGATCGGCCCGTCGGGGT
>JARRPZ010000196.1:0-3960 GCA_037382365.1 Gammaproteobacteria bacterium
GCGACAGCGGTTACCGTCCTCCGCGGATGGCTTGGTCCGCTCACGGCAGGAACCTCCGATCATCGATTGCACGGCGTGCCATCTCGCGCCCTCCCTCACTGCTTCGGCGTGTACCAGATGGGCGAGGTGTAGGCGCGCTCCTGCTGGGTCGGCGGTACGCCGTCGGGCAGGTCGACGCCGTAGAAGGCAGCGTCGTAGGTGGTCCAGCGCGGGGTCGGGATCTCGAGAACGCGAACGTAATAGAACGCCCGCTGCTCCGGATCGAATTCCGGGTCCTGCCAATAGGCCATCAGGAGCGGCTCGCCGATGTCGTTCGTATAGGTGGCATTCTCGATGTCGACGGTATTGCCCACCATCCGGTCGCAGCGATTCCGGGCGTTGATGCTCCGATCGTCGGAGCAGGCAACGTCATAGATCCGCTCGTGCAGCTTGCCTTTGGCGTCGAGCCAGCCCTTGATGATCTGCAGACGGTCGAGATTCGCGCCGTCCGGGTCGCGCAGGGCACGGATCATCAGACGCGGGGCCTTACCCGACGGCGCCGCCTTCAGGTCGCCGCCCATCGGCACGCCACTGCGGTAACCGACCTTCGCGAAGTCCGGCCGCAACACCGTCTTCTCGTCGAAGTCCCAGCCGGCGAAGACGCGGACGGTGATCCTCGAGCCCGTCGTCGCATAGGTCTCCTTGCGCTTCATGGCATCCCACAGCGCCTCGCGGGTATTCGCCCGCGACCACACGCCCTGGAGACCGGAAGCGATCGTCTCGAACTCATAGGTCGCGGTGCCGACGCCCTGGGGATCGGGGACGATCTGGCCCGCGAAGCGATCCTCACCGGGCTCCATGAGCGAGACCTTGCCGAAGTAGTTGTCTTCCCGCGTCGTGGAGAGAGACGTGTGAGAATCCGTGGCGCCGACCATGCCGAACTTGAAGGGGTTGACGCCGAGCTTCTCCTCGAGCTGCAGGCCGATCTTCAGCGCGCTGCGCGCGTAGTCGTGGGGCAGCATCTCCGGGGTCTTCTTCTCGCCCGCCCAGTTGCCGCGGTCCCACCTCTCGTAGTCGGCGAACTCGTCGTCCGGCGAGAGCAGCGGATGCGCCTCGCCGTCACCTTTCATCTGGGTCACCTCGTACAGGGGCTCCCATTTCGCGCGCGCCGCGGCATAGTCCTTGTCGATGCGCTTGCCTGACAGAGTCTCCGTCGCGAACATCACGCCGTTCGCGAGGTTGCCGTTGTGCGGGATGGCGAGTACCTGTCCCCCGGTCTTCTCCTCGTAGCGTGCCATCCACTTCCAGAGGTCCTCCGGATCGTCGGAGTCGTAGGCGGCGAAAGGCAGTACTTCGGTCGCCTTGTCGCCGTCGTCCCGAATGACCACCACGCGATGCAGGTTGTTGCCGGCCGGCATCGCCGACCATTCGAAGCCGATGAAGGCCGTGAATTTCCCCGGATCATTGTGCTCTTCTGCAAAACCGACCATCTCCTCCCATATGGAGCTGACAAGGCCGGGATCATCCATCGGATTGTTGCCCTCGACGAGGACCTTCAATCCATAATACTCGAATGCCTCGTAGACCTTGCCCTGCATGTAGAGGTCGTGGACCGTCTTGCCGATCTCGGTCTTCAGAAGCATGGGATCGGAACGTTGGATCAGCACGGGGACGCCCAGGGTCTCGGCGTGATCGGCGACGACCAGCCAGTCCAGCGGGCGCACGAGTTTTGCCGGCACCCCGGTGGCGGAGATGACCTGCTGCCCCTTGGCAAATTGATAGGCCTCGGCCGGCCCCAGCGTGTTGCCGACCAGGCCCGCATCGTAGGAGTACGAGGTGTGCAGGTGGGTATCACCCCAGAAGACGCGATCCGGGTAGTCATCGCCGACGAACGGCGAGTAGTTCTTCTCCAGCACCGGCGCGTTGTCCCGATCGATCGCGAAATCCGGGCCTACCGCGGTATCCGAGGCAAGAAGGGGGAATGGCACCAGGGCCACCAGAACCGCTGTCGCTGCGGCGAATACTTGCTCACGCTTGCTCATAGACGATCTCCGATAGCCTGATGGTGAATCTGGAATGTGCGGCGAACCTGCAAGGAAAGGAGCTCTCCATCAGCCTCTCTCCTCCTTCTATTGTGCCGGCATATCCGCGCTGCTACGAATTTCCGACAAGGCCTCGAGCCAGCCCTGAACCTCATCGGCGAGTTCGCTGAGCAGCTGTTCGTATTCGCAGACGCGGTCCGCGTTGCCACTGCCATGCCGGCGTTTTCGGTCCTCGAGCGCTCTGGCGCAGCGGCGATAGTCGTCACACAGTTCGTGGAAGGTCGGATGCTCCCGGAGACCCCGCTCGATGACCTCGTCGTGACCGGGGAATGCCCGCTGGATCAGCAGCCTGGTAGTTTCCCTTTGCCCCATCGACGACCCCGGACGACCGCGCCCGCATGACAGAAAGTTGAGTTCCGCCCGCAATTTGGCAGAATTGTGGCGCCCGGGACCTGTTCCCGGTAGTGGGCTGCCAGAGTCGAATGTAGCCTACATCCCGTTACCCGCGCGGCGCGGTCAGTTCACCGGATGGATGTCCCGGCATGGATAGCAACGGCAATTCGGAACCGGCGGACGCCGTGGAGCCGAGCAGCGGCCTCTCCCCCGCTGCGATTCGTCAGCAGCTCGACCGTATCCTCGCCAGCCCCGACTTCCACGCCACGGACAAGATGCGCGACTTCCTCCGATTCATCGTGGAGGAGAAGCTCGCCGGACGGTCCCAGGAACTGAAGGGCTATACGATCGCACTGGCCGTGTTCGGGCGGGGCGAGGACTTCGATGCCACCAACGATCCCATCGTGCGCATCCAGGCGGGGCGGCTGCGGCGGGCCCTGGATCGCTATTATCTCGCCGCCGGTGCCCGGGACCCGATCCTTATCGATATCCCGAAAGGGCGATACATCCCGCGGTTCTCCAGGTTACCGGGTCAGGCAGACCATCCGCACCGGCAGGCTGTACGGGAGACCGCGGCCCACCCGGATCGCTCCGTCGTGCCTTCGGTCGCAGTGCTTCCCTTCCACGACCTCATCGGGGGGGACGACCGACTGGCGCTTGCCACGGGCCTCACCGAAGAGCTCATCACCGAGCTGGCACGTTTCCAGGACATCGCGGTCATTGCCTGTAATGCGCCCGGACAGTCCTCCGGATTGCCGGCAGACCCCGTCGAGGTCGGCCGCACGACAGGGGCACGATTCGTGCTCGAAGGAACGCTGCGACGGGATACGGAGACGGAAAAGGTATCGGCACACCTCGTCGACACGCGCAACGGCCAGCAGGTCTGGGCCGAGGCGTTCAGCCATCCTCTGCAGGCGAGTCGCCTCATCGCCACCCAGGAAGAGATCGCCAGTCAGGTGGTCTCGGCGGTCGCCAGCGAGTACGGCATCATCGCGCGGCGCTTGTCCTCCGAGTCGCGGAAGAAGGCACCGACGGAGCTGCAGACTTACGAGACGATGCTCCGCTACTACGACTACCAGATCTCGCCGTCGCCGGCGGCGGCGAAGATGTGCCTCGCCGCACTTCGGCTGGCCGCCGAACGAGAGCCCGAATACGGTCCGCTGTGGTCCGCCCTCGCCACGATCCACTGCCAGCTGTACACATTCGATGCCCCGGGTGCGGATCACCCGCTGGACACGGCAGTCGAGTACGCGCGCAGAGGTGTGTTCCTGGAGCCGGGCTCTCAGCTCGGGCGTTTGATACTCGCTTACGCCAGCTACCTGGCGGACGATGTCGACGCATTCCACGAGGAGTCACAGGTTGCGCTCTCCCTGAATCCCAACTCGCCCTACACCAACGGTTCGCTCGGCTACATGCACGTACTGCTGGGCGAAGTCGACATCGGCCTCCCGTTGCTCGACAGCGCCACGTCATGCAATCCGTGCCACCCGGTGTGGTTTCTCGGCGGCTACGTGATCGATCAGCTCCTGCACGACGACTATGAGCA
>JARRPZ010000197.1:0-3960 GCA_037382365.1 Gammaproteobacteria bacterium
GATGATCGCGCGCACGTAGGTTTCGGCGAGGTTGATGCCAACGGTCGAGAAGTCGAAGGTCAGCGTCTCCCACTCGTTGGCCACCGTGGTGTTGGCCAGCACCTCCGCGGCGGCAATATAGGGATCCTCGTTCTCCACCTTCAGCAGGACCGGGACACCCGGGTTGGGCGAGTAGACACGCACGCTCATCGTCGTCGCGCCCTCCTCGAACGGGATCGGATTCGCGAATCCGGCGCCCGTGCCGATGACCGTCCCGGCAAAAGTCTCGGCGCCCTCTCCCTTGGTCGTGCTGGCCACCGTGTTCTCCGGATCCGTGGGATCCGTGACGAGTTCCGTGCCGGCTCCGCCGAAGTTCTCCAGCGAGTAATCGACTCCCTCCTCGTCGAAGGTCACGGGCAGATCGATCTGCGCCAGCTGCACCTCGGCCTCCGCGATCCAGCGGACATCGTCTACGCGGAAGGTGATACCACCGGTCTGCTGTCCGAATGTCGGGAACAGCACGATGCCCGTGTTCACCGCCTCCAGATCCAGCCCGCTCGAGACCAGCTGCGAAACCGGGAACGTCACCGTCTCCCAATCGCCGTCGCCGACCTTGCCCAGAGCTTTGTCGCCGCTGGTACACGGCACGAAGCAATCGATCTTGAACGTCATGCCCGGCGCGTTTCCGTAATCCAGCACCTTGATATCGAAACGCACCGCGCCCGCCGCGTATTCCGTCGTGTCGACGCCGCCCGCGCTGGCGATGAACCAGACGCCGGAGACATTGCTGTCGTTGAAGGTCACTTCGACGACCTGACCGCGCTCGGGATCGTCCGACGCCACTTCCGCCCAGTTCACCTTGTTGGCGGTGTTGCCGTCAGTGTAGTCAGTGAAGCCCGTACCTTCGTCGGAGGCCACGATCCCCCGATTCCACGGATCGACGTTCACGGCATCGTCGTAGACGACCAGGTCCGGGAAACCCTTGTTCTTCAGTTCCACGCCGCAGCCGCCGACCACCTTGCAGGCGTTCGTCGCCCGCACGTTGTCGATGAGTACCTCGGCATCGCCGCCCCTCACTTCCAGGACGAACGGAAACACGACGTTGGCCAGGTCGGCGCCGGTTCCGCCGAGATCGACGAAAGCCGGATTCGCCAGGAAGTCGTCGAACTTCACGGAATAGGTCCTGCGCTCGCCCACGGGGGCCAGCACGGAATCGGGCAGGATGACGTCGCCGGCATTCGGGAAGCCGCTGTCGAGCCGGATCACGAGTTCCGTGCCCGGCGTGATCGAGACGATCTCCATCTCGAAAGCGATCTCGCCCACCGGCTCCGTGCCCGGCCCGCCGCCCCGGCGACCACCGGAGAAATCGAAGCCGGTCTCGAGCAGCGGATTGTCGGTGAACTCTTCACCGGTCAGCGCGACATTGGCCACGCCGCCGGCGACGCCGACCCGCCAGACCGTATTCCCGGCATCCTCAGGGTCTTCGAATAAGGGGTCGTTGATCACCGTCGCCGTGTCACTCTGGAAGGGCGTGATCGCCGACAGGTTGTTCGTATACACCTCGCCCAGCGCCTCCAGCGAGATGGACTCGGGCCCGTCGACGTATAGATCGAGCTCCTCCACGAAAGGCTGGGCCGTCTCCACGTCCGCCAGCTCGTTGCCGTCATTGTCTTCGAGCGGTATGACGTCCGGACTGCCGGTGCCGCAGCCGCGGCCCGTCCCCGGGTTCGCATTGACGCACTCGTATACCCGTACGGAGTCGATCTCGAGGACCTGCGGCAATGCGTTCGGATCGACGTCGCCCACCGGATTACCGCCGAGGGCGAAATTGATGATCAGGTGGAAGAGCTGATCGAACGGCGCATCGACGGGGCCCTCTTTGAAGGCACCGAACGGATCGTAGAAACCCTCGACGTCATCAGCGGGAAAATAGGCGTACCAGTTCTCGGAATTCTGGGTCTGGAAGTGTTCGCCATCGACGAAGAAACGCACCCGGTCGCGTTCCCATTCGACCGCGTAGGTCCGGAAATCCATCGCGGGCGAAACGTCGTTGTCGAAGACCGACGAGGTGCCGGAGAAGGGCGGCGTCGGCAGTCCGTAATGCATCGCGCTGCGCGTGGCCGTGTTGCCGTCCACACCCAGATTGAACGATTCCACGATGTCGATCTCGCCGGACGCCGGCCAGGGGCCATAGACGTCCGGATCGCTGTGCAGGAGCCAGATGCCCGGCCAGGTGCCCTGGCCTTCGGGAAGCCGCGCGCGTACCTCGACGCGCCCGTATTGGAAATCGAATTTGCCTTTCGTATTGATACGGCCGGAGGTAAAGGTTCCGTCCGCTTCCTGGCGGCCTTCGATCGTGAGCACTCCGCCGCCGACGGTGATGTTGTCGGCGCTGTAGACTTGCGCCTCGTTGTTGCCCCATCCGCAGAGATCCGGGCAACCGTCACCCTCATCGATGTTCCATTTGCTGAGGTCGAGCTCCGTACCCTCGAATTCGTCCTCGAAGACGACCTGGAATTCGACGACCGGCGGCGTGTACTCCCCGCCGGGGACGGAACTTTCGGTGCCCCCGCACCCGGCGATGCCGAATGCGCCTATAGCGGCCAGGGCGGCCAGGGCGCTGCGGCAGGATCGCCGGTTACTGGATTCCGTCGCGTGTGATTCTGTACGGCAAAACATCAGCCCTACCTCGGTACTAAGCAAGTGCAACATTCAGGAATGCCCGCGCACGGACTGCGCAGGCCTCGATAGACGGGAAGGAAACGCGGATGCGGTCGCAACCGCGGTTGCGCTGCACGACGATGATGTCTGCAGTGCCAGTCTCTGTCACGACGGTCTCCCCTCCGTAGCAACGGGTCTGGCGGCCCGTTCGTGACGGCTTCCCCCGTGAAGCCGTTTCGCATGCTGTTATAGCCAATGATGACAGCGTTGTCAAAACTCTTGCTCCACGTAGAACGGTATGTTCGCGTGGGCGGCACTGCCGGCCCCGTCGTAGGCGTAGACGAACAGTCGATAAGCACCGCTCCCGGCCGGTGCGGTCAGGTCGATCGCGGGCCCTTCACCGCCGTCGATGAGGCCCGGCAGGCTCGGTATGTCGGCCTCCCGGTCGCCGCCGACGCCCTGCGCGCCACTCTCCGGCTTGATCTCCCATCGGTAACGCGGTTCGTCGCCGTCGGGGTCCTCGACCCGGAACACGGCGGGGTAGCGTCGTCCCGCCGAAAGGCGCACGCCCTGGTAGGCGTCGCGGCCGTCCAGCGACAGGGAGACCACTGTCGGCGCCCGGTTCTCCGGCCACTCTCCGGTCCAGATCCGGTGCATCACGTCGATGGTTTCCGTCTTCGCGCCGCCGGGCGTGAACATGCCGTACCAGGTCGGCGTCTTCTCTTGCTTCTGGCCCCACAGGAATACGTAGGAGCCGAGTACCTGGCGTGGATACGGCTCGATGACCTGGCGGTGACTCTTCAGATAATTCGCGGCCTTTGCCGTACTGTCCGGCTCCACGGGCGCGCCCCAGGGCGTGCGATGGACTTCCCAGTGACCGATCGCGCCCCATTCCGTGATGAAGATCGGCCGCTCGTACCCCGACTCCCTCAGGTAGCGCGGCAGATTCACCAGATCGCCGTACATCTGGAAGCTCAGGAAGTCGAGATCCGGCGCGCGATCGTGCACGAGGGCGACCGTCTCGGGCGAGAAACCGGTCAGCGCGGTGGTCGTCGGGTGCTTGCCGTCCACCTCGTCGATGAAGCGGGCGAGGTCGTTCACGGCGTCGAAGACCCGCGGATTCGTGAAATCGAAGTTCAGTTCGTTTCCGAGGATCCAGGTGAGCAGCGCCGGATGGTCCTTGTATTTCAGCACCTCTGCCTTCATCGCCTCGAACTGGGCAGCCACGGCGGCCTCGTCGTCGTAGTCGAAGCCATGCCGTTCGTGCTCCAGCCAGAGACACAGCGACACGGTGAGGCCGAGACGATGTGCGTCGTCCAG
>JARRPZ010000198.1:0-4629 GCA_037382365.1 Gammaproteobacteria bacterium
AGAAGACGATCTCGTCCATCGCCTTCGAACCCCGGAACCAGAACTGGTCGATCTCGCCGCGCCATGGGGCCGGAGCCTCGTCCTCGAGCGGCGGCTGGAATTCGAGATCCGGGCGCTTGTCGATCGTCGATGCCGGGCCCCACAGCAGGGCATCCGGCCACGCAGCCTGCCAGTCCTGCAGATACAGGTGATGCAACTTGTTGGGGCTGACGAGATGGGCGACACGGCCGAGAGCGTCCACGGCCGATCGCAGCGCGTCGGTGAGACGGACCGGCGACCAGATCCACAGGTCCCCGTTATCCAGCCGGGCGATCACCGAACGGGTGGGATAAGGGAAGCCGTAGAAGCTGACGATCTCGCCTTCCGCGAGCCACAGGGCATTGCCGACCGTCTCGAGTGCCATCCGCTCAGGGTGGGCTATGATGCCCCGATGAGCAAGACACGGTTCGTGCCGGTGATCGCAGCCGCCTGGAAGCCGTGCGGGAGGCTGTCGAGACGCCGTAGGAGGGCCTTCAGGCCCGATACATTGGTTGACGCACATTGGTTCATGCATTCGTTCATTATCGTCGGCCGAATCGCTAGACTGGCGCCAGACTCACACCGGGATCCGCCATGCCGAAACTGCTCGCCTGTCTCGCGCTCCTTTTGCCGCTCGCTGCCCAGGCGCAGACCGACTATCTCATCGACTGGGACGAGGTCGGCGAGGAGACGATCGGCTACCTGATCGATCTCGTGCGCATCGAGTCCGTCAATCCCCCGGGCAACGAGACCGAGGTGGCGGAGTACCTGCGAGGCGTGCTGGCGAAGGAGGGCATCGACTCCGAGCTGTTCGCCCTGGACCCTGCCCGGGCGAACCTGGTGGCCCGCTACGAAGGCAACGGCACCAAGGCGCCGATCCTGATCATGGGGCACACCGACGTGGTCGGGGTGCAGGCGGACAAGTGGGCGCAGCCGCCGTTCAGCGGCCTGCGCAAGGACGGCTACATATGGGGGCGCGGCACCCTGGACGACAAGGACAAGCATCCAGACCACGGAGAAGATGCCGCGGCGGGCGAAACTGGTGGCGCGCGGGACCGCCGGTCACGGCTCCAGGCCGCGGCAGGATAATGCCATCACGATGCTGGCAGAGGCCGTGGCGAAAGCCGGTAACTGGGAGACGCCGGTGCGGCTGAACGAAACCACCCGCGCGTATTTCAGGCGCATGGCGGAGCTGACCGACGGTGAGACCTCCTGGCGCTATGCCAACATCGAGGACCCGGCGCACCAGGCCGCGATCGACGCCTGGTTCCGGGAGAACGATCCCTATCACTATTCGGTGCTGCGCACTTCGGTGGTGCCGACCATCATCGACGGCGGCTTCCGCCGCAACGTGATCCCGTCCGAGGCCGAAGCGATGCTCGACATCCGCATGCTGCCGGACGAGGACATGGAGGCGTTCTACGGCCGGCTCGCCGCGCTCATCGACAACCCGGCCATCGAGATCGTGCCGGAGGAGATCTACCGGCCGGCGGCGGCCCCCTCGGGTATCGACAACGAGATGTTCCAGGTGATCGAAGGGGTGGCGGAGCGGCTGTATCCCGGGTCCACGACTCTGCCGGTGATGGCGACGGGTGCCACGGACATGGCCCAGCTGCGCGCGAAAGGCGTCCAGGCCTACGGCATCGGCCCGGCGCGTACGCTGGCAGAGATCAACAGCCGGTACGGGGCCCACAGCGACAACGAGCGGGTCGCCGAGGAGTCCCTGCAGGAGATGGTGCGCTTCCTGTGGGAGATCGTCATGGAGATCGGCGCCGCGGAGTGATGACCGATCCACTGGTCCTCATGACCACGCCGGCGCCGTCGCTGACGGCGGAAGAGGCGGTGCGGTTCGTGGGGGAACGGTTCGGGCTCGGCGTCGAAGCCTCCCGACTCGCGAGCGAGCGAGACCAGAACTTCCGCCTCGTCGCGGACGACGGCCGGGAGTTCGTGCTGAAGATCTCCAATCCCGCCGAGGCACCGGAGGTGCTGGACTTCCAGGCGCAGGCCCTCGATCACGTCGCGCGGACCGCGCCCGGGCTGCCGGTGCCACGGATCGTCCCCGGCCCGGACGGCGATCTGCTGCAGGCGATGGACCTGTCGGAGGGTCGCTGTCTGGCCCGCCTGGTGAGCTATCTGCCCGGCGTGCCGGTGAGCGACGTCTCCCCGACGCCGGCGCTGCGGCAGGATCTCGGCCGCACCCTGGCCGAACTCGGCGTCGCGCTGCAGGGCTTCTTCCATCCGGCGGCCCGGCATCCGCTGCTCTGGGACGTCGATCAGGCCGGCGCCGTCCGCGATCTCTGCCGTCACCTGGACGACCGGCACGATCGGGTCCTGGCCGAACGGCTGTTCGAACGGCACGCCGCGGAGATCGCGGGACGTCTGGCGGGTCTGCGTGCCCAGGTCATCCACAACGACTTCAATCCGGATAACGTGCTTGCCGCCGCCGCCGATCCGGAGAAGGTGGCAGGCATCATCGATTTCGGTGACCTGGTGCATGCGCCGCTGGTGAACGACCTCGCCGTGCTGGCGGCCTATCAGGTGGTGGGCGCGGAGGACATGCTCGGCGTGCTCACCGGGCTCGCCGCGGCCTATCACGCGGTGCGCCCGCTGGAACCGGCCGAGGTCGATCTCCTGTTCCATCTGGTCGGGCTGCGCCTCGCGACCTCGGTGGCCATCTGTGCCTGGCGGGCGAAGGCGCATCCGGAGAATGTCGCCTATATCCTGGGAGGACACGAGCAGTCCCTGCGCGCGCTCGAACGGCTGGATGCCATCGACGAGCGCGACGCGGTCGCGGCGCTGCGGCGCGCACTCGGTATGCCGCGTCCGGCGCGCTCGGCCGGCGGGACTATGCAGCGTGATTTGGCCGAACGCCGTCGGCTCCTGCTCGCCCCCGGCCTCGAGCTCTCCTACGACGAGCCGCTGCACGTCGTCCGGGGCGAGGGCGTGTGGCTGTACGACGCCGCCGGCCATGCCTACCTGGACGCCTACAACAACGTGGCCTGCGTGGGACACTCCCATCCCGCCGTCGCGGACGCGATCGCGCGACAGAGCCGCACGCTCAACACCAATACCCGCTATCTGCACGAGTATGTCGTCGACTACGCGGAGCGGCTCGGTGCGCTGCTCCCCGGCGAACTCTCGGTGTGCTTCTTCGTCTGTACCGGCAGCGAAGCGAACGATCTCGCCTGGCAGATGGCCCGGGCGGCGACCGGCGCCGACGGCGCCATCGTCACCCGCAATGCCTATCACGGGAATACCATGGCGGTAGCCGCCTTTTCGCCGGAGGAACTGCCGGACCGGCAGCCACCGGGCTGGGTCGCGACGGTACCGGCGCCGGACGCCTATAACGGCCCATTCCGTGGCGGGGATGCCGGCGAGCGTTATGCAGCGACGCTCGACGAGGCGATCGGTGGGCTCGACTCGCGGGGTCATCGCGCGGCAGCTTTCTTCACCGATACGATCTGGTCCAGTGACGGCGTGTTCGTTGCGCCGCCGGGGTATCTCGAGGGTGCCTGGCAGCGGGTGCGGGCGGCCGGCGGGCTCTGTGTCGCCGATGAAGTGCAGGCCGGTTTCGGCCGCACCGGAGATCACTTCTGGGGTTTCGATCGCCAGGCGGTCGTGCCGGACATCGTGACCATGGGCAAGCCGATGGGTAACGGGCATCCGCTCGCGGCGGTGGTCACCACGCCGGCGATCGCCGAGGCGTTCGCCAGGGATCACAGCTACTTCAATACGTTCGGCGGCAACCCGGTGGCCTGCGCCGCCGGCCTCGCGGTTCTCGACGTCCTGGAGCGCGAGGAGCTGCAGGAGAATGCGAGAGTGACCGGCGCGTACCTGCGTGAAGGCTTGCGGGGACTGCGGTCGCGCCATTCGCTGATCGGCGACGTCCGCGGGGCGGGGCTGTTCGCCGGCGTCGAGTTCGTGGCCGATCGGCAGACCCGGGAGCCGGCACCGGCCGTCGCCCGCGCCGTAACGAACGGCATGCGGCGGGAGGGCGTGCTGATCGGCCGTACCGGCATCGCCGACAACGTGCTGAAGATACGGCCCCCGCTCGTGTTCTCGAAGGAGAATGCAGACACGCTCGTGACGACGCTAGACGGCGTCCTCGCGCGGTTGCGTGTCGATAACTGAAGGCCTTCCAGCGGGGCCATGTCGGGCGTGCCGTGTCGAGACCGGGATCGGATAGCCGTTACACTGGCGGGCGTACTCTTCGAAGAATCAGGAGGATTCACCATGGAAGACCATGTCTACAAACAGATCGACGTCACCGGCTCCTCGACCGTCGGCTCCGACGACGCCATCAGCAAGGCCATAAAGAAGGCCGGCGAGAGCGTGAAGCACATGGACTGGTTCAAGGTCACCGAGATGCGCGGTTACATCGACGGCGACAAGGTCAAATACTGGCAGGTGACCATCCGGATCGGTTTCCGCATCGAGGATTGAGGCGTCGGAGGCTCAGCGCGTGACGCGATGGAGCGTGCCCGGTTCCCCTTCCGCGAGTATGTACAGCGCGCCATCGGGTCCGGTCGCGACGTCGCGGATGCGCTCGCCGATGCCACCGAACAGCATCTCCTCGCCCACGATCCGCCCGTCCTTCACGTCGAGGCGCCG
>JARRPZ010000199.1:0-7122 GCA_037382365.1 Gammaproteobacteria bacterium
CACGATCGACGAAATTCGGGATGTTCTTGACGTCGCCGATCTCCTCGAGCATCTTGAGCACGGCTTCGTTGGCACCGCCGTGGGCCGGTCCCCACAGTGCCGAGATACCCGCCGCGATGGCGGAATAGGGATTCGCGCCGGAGCTGCCCGCCATGCGCACCGTCGAGGTCGAGCAGTTCTGCTCGTGGTCGGCATGCAGGATGAACAGCAGGTCGAGGGCCTCGGCGGCGACGGGGTCGACGTGATAGGGCTCCGCGGGCACGGCGAAGAACATATTCAGCATGTTGCTGCAGTAGTCCAGGTCGTTGCGCGGATGAATGAACGGCTGGCCGATCGAGTGCTTGTAGGCAGCCGCCGCGATCGTCGGCAGCTTGGCGATGATCCGGTGGGAGAAGATGTCACGCTGCCGCTCATCGTGGATGTCCATCGTGTCGTGATAGAAGGCGGACATCGAACCCACGACCGCCGACAGCATGGCCATGGGATGGGCATCGTACCGGAAGCCCATGAAGAACCGGGCGACCGACTCGTTCAGCATGGTGTGGCGCCGGATGATGGACTCGAACTCGTCCAGTTCTTCCTTCGTCGGCAGTTCACCGTAGAGCAGCAGATAGCAGACCTCGATGAAGGACGAGTGTTCGGCCAGCTGTTCGACCGGATAGCCGCGGTAGAGCAGTACGCCTTCACCGCCGTCGATGAAGGTGATCTTGCTCTCGCAGCTCGCGGTGGAGACGAAACCCGGATCGTAGGTAAAGACGCCGCGTTCCCGATACAGAGTGGCGATATCGACCACGTCCGGACCGAGCGTGCCCTCCATGACCGGCAGTTCCGTGCTGTCGCCGTCCGGGTCCGTCAGCGTGTAGTGCTCTTTACTCATGTCTGATTCCTGCTGTACTCGTCGCCTGCGCGCCGCGCGCACACAGGCGCTCCACCTTGCGGCGTCACGAGCACGATCGCTGAGATGGTCCGTGATCGCAGAGTCCGTAAAGCCGGAAAGGCCTGCCGCGGGACCCCACTATGGTGCCGCAGACCGAGTCGGAGCGGCAACCGCTCTGCGAAAAATACGGATGTGGTGACCGGGAGCGCGGGCGGCTCAGGAAATCCCGTACTTGCGGCGGAAACGGTCTACGCGACCACCGGAGTCCATAATTTTCTGCTTGCCGGTGTAGAAAGGATGACAGGCAGAGCAGACCTCCACGTGCAGTTCCTCGCCCGCCGTCGAGCGAGTCACGAACTCGTTCCCGCAACTGCAGACCACTTTCACTTCTTCGTAGCGGGGATGGATTTCGGCTTTCATTGCATATCTCCGGTCGTCCGCCCGGCGTCCGGGCAGGCAAATGGGGCGCGGAGAATACAGCGGCGGAGCGCCCGTTACAAGTCCGACGCGATGCCCCCGCGAGCGCTTCCCGTTATCCACAGAACCTGTGGATAACTCTGTGGAAGCATTTTGATCAAACGCCGCAAACCCACGATTTGCAAGCCCCGACGTTAGAATGTCTATTTTCTGTTCAGAATAATAATTTATTATTTTTCAACTACTTAATGAACTCTTAGCAAGTCTGTCTTTAGCTCAGGACAATTCTATAGGTTAAATATAGGCTAAGTTTCCGCATTGTGCATAAAACGCGCCAGGATGGCCGCTACGCGCTCATCCGGCGGCCGTCGCCGGGGACGGCAGAAACAGGCTCTGGAGGTCGTTCAGAAAGCGCATCCCGAGGGGGGTGGGACGCAGCCCGCCGCCGTCGGTCCGCTCGATCAGACCGCGCGCCAGGGCGACTTCGAGACCCGGCTCCAGAACCGACGGATCCAGCCCGGTACGCGCGGTGAAATCGGTCGTCTCGAAACCCCGAGGGAGCCGCAGGGCATTAAGGATGTACTCGAAGGCCAGGTCTTTGCCCGCGACGACCCACTCCGGCTCGCGGGTCCGGCCCTCGAGCGCGGTCTCCATGTAGGCACGGGGACTGGCGGGCCTCGCGTAGCGGCGGACCACACCGTCCGGGCCCGTGATCTTGCCGTGAGCCCCGGCGCCGGCCGCCAGATAGTCGCCGAACTCCCAATAGTTGAGATTGTGCCGGCATTCGCGCCCGGGCCGTGCGAATGCGGAGACCTCGTACTGCGCAACACCCGCCGCTTCCAGCAGTTCGTGACACCGCTCCTGCATCGCCCAGGCCGTGTCGACATCCGGCAGGGGCGGCGGATCCGCAAAGAACCGGGTATTCGGCTCCAGGGTCAGTTGATAATGAGACAGATGCTCGGGGCGCAGCGCGAGCGCGGCCCGGAGATCCGCGATCGCGCCTGCCACGTCCTGACGCGGCAGCGCGAACATGAGATCGAGATTGATATTGTCAATGCCGGCATCGCGCGCCTCATCGACGGCCCGACGCGTGTCGTCGGCCGTGTGAATGCGCCCCAGGGCCGACAGCGAGGCATCGTCGAAACTCTGGGCCCCGAGAGAGACCCGGTTGATGCCGGCGCTCCGATAGTCCCCGAAACGACCCCTTTCGACGGTGCCGGGGTTCGCCTCCAGCGTGACTTCGACGTCGTCAGCGAGGGCGAATAGCCGCGCTGCCGCGTCCAGCAGGCGCCCGATCTCGCTGCCCGTGAACAGGGACGGGGTACCGCCGCCGATGAAGATCGCCTCGAGGGGACGCGACGCCGCGCGATCCGCCTCGACCTCCAGGTCCGCCAGCAGCGCCTGGAGGTAGCGCTCACGCGGCGGCGCATCGCCCGCCCGGTGCGAATTGAAGTCGCAATAGGGACACTTTCGCACGCACCACGGCAGGTGCAGGTAGAGCGTGAGCGGAATCTCCCTCGCCATCGCAACTCAGCCGGGCGTGTCGGCCGCGAGACGGCGCGCGAGTTCCCTGAGCGCCTGCGCCCTGTGGCTGATCCGGTTCTTCTCGCCCGCCGGCAGCTCCGCGACACTGCCGCCCGATTCCGGGTCGTAGAACACGGGGTCGTAGCCGAATCCGCCGCCACCCCGGCGCTCGCTCAGGATGCGCCCGCGCCACACGCCCTCGGCGATCAGCGGGGAGGGGTCCTCCGCGTGGCGCAGGAAGACCATCACGCAGCGGAAGGCCGCCTCCCGCTGTTCCACGCCGGCGAGCTCGTCGAGCAGCTTGTCGATGTTGGCGCCGTCGTCCGCGCCCCGGCCGGCATAGCGTGCGGAACGGATGCCGGGCGCGCCGCCGAGGGCGTCCACTTCGAGACCGGAGTCGTCCGCAATCGCCGGCCGCTCCGAAAGACGGGCCGCGTTACGCGCCTTCAGAATGGCGTTCTCGACGAAGGTCAGACCGGTCTCCTCCACCTCGCCGATCCCGAGTTCACCCTGGGAGACTACCTCGACGCGGAATTCCTGCAGGATCGCGGCGATCTCCGCGAGCTTGCCGGGGTTGCCCGTGGCTGCGACGATGCGCGATCCGGCCTGTAACACGTCCGGCACTCAGACCGAGGCGAGGGCCTGATTCTGGGCCGCGATCAGCTGACCGATGCCATCGCTCGCCAGATCGAGGAGCCGCTCGAGCTCCTCGCGCCGGAAGGCGTGACCCTCCGCCGTCCCCTGTACCTCGATGAAGGCACCGGCGTCGTTCATGACCACGTTCATGTCGGTCTCGGCCTCGGAGTCCTCGGCGTAGTCGAGATCCAGTACCGGTTCGCCGCCGAAGATACCGACCGAAACCGCGGCCACCTGGCCGTGCAGGGGATCGGCTCGCAGATCGCCCGCCTTCTCCAGACGCCCCATGGCGAGGGCCAGCGCCACGTAACCGCCGGTGATGGACGCCGTGCGGGTACCGCCGTCGGCCTGCAGCACGTCGCAGTCCACGGTGACGGTGCGCTCGCCCAGCGCGGCGAGATCGACGACCGCACGCAGCGAGCGGCCGATCAGGCGCTGTATCTCCTGGGTGCGCCCGCCCTGCCTGCCCCGCGCGGCCTCCCGGGCGGTGGCCCGGGGCAGCATGCCGTACTCCGCCGTGATCCAGCCGCGCTGACGGCCCCGCAGCCACGGCGGCACCCGCTCCTCGACGCTCGCCGTGCAGAGCACGCGGGTGTGGCCGCACTCGATCAGCACGGCGCCTTCCGCGTGACGCGTATAGTCCGGTGTGAAGGTGACCGGACGCAGCTCGTCCGGCCGACGGCCGCTTGGTCGCATAGATCCCGTCCCTGTTGCGGCGTGCCGCCGGCCCGGTCAGCTGAGCCAGCGGAGCGAAGCCGCGCTCGCATTGTCGCTGTGGGGGGCAGTCGCATGCAGCGCGCGCTCGCCCAGTTCCCGGAGGTTGTCGACCACCGATCGATCCGCGCGGTTCGCGATCTGCGCAATCTCGCTCTCGTCGAGCCCCGACCACAGCCCGTCAGTGCACGCTATCAGCACGTCTCCATTTTGCAAAGGCTTGCCGGGGCTGACGCTCACGCCCGGCAGCGGCTCATCGCCGCCGAGACAGGACTCGACAAAATTGCGCATCGGGTGTTCGCGGGCCTGGTTCTCGTCGATCACCCCTTCGCGCAGCAGCAGCTCCACGTGGCTGTGATCCCTGGTACGACTCCACACACGGCCCCCGCGTATCTGGTAGATACGGCTGTCGCCGACATGGGCCCACCAGCTCGCCTGGTCCTGGACGAGACAGACCGCACCGGTCGCCCGGGGGCGACTGTCGAGATCCATCCCCTCGCCGAGGGCGACCACCGCGTCGTGGGCGCGCCCCATCGCCGCATACAGGAAGCCCTGGGGATCGAACACCGGATGCGCGACGCCGGTAAAGTACTGCTGCACGCTGTCCAGGGCCGTGCGGGCCGCCGCAGCGCCGTCGGAATGTCCGCCCATGCCGTCGAAGACGAGCATCATGACGGCCCGTTCGCCAACGACGACGGCCACACGGTCCTGATTGTCCCGGCGATCGCCGGTCAGCGAGATTCTGGCGTATTCGATGCGCACGTGATCCGAGTGAGTGCGAGCGCCGCACGAGCGGCGACCCGATGCAATGCCGCAGCGTATAACAGTTCCCTGCTCGCCGGTGAAGATACGCGTCGCAGAATGCGGACCGGCGGCGAGTAGCAGCCGCGACCGGGCGGCGCTTACAATGCCGGACCTCCGCCCAGGCATCTCCGCTCACGGGAGACCGAACAGCGATGTTACGCAGCATGACAGGCTTCGCACGCAGCGAGCGCCAGACCGATCTTGGCGATCTCGCCTGGGAGGTCCGCTCCGTCAATCATCGGTATCTGGACGTCCAGTTCCGGCTGCCGGACGTGCTGCGTGGTTTCGAGTCCGAGTTCCGGCGCGCGGTGGCGGAGCGTCTCGGCCGGGGCAAGGTGGACCTGACGCTGACCGTGCGACGGGACACCGGCGCCAGCCGCGGGTTCGCGGTGGACGAGGACCTCGTGACCCGGATCGCCGAGGGTCTGGAGCGGGTCCGCGGACGCATCGGCGAGGCGCGCGCCGTGGATCCCCTGGAGGTGTTGCGCTGGCCGGGAGTGATCGAGGATCAGCCCATAGAGCGGGAGGCGCTGATGGCCGAGAGCCTCTCCCTGCTCCGGGAAGCACTGGATACGCTGGACGCCATGCGGCGTGCCGAGGGCGAGCGGCTCGTCGAGGCGCTGACCAGCCGTACCGACGAGGTAGCGCGTATCGCCGCGGAGGTGAGGGAGCGCCGACCCCGGGTCCTGGAGGGCATCGACAGGAAGCTGCGGGACCGGCTGGCCCGCCTCGACGTGGAAGCCGAGCCCGGCCGCCTCGAAGCGGAACTCGCCATCCTCGCCCAGAAGCTGGATGTGGACGAGGAACTCGACCGGCTCGACAGCCACGTCGAGGAACTCCGGACGGCGCTCGGCCGCGACGAACCGGTCGGCCGGCGGCTGGATTTCCTCATGCAGGAATTCAACCGGGAGGCCAACACCCTGGGATCGAAGGCCGGCGACGCCGAGACGACCCGGGCGTCGGTGGAACTGAAGGTGCTCATCGAGCAGATGCGCGAGCAGATCCAGAACATCGAGTAGCGGCGTGGCGAGAGCGGAATCCAGGGGAAGACTCGTCGTGATCGCCGCCCCTTCCGGCGCAGGCAAGACGACCCTCGTGCGCGCGCTGATCGAACGCAACCCGGATTTCGTCTTCTCGGTGTCGTACACGACCCGCCCGAAGCGGCCGAACGAGAAGCACGGACGCGACTATTTCTTCGTGACCGAGGACGAATTCCGGCGGCTCGAGAGGCAGGGCGAGTTCCTGGAGAGCGCCCGGGTATTCGATAACTACTACGGCACGAGTCGGACCCAGGTGGAGAGCCAGCTCGAAAGGGGCCGCAATGTCGTACTGGAGATCGACTGGCAGGGCGCGCGCCAGGTGCGCGCGGCCATGCCCGACTGCCGCTCCATCTTCATCCTGCCGCCCTCGGTGAAAGCGCTGGAGAGACGACTGCGCGATCGGCGCACGGATTCGGAGGCGGTCATCGCCCGACGCCTGCGGGACTCGCTGAGCGACCTGTCCCACTGGGACGAATTCGACTATGTGGTGATCAACGACGATCTCGAGCGCGCTATCGACGAACTCGAGGGCATCGCAACCGGTCGCTACCGCCGCAACCGGGTGGGCACCGCCGCCACCCGCCGCAAACTGCAGCACCTACTGGTTTAGAGGCGGATTCTTACAGTACACTGTCGGGTCCGGAACCCCGCACACGGGCCGCGGCAGCGCCGACGGCCCCCATCCAAGGATTTTCGAGAGAAGCCAATGGCCAGAATTACCGTCGAGGACTGCCTCGAGAACATAGACAATATCTTCGAACTCGTGCTCGTCGCCTCCAAGCGCGCACGCCGTATCGCGAATGGCGCCGATCCCTATGTGGAGCTGGAGAACGACAAGCCGACGGTCGTGGCGCTGCGCGAGATCGCCGAGGGCCACGTGACTCCCGCCATCCTCGACGAAGCCGATCAGCCCGCCGAAGACCTGCTGCGAGCGGAGTCCGCTTCCGAGGACCTCATGCCCATGCGAGGTATGTCGCTCGGTGACTGAGCACTGACAATTTCGGTGCCGCCGAGCGGCACCGATCGGTTGACCCCATGGATTACGCCGCCTCGATCCGTTCCCGACTGCCCAAGACGCGGCGATCCACGGGTCTGAGACAGCTGCTCCAG
>JARRPZ010000200.1:0-3827 GCA_037382365.1 Gammaproteobacteria bacterium
TGCAGCGGTGCCACGTCGATGGCGATCACGGTGCCGGTCGGGTTCACCCGCCGCATCACGTCGATGGGCAGATTGTTCAGCACACCACCGTCCACCAGCAGATCCCCTTCGTGCGGCACGGGGGGCAGCACACCGGGAATCGCCACACTCGCGCGCACCGCGTGGGCGAGATTTCCGCGACTGTGGACGACGGTCCGGGCCGCCGTCAGATTCGTGGATACGCAGAAGAACGGCAGCCACAGGTCCTCGATATCCCAGGACGCCATGCTCTCGTAGATGTTGCGCGTGATCCGCCGTCCCGACAGCAGCGAGGCGACCGGGAGCGTGTAGTCCAGCAGTGAAGAGAAGCTGCTGCGCACGAGTTCCCGCGCCCGCTCGGCGTCGCAGCCCCACGTCGTCGGGATCGCCACCGGAGCGCCGATGCTCGCGCCGCCGATCATGTCGACCGGGAGGCCCAGTTCCTCCAGCGCCCGGAACACGCCGAGATGCGCGAAGCCGCGCGCGCCGCCACCGCCCAGCACGAGACCGACGGCACGCCCGGCGAGGATCCGGGACAGGCGATCGGCATCGCCGGTGTTCCCGCGGCGCACGTGATACACGCCGTCGACGTCGCGTGCCGACAGCCAGCGGGCGGTGCCCCGCGGCCGGTCCAGTTCCGTCGGGTGCAGAAGGACGAGGCTGCGCTGCGGCTCGCGGCCGCGGCGCCAGCATTCCGGCAGACGACGCTCGACCGCACCGGGCGCCGGATCCGCGGCGCCATCCGCCACGATGACGACGTGATCCGCCTGTCGCACGCAGCGCTCCGTCCACGCCGACCAGTCGGCGTCCGCCCGGTACAGGACGTACCGGTGCCGTTCCGTGAGTTCATGCAGCCATTCCGCAAGCCGCGGATAAGCGGAGGCGGAATCGGCGACACGGCAGATGCCGGGCTGGTTCAGCTCCCGGTCCACCCGGTCCGGGTCCAGCAGTATCGTCTCTCCGAAAGTCTCCATCGTGGCCGCGAGCCGCTCCGCCACTGCGTCGAGACGGACCGACGAGTCGGCGGCCACCAGCGCGATATTGGTGTGCAGATTCTCGCGCCGCACCGCCACGGAACTCTGGCGCTCAAGTCGCGCGATGATGATACGGGTCAGGCTCTTCATCGCGCCCGGATAGATATCGATCAGCCGGTCGAACTCCTGCCGGGGAATCCGGGCGAGGATGCTGTCGCGGACCGCAAACACGGTCGCCGAACGCGGCTCGCCCGACAGCAGCGCCATCTCGCCCACGATCTCGCCGCTGCGCACGGTGTTGATCACCTGCTCGCTGCCATCCTCCCGGTCGACGGCCACCCGCAGCAGCCCGCTCATGACGATACAGGCATCGTCGGCCGGGTCGCCCTGCCGGAAGAGGTCCTCGCCACTCGGCAGTGTCAGGAACTCGATGGCGTCGGCCATTGCATCGGGGATGTCCCCCGCCGAGGGATCGAACGGACCGAAAAGCCGGTGGAGGTGGCCGGAGAGCTGCATGCGGCGCAGCCGGCCCTCGACGATGCGGGTGACGCGCTCCCAGGTCTCGGGGCTACGCTGCAGGAGTGCCTCGAATCGCGTCCGGGACAGTACGGCGAGCGACGCGTCCTCCAGCACCCGGATATCGGCCATCCGGGTGCCACCGACCACCAGCTCGATCTCGCCGACGAACTCCCCGGGCCCGATCTCGTTCAGGACACTGATACTACCGTCCGCCTCGGTCCTGGTTGCCGCCAGACGCCCCTCCAGCACCAGACAGGCTTCGTCACCCTGTTCGCCGGCCCGCAGCAATACTTCGCCCGCCTCGCGGCGGACCTCTTCCGCACCGGTCGAGAGATCGGCGATCTCCTGCTCGCTGAGGACGGCAAGCGGTCCGCCGCGGGCACGCAGCGAAAGCAGACGGTCATGCATCGCGTTCTCCCCCGATTACGAGCGCCTCTCGGAACCGTGACCTTTGCACCTTCGTTACCGCCCTTTGACAAGAGCACACAGAAAGGCCCGGCCGCCGGTACCGTACGGCCAGGCCTCTCGGTCCGAGCCTGTCTTCAGGCCGCGTGTCGCCGCCTCAGTCGCGGCCGAACAGCTTGCGGAGTCCTTTCGTCACCTTCTCCTTGGCGGTTGCCTCCGTCTCTTCCTTGGCGGCTTCCTCCGCACCTTCCTGCGCGGCCTCGCCGAGCTCTTCGGCCAGGTTCGGCTGTTCTTCCGCTGTCTGTCCGCCCATACCGGGCATGTCCTGCATCATCGAGCCGAGACCGCCTCCCAGGCTGAGCTTCCGATAATTCGGCGGGATCACGAACAGCGAATCCGGCTGATCGCCACGCTCGAGCTTCTTCACCTCGTAGCGGAAGCGGCTGCGCTCACCGTCCGTCTCCGACACCGCGAAACTCTTCACGGCGATATTGTCGTCGGTGAACCAGGTGAACCCACCGTATTTGCCTCTCGGTCCCTCGTAGACCACCTTGTACTTCGTCGTGTCGAAACCGTTGACTGTCTCCTTGCCGACGACCTCGCGCTCGACCAGCCGGTACTCCTTCATCTGGTCACTCGGCTGGCCCATTTCCATCTCCATGTACATGCCCTGGGGCATCAGCATGTAGGTCTTTTTCTTCGCGATGTCCTGCAAAACGACCAGGTCGTTGCCGCCAATCCGGATCTCGTCACGGATGTGCCCGTCCTTGTAATAGATGACGGTGTCGATGTTCTGTTCTGCGGTCTCGAGCCGCGCTTCGGCCCGGAACGGCGTCTCGACCTGTCCCACCTGCGCCGCCTCGTTCATGCCGACTGCGATCATCCCGCCGAATCCGTGAGCGGAACCGGCTGCCAGAACAACGGCAGCGGAAGCGGCGAGAGTCGTCGTTATCCTTTTCATTATTCCTTCCCCCCGCGGAAGCTTTCTCCTCGAGACCTCAACTTAACGTCGCCGTCCAACCTCCGTCAAATCGCTTCAGGGCCCTTCTTTGCATCGGCAAACGCGCCCTCTTAGTATCGACCGGACACGAATAACAGCGGTATGGACTGCCCGTAACGGAGGCAGGACCGCCCGCAGGGAGGGGGAAATCATGACGAGCCGAGTGTCTTATCCACTGCGCCTGATGCTGCCGGCGATCGCCTTAACGACGCTGTCGCTGGCGGCGGGAGCTGCTATTGGCCAGGGAGCCGGAGACATCGTCTCCGCTCAGACGCGTGCCTACGCCGCCGGGCAACTGGACCAGGCCGAGGCGGCATTCGCACGAGGTGACATGGAAGCCGCCTGGAAGGCGGTGGAAGCGGCTGCCGGCGCCCCGACGGAATTCCACGGCAGGGGCCTCGCGAACGTCTCGTCGCGGGCTCTCGGCGACGAGCTCTACGGGCGGATCTACGACCTGCGCCGGCGGATGCGCATCGAGCAGGGGAGAAAGGCGGAGGCCGAAGGCCTCTTGTACGACAGACCGCAGCGGAACGACCGCGAGCCCTGGCAACCGGACAACCACAGTGCGCTCGGATGGTATATGGCCGCGCCCGACCCGGACGGCGTACTCCGCCTCCTCCGCGAGGCCCCGGCGGATCGCCAGGTAATCACCGGCATCCTGGGCAGCACATCGGTCGACGACCAGGGTGAGATCGTCTACGGCGTGGGCCGGGCGGGTTCCGGCGTGGAGATCGGCCACGAGCCGTTGTGGGATCGATACGAGCCCATCGCCATGGAACGGGAAATCCAGAAGCGCTTCGAGGATGAAGTGATTCCGGCGGTGCTCGCCCGCATCCGCAGCGAAGCCGATCGGTTGCTGGCGGAAGAACAGACGCTCCACGACGCGCCGCCGACGGAGATGGAGCAGCAGG
>JARRPZ010000201.1:0-7612 GCA_037382365.1 Gammaproteobacteria bacterium
CGCCAGCAGGCTCCACGGTGTGTGCCGATCGTGCAATTACGGTGCCGGTGCCGGCGGATTGGCCAGGTCGGTAGCCAGACCCGAAATGATGGTCGTCACCTCACCGCCCAGCGCCACGAATGCGGCAATGCAGGCGGCCGCGATCAGGTGCAACCCCAGAGCTATTAATAACGCCGCCAGGAGCAAGATATTGGGTATGCGATGGTCCGCCAGATCCGATGCCGTACTCACCGCTTCTACACCAAGTAGTGCGAGCGATAGTATTAGTGCCATCGGGTTGCTCAGGTATTCCATGAATCTCTTCTCTTGCCTCGGTCGAAGAGCCCTGTCGGCCTGCCGGCGACGACGCGATTGCGCCGCACCGGCAGGCTCGACAAAGCGTGCCGGTCGAGCAATTAGGGCGCCGGCGGCTGGTTGGCAGCGAGCAGATCGGCAAGGCCCTGGATGATGCCTTCGACGCTGCCGCCGAGAGCGACAAACGCGGCAACGGTCGCAGCGGCAATAAGGCCAGCGGCCACGGCATATTCCACGATCGTCAGACCTTCCTCTTTGCGAAAAATCGCGAGCATCTTCTCTTTCATCGTTAACTCCTCCATGTGGTTTCGACTGAACTCGTACGAGTCCGATCATCCGAATCCGTCCCTTCTGTTTGTGTTGCGGGGCAGGCCCTGATGATCGAGGCCTAAGGTACGCGTGGAGGCAGGGATGCCGATAGAAAGTTTCTGACCGAAGCTAAGAACATCTTGCGCTCTCCCCGTCGCGACGCGGGCATCCTGCCTATAAAGAGGAGTCGCGCGCAGTTAACGGTGTCACGCATTGAACAAAATGTAAGTCGCCGTGCATTTATCGAATTATGAAAAAGCGAATCCACAGCGAAGTGACGAGTATGTATTTTCAAAACCCGACGCAGTTCATAGTGCGGTGCCCCCGGATAACTATAAAAAGAGCGTCCGGGAAGCGGGGCTCCAGCAAACGCTCGGATTATGGAAAGGAGCGCCCGCGACGCAGACAGGGAAACGTCTATGTCGAAGCCAGTACTTCTATGGGTGGATCAAACGGTAGCGACCACGGAGTCGGAGCTGCCGGCGCAGTGCGCGCGTCTGTTCGACGTTCGTGCGTGCATGAATAACGAGGCGCCCGAGGAGTGCATATCGGAACTGGAGCCTGCGGGCGTCTGTTTCGACTTCGATTATCCGGACCGGCGTCGGCTTACCCAGTTCGTCAATCTCAAGCAGCGCTACAGCCACGTGCCGATGTTCATCATGACGGTGCAACACTCCGAGGCCATGGCCACGTGGTCTTACCGGAACGCCGCGCTGGACTACCTGGTGAAGCCGATACCGGAAAACGATCTGCGGCGTTGTCTGGAACGCATCCTGGAGATCGAGAAGCTGAAGCGCGGCCAGGATCGACGTCGACTGCCGACCGCCCGCGCGCCCATGCCGACGGACGTACCGGCCGGCAGCCGCAGCATCACCTCTAAACTGGCACCGGCCATCTATTACGTACAGCAGTACTACGACCAGCGTATCTACAGCAACGTGGTGGCACGTCAATGCGAGATGAGCTCGTCTCACTTCAGCCGCGCGTTCCGTCAGACTTTCGATATCACGTTCCAGGACTACCTCCTCCGCTACAGGATCGGCGAGGCCTGTCGCCAGCTGCGTAGTCCGGACGTCTCCATCACCGACGTGGCGTATGCCGTCGGCTTCACCGACGCCTCCTACTTCACGAAGATATTCACCCGCTATGTCGGTGTCTCGCCGTCGGCCTACTGCAAGGCCGCCGATGTGACGGACAACGAGGTCCTGCTGCAGGAGATCGCCGCGACCCTCGGTCAGCGTCCCGCCCGGCAGGTACCCGCAGCCCAGCCCGTCGCCTGACCGGCCCCACGCCGCTCAGCCCGAAGACGGACGCGCAGGGTCCGCGCCGGCGAGCTATCATCCCGGTCTTTTCGAACGGAAAGACCAGTGACCCACCCGAAAACCCGATTCTCAGTACCTGCCGGCGCAACGGCCCCACGCACCGAGAGAAGACCCGTCGAGATCACGCTGCACGGCGAGCGCCGCACGGACCCCTACGCCTGGCTGCGGGACCCGAACTGGCAGGAAGTACTGCGTGATCCCGTCAGGCTGCAACCGGACATACGCCGTCACCTCGAGGAAGAGAATACCTGGTACGAGCGTGCGACCGCCGAGCTCGCCGGTCTGCGTGCGAAACTGGTGACGGAGATGCGCGGGCGCATCCGCGAAGACGACAGCTCGGTGCCGCTGCCCGACGGGGCGTATGCGTATGCAGTACGTTACCGTGAAGGTGGTCAGTACCCGGTCTTCGTCCGCACGGCCCGCGATGACAGCGAGCGCGGCGAGGAAACCATCCTCTACGACGGTGACGCGGAAGGCGAAGGCGAGGAGTTCTTCGACATCGGCGCGGTGGAGCACAGCCCGGATCACCGCCTTATCGCCTACGGCGTCGACCGGACCGGCTCCGAGTACTACGACATCCGAGTGCGCGACGTCGCGAGCGGCGAAGAGTATCCCGAGACGATCCACTCCACGGACGGCGATGCGGTATGGGCCGCCGATTCAGCGTCCTTCTACTACATCGAGCGTGACGATCACCAGCGGCCGAAGCGGGTAAAGCACCACGTCCTCGGCACGGATCCGGCGCTGGACGTGCTGGTCTACGAGGAACCGGACGACAGCTATTTCCTGGACGTCTCGAAGAGCCAGAGCGGTGAGTACCTCTTCATCGTCTCGTCCAAGGTGACCTCCAGCGAGGCCCGGTTCCTGCGCGCCGACGCGCCGCCGGGCACGGAGCCGCAACTGATCGCGCCCCGCCGCGAGGACGAGATCTATCATCCGGAGCATCACGGCGATGACTTCTACATCCACACCAATGCCGACGGAGCCATCGACTTCAAGATCGTCCGCGCTCCCGTGACGGAACCGGGCCGTGAGCACTGGCAGGACTGGCTGGCCCATCGTCCTGGTATCTACCTGATCGATTTCATCCCGTTCGCGGAACGCCTGGTACGCCTGGAACGGGAGAATGCGCTGCCGCGGATCGTCGTCTCCGACTACGAAGGCGCGGTCGGCTACGCCATCGACTTCGATGAGGATGCCTACGCGCTGGGACTGGAGGAAGGCTACGAGTTCGACGCGAAGACGGTCCGTTACAGCTACGAATCCCCGGCCACGCCGCAGCAGACCTGGGACTTCGACATGTTCAGCCGCGAGCGCGTCCTGCGCAAGACCCAGGAGGTGCCGAGCGGCCACGACCCGTCCCTTTACGCGGTCGAGCGTATCTCGGTGACAGCGCCGGACGGGGAGGATGTGCCGGTGACTATCCTGCGACTGGACGCGACACCGGCAGACGGTACCGCGCCCCTGCTCCTGTACGGCTACGGCAGCTACGGCATCACTATCCCGGCCGGATTCTCGACCAGCGTACTGTCACTGGTGGACCGGGGCGTCGTCTACGCCGTCGCACACATCCGCGGCGGCGCCGCCCGGGGCCGGCAATGGTATCTGGACGGCAAGCTCGGCCGGAAGATGAATACCTTCACGGACTTCGTCGCTGCCGCCGAGGGGCTGCAGGCACGCGGCTACGGCAGTCCGGACCGGACCGTCATCTACGGCGGTTCGGCCGGCGGGCTGTTGGTCGGCGCGGCCGTCAATCTGCGTCCGGATCTGTTCGGCGGCGTCGTCGCCGCCGTGCCCTTCGTTGACGTCCTGAACACGATCTCCGACGAAACGCTGCCGCTCACACCGCCGGAGTGGTCCGAATGGGGCAACCTGCGCAGCGACGTGCCGTACCCACCCATCCTCGCCACCGGTGGCATCGCCGATTACCGGGTCACCTATTGGGAGCCCGCCAAGTGGATCGCCCGCCTGCGGGAGGAAGCGGCAGGCGGCCCGTTCCTGCTGCGCATGAACATGGAGGCCGGTCACCGCGGCTCGGCCGCCCGCTTCGAAAAGCTGGAGGAGCGCGCCCACGAATATGCCTTCGCACTGAAAGTGTGGGGTCTGACCGACCGGGTACCGGTCAGTCACGAGAACGGCTGATCAGCCGTCGCGGGCGCCGATCCTGCAACGCACGAGTCTCACCGAATCCCGTTATCAGCGACGCCCCGGGACTCGCTGCCGGCTCAGGATCGGACCACGGCGTCCACGGCCTTCCGCAACTGTTCGGCCCAGCGAGCGAGGATGCTGGAAGAAAGATCCATGCCGAAGGACTCGCGTCCCCGCTGCCGGTCGATGACCCGGGCGAGGATCTGGCCGGTGGTGCCATCTATCGCCTCCAGCACGAGGGTCATCTCGCCGGTCGACGTGGTGTAGGTGCGGGTCCTCGCGGACGTGGCGACATCGGGCGCGCTGACGTCCAGGTTCACGATACTCGGTCGCAGGATCAGGACCGCCTCCCCGGCGTCGAAACTCTCCGTCAGGGTATAGGCAGGGGCTTCCAGCAATGCGGAACGGAATGCGGTATCGCACTCCTCGGCCAGCGCATCCCTGATCCGGTCCACGTCCTGCTGCGTCACGCGACGGGTGAGATCGATCGAGGCACGGTTCTGATCACGCAGCCAGTTCTTCCGGAACGCCACCTCACAGTCGACGAGGCCCAGCGCCTCGTAGCCGCTGAGGTCGGCGCCGGGTAACCGGTAGACCGCGTCGCCGAAGCGGGCGTCCGGCACGAGTGTCAGGCCGTCGTAGGAGACATCCGGCGTCGAACTCGTCGCACAACCCGAGAGCACGACTGCCGCGAGCAGAAAACCGATCGCCTTCAGATTCAACATCTTTACTCCTCCTCTGGTTCGCATCGGATCCGTGTCAGCCGGAGCCGAGGCGGTTCAGCAGTCCACGGACGCGTTCGTCATCCGGTCTCAGCCGGCCGAGCGCCCGGGCGTATTCCCTGCCCTCGTCGATGTTGCCGGCACCGAGGTTCATGGTAACCAATGCCCACAGGACGTCGGTATCCGCCGGGTGCCGGTCGTGGGCCTCCGCGAGTTCTGCCAGTGCCTCCTCCGTGCGCCCCGCCCCGTCGAGGGCCACGGCGTAGACGTAACGGAAGCGGGTATTGTCCGGGGCCAGCTCGACGGCTCTCTCGAGCGAGGCCAGCGCCGCCGATCGTTCGCCGGAGCGGATCTGATGCAGGCCCAGCGAATGGAGCAACGCCGCACTCGCCGGCCGCGCCTGCAACCCCTGCCGCAGCACCTCGCCGGCGGCGTCCTCCTCGCCCCGGCGGACGAAGATCTCGGCGAGGTTCCCGTAGGCCGGTTCGAAGGCGCTGTCGAGCCGCAATGCGGCGCGGTATTCCGCCTCCGCGGCCTGTCCGTCGCCGATGGTCGAGTACAGATTACCCAGATTCAGACGGGATGTGGGCCGGTCCAGACTCGCCTGCTGTGCGCCTTCGTATTCCTCGATGCCCGCGCTCAGTGCCCGGTTCGCGGCGTTGTCCAGCAGCGAGCGATCAACGCCGGCGAGCAGGCGTGCCGCCTCGATGCGCACCGCCCGGACCGGGTCCTCCAGCAGTGGCACCGCCATGCCGGCACGCTGCTCCGGCGGCACGGCTTCGACGATGCCCAGTGCGGCCAGACGTACCGCAGGATCCGGATCGGCGAGCGCCTCCGACGCAGCCGTCAGCGTATCGCGTGACAGGTAGCCCGGCAGGAGCGCGAATGCCGTCGCCCGCACGATGGCCGGCTCCGCGGCGTCGGTCGCGATGCGTCGCAGGTCCGCACCGGCGCCGATCCGCCCGGCCTGCGCCGCCGCGAATACCGGTCCGAACTGCTGCAGACCCTCGGCATCCCGTCCCAGCCATTCACGCACTGCGGCCGCGCTCCAGCCCGCCGGCTCGTCGGCATGGCATGCCGCGCAGGCGTCGGTGACGCCGAGCGACTCCGCGAGATCGGGACGGGGCACGCGGAAACTGTGGTCGCGGCGGGGATCCACCACCATGTAGTTGCGTGCCGGCATGTGGCAGTCGCGGCAGCCGGGCGCGTCGGCGCCTTCCGCATGGCGGGTGTGCGACGGGGCTTCGTAGGTCGCCGGCAGGTGGCACTGGGCACAGACGGCGTCGCCCTCCGCGCGCAGCTCGAGGCTGTGCGGTTCGTGGCAGTCGCTGCAGACGACTCCCGCCTCGTACATGCGACTCTGGCGGAACGAGCCGTAGACATACACCTCGTCCCGGATCTGGCCGTCGGGAAAGTACAGCGGTTCGGTCAGGAGCGCGGGCAGATAGGTGTCCATCAGCGGCTTGCCATGCTCGTACGCTGCCGCAATCGGCGCGCGCCGGGCATGGCAGCGACCGCAGGCTTCCACCTGGTCCGTCGGGCTGTCGCCACCGACGATCGAGACGGTCGTCGCCCCCTCCTCGAACACCCGGCGCCGGTCCTCGAACGCGAAGGACACCGGCAGTCCGGATCCCTCGTCCAGCCGCTCTTCCCCGGCCCGGGCGGCATGCACGGAACCCGGTCCGTGGCAGGCCTCACAGGCGACGTCGATATCTTTCCACGTGGAATCGAAAGTATCCGCCGCCGCATCGTAATTCTTGGCGTAGCCAGTGGAGTGGCAGTCCGCGCACATGTAGTTCCAGTTCTGCGCCGGCTTCGTCCAGTGCAGTTCGTCGTCCGCGGTGATGGTCTCGTCGCCGTAGACATGGAACCAGCGCTGGCCGCCCGCGTCTTTCGGCCGCGTATCCCAGGCGAGCGCCAGTGCCTGGACCCTGCCGTCGGGGAACTCGACCAGATATTGCTGCAGGGGCTCGACACCGAATGTCCAGCGGATCTCGAAGTCGGCGAGATCGCCGTCCGGCCCGTCCGTCCTGACAGTGTAGCGGCCGTCGCGGATGCTGAAGCGGGACTCGACGCCGCCATGCTCGAAGGTCGCGTCGGCGAAGTCGCCCAGCACCGTCTCCGCCGTCGCCGGCTGCATCGCCAGATCGTGATGAGAACCGCGCCATGCCCGGGTTTCCCTCTCGTGGCAAGAGGCGCACACATCCGTCCCCACGAAATCGGGCGGCGACTCCGCGACGATGCGCGGCTGATCAGTCGGCATCGGCGAGCCCGCGCTCTCCGGTCCCGGTCGCGGCCCGCAGGCAGCGATAACCAAGACAGCGATGGCCGCTGCGAGCGGCCGCAGGGACCGCGCCGTCACAGACCCGCTGCTCGCTACACGCGTCATGTGAAAGTCGGCGGAGTTTCCGGCGGGCGAATCACCGGAAACCGTAGACCCTCGACCAGTCCCGCTCCATGTCGACGACCACCCATCCGCGCGACTCCGACTGCTTCAGTGCCTCGTTCAGCCCGCCGACGTGCGAATCGGCATCGTAGGCCCACTCGCGCTCTTCGTCGGTGTGGTGGATGATCACGCCGAGGCGTGCGCCGGGACCGGCCGTCGTCCACTGCAGCATCTGCAGGTCGCCGTCGGAGTTGCCGAAGGCGGCGATCGGCCGGCGGCCGATGTGCTGATTGATGCCGACCGGCTTGCCTCCCTTGTCGTCGACGAAGTTCATCTCGGGCAGGCGTACCAGCACCGGCACGCCATCGCGCATCTCGAAACGGGTCTCGATGCTGCTGCCGACGACCTGTTCCGGCGGGATCCCGTAGACA
>JARRPZ010000202.1:0-3772 GCA_037382365.1 Gammaproteobacteria bacterium
CGGCGATTTCGGATCGGGCCTGAAGGCCCTCCTACACGGGGTCGCCGGCACGCTTCAGGTCGGACGGCAGGTGCCGGCCGGCGAAGTAATAGTGCGCCGCGACCCAGACGTTGAGGAGAGCGAAAATCGCCAGCGCCCAGCGCAGCGAATCGTCGCCGTAGCGTGGCGCCAGCAGATCGCTGACGAACCCGAGTGCCCACGGTCCGGCGCCGAGACCGATGATGTTGATGATGAACAGCAGGATTGCCGCCGCGACGCCGCGCATGCGGAGTCCGACCAGGCTCTGCGTCTGGGCGAAGGTCGTCGCCTGATAGAAATTGCCGAGTATGACCGGGACGCAGAATACGGCGAGGGCCCAGCCCGCATCGTCGAAGAAATAGACCGCGACCGCGAACGGGAGCGCGACCAGTGCCGCCAGTCCGGCTGTCCACAGGGCCCAGCTCGGGTTGCCGGCGCCGAGACGATCCGCCAGGTAGCCCCCCAGGAATATCCCTATGCCACCGGGGATGCCGAGGATGAGGCCCAGCCATGTGCCGATGTCGCCCGTGCTCATGCCATGGGTGCGTACCAGGAACGCCGGGAACCAGGTGGCGACGCCGTAGCCGCTGAAAGCCGCCAGGGCGGCACCGAACGCCAGATGGATGAATGCCCTGCGCCGGGACAGGAAACGGAAGGTCGTCAGGATGCCCGGACGGTCGTCCTCGGCCACCCGGTTCTCGGACAGACCCCGTTCGGGCTCCTTCAGCGTGAAGCGCACCAGCAGCGCGAGCAGTACACCCGGTATGCCAACCACGAAGAAAGCCATGCGCCAGCCGAAGAATTCGTTGATCCAGCCGCCGGCGAGCAGCCCGAACATGATCCCGAACGGGATGCCGAGCGAATAGATGCCGAGGGCCGTGGCCCGCTGCTGCGGCGGATAATAGTCGGAGATCAGCGAGTGTGCGGGCGGACTGCAGCCGGCCTCGCCGATGCCCACGCCGATCCTCGCAAGAGCGAGATGCCAGTAATTCTGTGCGAGACCGGAGATCGCGGTCATGCCGCTCCAGATCGTCAGCGCCCAGGCGATGAGATTCCGCCGATTGCCGCGATCCGCCCAGAGGGCGATCGGGATCCCCATGGTGGCGTAGAACGCCGCGAACGCGAACCCGGCGAGAAAGCCCATTGCCTGGTCCGAGACGCCCAGTTCCGTCTTGATCGGTTCGATGAGAATCGACAGGATCTGCCGGTCGATGAAGTTGAAGGTATAGACGAAAACCAGCACGAACAGGGCGTAGTGCCTTGCTCCCGGACTGAGAAACTGGCGCTCGGCCGTAACGGTCTGACCCACTGACGCTCTCCCCCTGATGACGGTCCCGCCGGGGCGGGCCGCGCCATTCTAGCCTATCGCTCCGGGGACGGGAGCCGGTGGGGGCAACATGGCCGGCGCAGCGACAAACCGACCGCTCCCCGCCCGCGCGTCAGTAACTGTGGGGCTCGGTGACCTTGCCGCGGAAAACGTAATAGGAATAAGCGGTGTAGCCGAATACGGCCGGGAGGGCGATCAGCGACCCGATCAGAAGGAAGCGCTGACTGTCGGGCGCGGCCGCCGCCTGCCAGAACGAGATCTCGTGGGGGACGATGTTCGGCCAGAGGCTGATCGCGAGTCCCGCGTATCCGAGGGTGAACAGCGCCATGGTGAGGATGAACGGCGAGACGAGCCCGTCGCCGGTGGTCTCTCGCCACAGCGCGATCCCCGCGATGGCCGTCAGCACCGGCACCGGCGACAGCCACAACAGATTCGGCATGGTGAACCAGCGCTCGGCGATGTTGTTGTCGAGGAGCGGCACCCACATGCTGATGACTGCCAGGAAGACGATCACCGAGGCGAGCAGCGGGATGGTCACCCGTCGTGCCCAGTGTTCGAGCTCGCCGGGAGCCTTCATGATGAGCCAGGTACTGCCGAGCAGCGCATAACCGGCGATCATCGCCAGTCCCACCACGAGACCGAAGGGAGTGAGCCAGTCCATGGTGCCGCCGGCATAGCGAGTCCCATCCAGTTCGAATCCGCTCACGAACGCGCCGAGGATCAGGCCCTGCGACATCGTGGCCACCAGCGAGCCGCCGTGGAAGGCCTTGTCCCAGAGATGGCGGTTCTTCCCCGACTTGAAGCGGAACTCGAAGGCCACGCCCCGGAACACCAGCGCCAGCAGCATGATGATGAACGGCAGATAGAGCGCCGGAAGGACGATGGAATAAGCGAGCGGGAACACCGCGAACAGGCCGCCGCCGCCGAGCACGAGCCAGGTCTCGTTGCCGTCCCAGATCGGGGCCACGGACGTCATCATCGTGTCCCGGGCCTCGTCGTCCGGGGCGAACGGGAACAGGATGCCGCTACCCAGGACGAAACCGTCGAGCAGCACGTACATGAAGATCGCGACGGCGATCAGGACGATCCAGACGAACGGGAGCCAGCCACCTTCCATCACGCGCCCTCCTCTGCGGGCCTGCCGGCCGCCGACAGCGGACGGCGCGCCGTCCCCTCTTCGGTCTCACTCTCGATCTCGGCCGGACCACCGCGGACGAGACGCAGGAGATAGTAGATGCCTGCGCCGAAGACCACGCCGTAGACCAGGAAAAACAGGGCCAGTGACAGGGCGACGCTGCCGCCGGGCACCGGCGAGACGGCGTCGCTCGTCCGCTGCAGCCCCCAGACGACCCAGGGCTGGCGGCCGATCTCCGTCGTGAACCAGCCGGCCAGGATGGCGATGAAGCCGGCCGGCCACATCCAGGTATAGAACCGCAGCAGCCATTGCGTTTCGTATAGCCGACCGCGCAGGAGTTGCACGACGCCGGAACCCGCGCCGATCAGCATCAGCACGCCGATACCGACCATCACCCGGAACGCGAAGAACACCGGCGCAACCGGCGGACGCTCGTCCGGCGGGAATTCCTTGAGACCCGTGACCGGAGCATCGATGTCGTGTTCCAGAATCAGGCTCGCCAGCCCGGGGATGCCCACCTGGAAGTGGTTCGTCTCGCCTTCCTCGTCCGGGATGGCGAACAGGATGAGCGGCGCCCTGGGCTCCGACTCCCAATGTGCCTCCATGGCGGCCACTTTCTGCGGCTGGTACTCCTTCGTGTTAAGGCCGTGCAGGTCGCCTACCAGGATCTGCGCCGGCACGACGATGGCGCCGAACAGCACGGACATGCGGAACATCAGCTTCGCGCGCTGCGGGAAACGCCCGCGCAGCAGATAACGGGCGGAGACCGCGCCGATGACGAAACAGGTCGTGAGATAGGCCGCGAACACCATGTGCACGAAGCGGTACGGGAAAGACGGGTTGAAGATGATCGCGAACCAGTTGTCCGCATAGAAGATCCCGTCCTCTACGCGGAAACCCGCCGGGGTGTGCATCCAGCTGTTCGCGGAGAGGATCCAGAAGGCGGAGATCAGCGTACCGATCGCGACCATGCAGGTGGCGAAGAAATGCAGGCCCTTGCCCACCCGGCTCGCCCCGAACAGCATGATCCCGAGGAAGGTCGCCTCGAGGAAGAACGCCGTGAGCACCTCGTAGCCGATGACCGGGCCGAGGACGTTGCCCGTCGCCTCGGAAAAACGGCTCCAGTTGGACCCGAACTGGAAGCTCATGACGATACCGGACACGACGCCCATGCCGAAGGACACCGCGAAGATCTTCAGCCACAGTTTATAGAGGCTCATGTAGGCGGGCTTGCCGGTCTTCAGCCACAGCGCCTCGAGCATCACCAGCCAGCTCGCCAGCCCGATCGTGAA
>JARRPZ010000203.1:0-7223 GCA_037382365.1 Gammaproteobacteria bacterium
CACGACGACCAGTTGTTCCCCTTCTACCGCGCCGTGCCGGCAGGCCGGTCCTGAGGCGGCGCCCGGCCGCCGCCTCCGGTAGCGTCGGCCGTCACGCAAATTTCCCGCCCGACCGGCCGGCGACGGCTGGCATCGGGCGCGCCACCTTCGTATCCTGCACGGTTTTTTCTGCAAGGAGGCCCGGGCGATGCCCCGTCGTCACCCCCCGGCACGCAGCCCGATCCTCGCACTGAAGATCCTCCCGTGGCTCCTTCCCGCCTGGGTACTCGTGCCCCACGGCGATTCCTCGGCGGAGAGCGTCATCGACGAGATACAGGTCACCGCCACGCGCCGGGCCGCCACCATCCGCGAAATCCCGTCCGGTCTCACCCGGGTGGGCAGCGAGGACGTAGCGGGCGAGACCCTCATCACCGACGCGCTCGCTTTCGAGCCCGGGCTCTACCGCCAGCAGACCACCGCAGGACAGGGCCAGGTGATCATCCGCGGACTGAAGGGATCGGAAGTGCTGCACCTGGTGGACGGAGTACGTCTCAACAATGCCATCTTCCGCAACGCGCCCACGCAGTACTTCGCCCTCGTGCCCGCGAGCGCCGTGGAACGTCTCGAGGTGATACGCGGAGCCGCCGCCTCCCTCTACGGCAGCGACGCCGTCGGCGGCGTCGTGAATGCGATCACTCGCTTTCCCGGGTTCGAGACCGAGCACACGGGCTACGCCGCCGACCTGTCGGTGGCCGCCGACACCGCGGAACTGCAGCGCTCGCTCTCGGCCACGGCGGCGGCCGGCAACCGGCGGCTCGCGCTCCTCGGCAGTGTCGATTATGCGGAACTCGGCAACCGCCGCACAGGCGGCGGAGAGCGCGTCGGACCCAGCGGCTACCGCATGCGCGCGGCACGCCTGGCGGCGGAACTGAATCCCGCCGAAGGGGAGCGATGGCGGGTGGACCTCCAGCACCTGGAGCAACCGAGCACGCCGCGCGTGGACGAGATGGTGCCGGGCTTCGGTGAGGATCGACCCGCGTCGGCGGAGTTCTTTTTCGAACCCAATCGCCGCTCGTTCGTCCATCTCCAGCACGACCGGACCGGCGGCTGGCTCGGCAGCGACTGGGTCGTGGACCTGGCCTGGCAGCGTATCGACGACGACCGGCGGTCCCGGGACACGGGCTCGGATCTGCGTCGCCTGGAGCGCAACCGCAGCGACCTGCTCGAGCTGTCCGTGAACGGGGTCCGCGGCTTCGACTGGGGCAGCATCGCATTCGGAGCCGAGTGGTACCACGACGAGGTCGCGAGCAGCCGTACCGAAGTGGACATCACGAGCGGGGACCGTCGCCCGGTGGCGTCCCGCTTCCCGGACGGTTCCGAGGTGGACCAGCGCGCCCTCTATACCCAGGCGGCCTGGGAAATAAGCGAGCGCCAGTCCCTGCTCGGCGGCCTCAGGCTGGCGGACGTCAGCGTATCCCTCGCCGCAACACCCGAGGCGCCGCAGAGCGACCTGGACACGGAGGACGTCAGCGGTGAACTCGGATGGCTCTACTGGCTGACGGACGAATTCCAGCTGATCGCCAATGCGAGCCGGAGCTTCCGCGCGCCGAACGTCTTCGACCTCGGCACGCTCGGCCCGCGACCCGGCGGGCGGTTCAACGTCGGCAATCCGGCCCTGCAGCCGGAGACCGCGTGGCAGTTCGACGTCGGCCTGCGTGTCGTGCGTCCCCGGGTACGCGGCGAGGTCATGGCCTACGTCGTGGACTACGCCGACCGCATCAGTTCCGTGCTGACGGGCGACGTCACGCCGGACGGCCGACTGATCGTGCAGAACCGCAATATCGCGAGCGCGACCATCGTCGGCGTGGAGGCGGGCGCCGAACTGGATCTTTCCGAGACCGCCGTGCTGCGGGCGGTGCTGGGTCGAATTCGCCGCCGGCCAGGATCGCCTCAGCCCGCGAGACGTCCGGGACAGCCGCATCGACCCGGCCGGCACGGCCGGCTGGGCGACGTTCAACCTGGAAGCTGCCTGGCGGAGTGCGGCCGGCTGGGAACTGACGCTCGCGATGGAGAACGTCTTCGACCGGCGCTACCGCCTGCACGGCTCCGGCATCGACGCGCCCGGCCGGAACCTGTCGTTGCGGCTGGATATGAACTTCTGATCGCGGGATCATCGCTCCCGCTGGATTCGCCCGAGGTCGCGAGATGAGGTCAAACCACGGAGTCGCCCTGCCGCTGCTCGCGGTCCTGTTCGTGGTGTCCGGCTGTTCGCGGGGCGATGACCCGGCCGGGGCGGGCGTCTCCGCGGACACGGCGCCGCCCCGGCCCGGCATCTACCGGGGGACCTTCCCCTGCGCCGATTGCCCGGGTATCGAGACGACCCTGTGGCTCCGTCCCGACGGCACCTACTTTCTCGGCCAGACCTACCTCGGCGACGCCGGCGCGAGCGGCGAGCGCTACCACGGCCTCGGCCGCTGGACATGGGATGCGGCGGCCGCCGCCCTGACCCTGCGTGGCAGCGGGCCGGAGCGGGTGTTCGATGCCGGCCCGCCGGGCACGCTGACGCTACGCAGCCTGTCGGACCTCCCCCACCGGCTGACCCGCGAAGCCGACCTTGCGCCGTTCACGGAAAGCCTGCTCCTGGAGGGCGAATACCGGACCGGCGACGGCGGCCCGTTCATCCGGGAATGCCGGACCGGCCTCGTCTGGCGAGTCGCCGAAAGGGGCGAGCACCGGCGGCTGCGGCAGCAGTATGCGAGCGTTCCCCGCGACAGCCCGGCGCTCGCGAGTGTCCGTGGTCGTCTGGTTCCCGGCGACGGCGGGACGGTCATCGTGATCGAGGAGCTGATCCGGCTGGAACCCGCCGCCTGCCCCTGACCGGCGACGTCGGGAGTGTGCGCCAGACGGTACCCCCGCCGAACGGGAGATGGTAGCGTTACCGGTTTGTGCGTCCAGGACCCGTCCGCGCGTGCCGAAACCGAGCCTTCCCACTTTCGTGACCGACATACTGCCGCTCTGGCTGGTGGCGAGCGCCCTTGTGCTGCTGGCCGGCTGCACTCCGGCGGAGGGCGAGCGGGAGCCGGCGGCGACCCCGACCGAGCCGAGCGGGCTGAAGGTGTACCGGCATTCGCTGGACGGCGCACCCTCCACCATCGACCCGGTGCAGTCCTCCAACATCTACGCCAACACGGTCGTACTGAACGCCTACGACACCCTGTACCGCTTCAAGTACCTGGCACGCCCCTACGAGATCACGAACAACCTCGCCGCCGCCATGCCGGAGATCTCCGACGACGGGCTCGTCTACCGCATCCGCATCAAACCGGGCGTCCACTTCATCGACGATCCGGCGTTCGAGGACGGAGTCGGACGGGAAGTCACGGCCGCGGATTTCGTCTACAGCCTGAAGCGGCATTTCGATTCGTCGCAGCGGCCACGCGGCGCCTGGCTGTGGCAGGGGCGGATCGTCGGACTGGACGAGTGGAAGGAGGCCGGCTCCGACTATGACCGGGAGGTCGCTGGCCTGCGCGCGGAGGACCGCTACACCATCGAGGTGCGACTGACGAAGCCCTATCCCCAGTTCGTCTACACGCTGGCGCAGGGTTATGCGGCGATCGTGCCGCGGGAGGCGGTCGAAAAGTACGGTCGGGAATTCGGCTCTCATCCGGTGGGCTCGGGACCCTTCCGCGTCATCGCCTACGATTCCTCCCGCATCGTGTACGAGCGAAACGAGAAGTTCCGCCAGGAGCCCGTGGACCTCGCCGCGGAAGGCTACGATCCGGCCACACAGGCCTACACGGGAGTGGAAGCCATCGCCGGGCGTTCACCACCGTTCGTGGACCGGCTGCAGATCGACTTCATCACGGAGAATGCGGCGCGCTGGAATTCCTTTACCAAGGGCAACGAGATCCAGTACCTCGTCGTCCCGAACGAGCAGGTCGACCGCATCCTCGCGTCCAAGGACCCGATCACGCCCACGCCGGACATCGCCGAGCGTTATCACATGCATCACGGGGTGGAGGCGGGTTTCGTGTTCATGAGCTTCAACATGGACTTCCCCGAGATCGGCTACAACGACGATCCCGTGCGCGAACGCCGCAACCACGCGCTGCGCTGCGCGATGATCCGGGGTTTCGACTGGTATCGGCGCAACGAGAGTTTCTATTTCGGTCTCGGCCAGGTGTTCCCGGGCATCATCCCGCCGGCGGTACCCGAATACGATCCCGAGCTGTCGCGGGAGAGCGTGACCCTGGACATCGAAGGGGCACGCCGGCTGCTTGCGGACAACGGCTGGGATGGGGACAATCTGCCGGAAATCGTCTACGGCGCGCAGGCCGGCGTCAGCCAGCGCCTGCTCTACGAGCAGTTCCGGGGTTTCATGAAGAAGATCGGTTACCCCCGGGAGAAGATCGTCCTGAAGCAGTACGCCACGTTCGGCGATTTCATCAAGGACGTTTCCCAGAGCCGGCTGCCGATCGTCTTCAAGGGCTGGGGGCTGGACTACCCTGACGCCGAGAATACCCTGCAGCTGTTCTACGGCCCGAACGGTTCGCCCGGCTCCAACGACGCCAACTGGTCAAACCCGGAATACGACCGGCTCTACGAGGAATCCGCCGTCATGCTGCCGTCACCCGAGCGCACCCGGATCTACCGGCGCATGAATCAGCTGGTGATCGACGACTGCGTCGCGATCACCGGCCTGTCCCGTACCCGGGTCTACCTCTGGCACAAGGACGTGATCGCCATGCCGGACCGTCAGATCGTCGGCGGCTTCTTCATCCGCTTCGTGGACATCGCGGACGGCGGCGGGGAAGGCTGACCATGGAGATCCTGCAATACGCGCTGCGCAAACTCGTCGGTGGCATACCGCTGATACTCGGGGTCACCTTCGTGAGCTTCCTGCTGATGGTGTATTTCGGCCCCGACCAGACCTACGAGTTGCTCGGCAAGAACCCGACGGAAGAGCAGATCGCCGAGGTGCGGAGCGAGCTGGGTTACGACCGGCCGTTCATGGTGCGTTACGGGGAGTATCTGAAGGAGCTGATCACCCTGGATTTCGGTCTGTCGGACTCCACCGGTGAACCGGTCAGCGAGATGCTCGGGCGCAGCATCCCCATCTCCCTGGCCCTGATCGCGCCGGGCTTCATCCTGGGTAATGTCTTCGGCATCCTCCTCGCACTCATCGCCGCGTATCACCGCAGCGGCTGGATAGACAAGGCCATCATGGGCTTCTCCGTGATCGGCATGAGCATCTCCTTCCTGATCGTGATCATCGGCTTCCAGCTCCTGCTGTCGTCGAGCTACGGACTGAATCTCTTCCCGGTACGCGGCTGGAACGTGGAGTCCCTGCATGACTACGTGATGTACGTGACGGTGCCTACGCTGGCCACCGTATTCGTCGCACTGGGCTACAACACGCGTTTCTACCGCGCGGTACTGGTCGAGGAGATGACCCGGGATCACGTGCGCACCGCGCGCGCCTTCGGCATCCCGCCGGGCAAGCTGCTCTACAAGCACATCCTGAAGAACTCGGCCATACCGATCATCACCCGCATCATGTTCTCCATCCCGCTGGTGGTTCCTGATCGAGAGCTATTTCGGCATCCCGGGCGTCGGCAAGGTGACCTTCGACGCCATCACCACCGGCGACCAGCCCGTCCTGAAAGCGGTGGTCGGCCTCACCGCCGTGCTGTTCGTGATCACCCTGCTGGTGACCGACATCATGTACCGTGCCGTCGATCCCCGGGTGTCGCTGAAATGAGTGCCATACCGGAAACGTCGGACCAGCTCCGGGGCGGCGTAGACCCGAATCCGTCGGCCCATCCCGAGCGCGGCGAGTCCATCTGGAGCAAGGCGATCTACAAGTTCCGCCGCGACCGGGCCGGGATGATCGGCCTCGCGGTGGTTCTCGGCTATTTCCTGATGGCCCTCGGGGTCTGGCTCGGCATCTGGGGCATGCATTGGAGTGACGTCGAGGGACCCAAATGGGCGCCGATGAGTGCCGAGTACTGGTTCGGCACCAACATCATCGGCCAGGACATCTTCCAGCGCGCGGTCTACAGCACGAAGACGGCATTCGAGATCGGACTGATCGTGGCCGTGCTGTCCACGGTGATCGGCGCCCTGCTCGGGGCGCTGGCCGGCTTCTTCAACGGCAGCTGGATCGACGAGATCATCCTCTGGATGAAGGGCGTGCTCGACTCCATCCCCTTCTATCTCTTCGTCGCCGCCGTGGCCTTCGCCCTGGAGGGCAACCCCTGGTCGATGCACGTCGCGATGGTATCCGTTTTCTGGACCACGACCGGCCGGCTGGTCCGCGGTGAAGTCATAAAGCTGCGCAATTTCGAATTCGTGGAAGCTTCCCGTGCCATCGGCGTGCCGCAGACGACGATCATCTTCCGCCACATCATCCCTAATACATTCCACATCCTGCTCGTGCAGGCCACCATCGTGTTCGTGGCGGCGATCAAGTCGGAGGTGATCCTGTCCTTCCTCGGCCTCGGCGTCCAGGACGGCGTGAGCTGGGGTCTCATGATCTCCGAATCGACCCTCGAGGTGCTGGCCGGCTATTTCAACAATTTCCTCTGGGCATCCGTATTCCTGTTCGGCCTGGTGATGGCGTTCAACATGTTCTCCGACGCCCTGCAGGACGCACTGGACCCGAAGAAGGTGGCGGAACCGTGAGCCGGGGCGAACCCGTCCTGAGCGTGCGCAACCTGGTCGTGGAATTCACGACCCGTTACGGACCCGTGCGCGCCGTGGATGACGTGAGCTTCGACGTCTATCCGAACGAGACACTCGGCATCGTGGGTGAGTCCGGTTGCGGCAAGACCGTCACCGGCTTATCGATTCTCGGCCTGATCCCCTCGCCGCCCGGGCGCATCGTGTCCGGAGACATCCTGCTGGGCGGCCGTAACCTGACCGAACTCCCGGAGGAGCAGTTGCGCGACCTGCGCGGTCACGAGATTTCCATGATCTTCCAGGAACCGATGACCGCACTGAATCCGGTGCTCACGATCGGCAGCCAGATGGTGGACGTACTGCGCCGGCACAAACAGTACACACGCCGACAGGCGCGCAGCGTCGCGGTGGAGATGCTCTCCCGGGTGGGTATACCGGCACCCGGGAAACGGATCGACGAGTATCCCCACCAGATGTCCGGCGGGATGCGCCAGCGGGCCATGATCGCGATGGCACTCTCCTGCGACCCGAAGGTACTGATCGCCGACGAGCCCACGACGGCA
>JARRPZ010000204.1:0-3682 GCA_037382365.1 Gammaproteobacteria bacterium
GGGGTCAGCCCCGCGCCGGACCGATCCAGACCTGCTGGGCGTTCACGAACTCACGGATGCCGTGGGGCCCGAGTTCTCGCCCGTAACCGGAGCGGCCGACGCCACCGCTCGGCAGCCGCGGATCCGTCTTCACGATGCCATTCACCGCCACCTGGCCGGTGTAGAGTCGGCGCGCCATCGCCTCGCCACGCTCCGCATCCGTCCAGACCGCCGCCGCCAGCCCGTAGGGCGTGTCGTTGGCGATGGCGAGCGCCTCCTCCGCGTCGGCGGCTTTCATGACGACCGCGACGGGGCCGAAGGTCTCCTCGCAGGCACCGGTCATGTCCTGTGTCACGTCGCTCAGCAGCGTGACCGGGTAGAAATAACCGTCGCCGGCCGGCATCTCGCCGCCGAGGCGGCAGCTGGCACCCGCCTCGACAGTCTTCGCCACCTGACGATGGAGGTTCTCCCTCAGATCGGCACGGGCGATGGGCCCGACGTCGGTGGATTCCTCGCGCGGATCGCCGACCTTCAGGCGCGCGAGGCGTTCCTCGAGCAGTGCCACCATGCGGTCGTAGACGGGTGCCTCCACGATGGTCCGCTTGGCGGCGATGCAGCTCTGCCCCGCATTGATGATGCGCGACAGGGTGATGGTGTCGGCCGCCTTCTCGAGATCGGCATCGGCCAGCACGATGGCGGGGTCGGAGCCGCCGAGTTCCAGCACCGAGCGCTTGATCTCCGATGCCGCGACGGCAGCGACGGCGGCGCCGCCCCGATCCGACCCGGTGAACGAGACGCCGCGGATACGCGGGTCACGGATGACGGCCTCCACGGCCGGTGTCTCGATGGGCAGGTTTCGGAAGACCCCCGCTGGCGCCCCGACCCGCTCGAACAGCCCGGCGATGGCCTCGGCGCAGCCCGGCACGTGGGGGTCGTGTTTCATCACACAGGTGTTGCCGGCCATCAGGGCCGGCGCGCCGAAACGGAATGCGAGCCAGAATGGCGCGTTCCAGGGCAGCACGCCGAGGATGACGCCGAGCGGCAGATACTGCACGTAGCTCCGCGTGGCATCCGACTCGATCACGTCGGCGGCCAGATACCGTTCCGCGTGATCGGCGTAGTGTTCCGCGCACCAGGCCGACTTCTCCACCTCGCCTCTGGCCTCGCGCACCGGCTTGCCCATCTCCTCGGTCATGAGCGCGCCGAGCGCGTCCGCGTCGCGACGCAGTTCCGCCGCCACGGCCCTCAGGAGGTCGGCCCGCTCCTCGAACGTGGTATCACGCCATCCGTCGAAGGCGGCTGCCGCGCCGGCGAGGATCGACTCGGTCTCTTCTGCCGTCGCCGGCGGCACTTCCCGGATGACGTCGCCCGTGGTCGGATCGATGGCCCTCAGCATCTCCCGTTCTCCCCTGTCGTCGCTGCGGGTTCCGTTGCGCTCAGGACGCATCCGCCGGGGCCTGCTTGCCCCGCTTGCCCCGCTTGCCCCGTTCGCCCCGTTCGCCGATCGAGACGAGCTTGTCCGCACCGGTGTCCTCGCTGACTTTCGATGTGGGCTCCGATTTCACGACGAAATCCTCTTCCAGGGAGAAGAAGGACTTGCAGCTCCTGTCCGTAATGTAGATCGTGTCCGAGATACCGACGGTCTTGTCGCCGTCCACGCCCCACATCCACGGGATGATGTGGAAGCACATGCCTTCCTCCATCACCATGGCACTGCCCTGTCGCAGGCTGCAGATGTAGCCCTCGTCCCAGCTGGGCGGGAAGGCGATGCCGATCGAGTAGCCGGAGCGGGTGATCAGGTTCGCGCCGACCTGGTTGTCCTGGATGATCCCCCGGATCAGGTTGTCGGCATCGGAGACGGTGAGCCCGGGCCGGATGATGTTCTTCACCTCGCGCAGCGCGAGCTTCATGCGCTCCTGGGCCTGGCGCAGCGAGGCCGTCATGTCGCCCAGCAGCACCGTACGCATCATCGCCGTGTGATAACGACGGTAGCAACCGCCGACTTCCAGGAAAACGTGCTCGCCCGGCTGGACCGTGCGGCCTTCCCAGGTCGCGTGACCGATCATCGATCGCGGACCCGACGTCACGTACGGCATCACCGCCGGCGGTTCGCCGCCTGCCCGGAACATCGCCGCCGAGATGGCGGCACCGATCTCGTTCTCCGTGGCGCCCGCCTGCGCCACTTCGAATCCCGCCCGCATGCCGGCCTCGGTCGCAGCCGCCGCCTTCTTCATCACCTCGATCTCGTGCACGGATTTGGTGATGCGGCCCTGTTCGACGATGCCGAAGCAGTCGAGGAGGCGCCCGTCGCTGAAGTTCGTATGGATGCTGTCCTGGTGGTAGGCCGGGAAGAAGTAGCTATTGCGTTCGTAGCCGATGTCCTTGCCTTTCAGGCCGAACTCCCGCAGCGACTCGACCAGCATCTGGATGGCGTCTCCCGTGTCGGGATACGGCCGCGTGCGGGTCACCCAGGTACGGGCATGGATGTTCGACTCCTCCATGCCCCGGGTGATCATGAACGGCTCCTCTTCCAGCGGCACCACCAGGGCCTGGAAGAACGAATACCCGGTGGTCTGATAATCCGTCAGGTACATCAGGTTTTCCGGGTCGGTGATGACCACCGCATCGAGCAGGCGTTTCTCCATTCGCTCGCGCAGTTCCCGCAGGCGCCGCTCGTACTCCTCGAACGGAAAGGTCATGTCGTCGCGCTGTCTCATGCGGCTTTCACCTCCACCGTCCGGGCCACCGCGTCGGACAGGATGTCCAGGCCCTCCTGCAGGTCTTCCTGCGGAATCGTGAGCGGCGGGATCAGCTTCAGCACACGTCCCCCCACCCCGCACTGGGTGATGATGAGTCCGGCGTCGAACGCCTTCGCCACTATGGCTTTCGCGAGGTCCGGGTCGCCGGTGTCCAGCGCCTGCATCATCCCCTTGCCGCGGGCCTGCATGGTGACGCCGGCCGTCGAGGCGCAGAGCTTCTCCAGATGCTCCCGCATGTGTTCCCCCTTTTCACGAACTTCCTGCAGGAAGCGGTCGTCGTCGAAGTACTTCAGCCCCTCGACACCGGCCACGAACGACAACCCCTGGCCGCGGAAAGTACCGGTGTGCTCGCCGGGTTTCCAGTGTTTGTCGTGTTCCGGTTTGGCGAGGTTCATCGCAAGCGGCGTACCGAAGCCGCCGATGCCTTTGGCCAGCGTGATGATGTCCGGGTCGAGGCCCATGCCGTCGAAGCTGAAGTAGTTGCCGGTGCGGCCGCAGCCGGCCTGGATGTCGTCGATGATGAACAGGGCGCCGAGATCGCGGGCGAGTTTCTGCGTGGCCTGCAGCCATTCCTCGCTGGCCACTTTCACTCCGCCCTCGGCCTGGATCGCCTCGACGAGGAAGGCGGCCGGCGGCTCCCAGCCGCTGGACGGGTTCTCGAACAGGGCCCGCAACCGGTCGACGGATTCGACTCCGCAGCCCAGTTCGCAGCCGAGACAGGTCTTGCGGCAGCCGAACGGCTGATGCACGACGTGCTCCAGGGGCACGCCGGCGGCATTGCGGAAATAGGAGTTGCTGGTGCAGGCGAGCGAGCCGAGTGTCATGCCGTGGAAGCCATGGGTATAGGCGACCACCGTGCGCCGCCCGGTCACCTTGCGGGCGAGCTTCAGTGCGAGTTCGACGGCATTCGTGCCGGTCGGGCCCATGAACTCGAGTTTGTAGTT
>JARRPZ010000205.1:0-5270 GCA_037382365.1 Gammaproteobacteria bacterium
CGGTCCCTATCTGCCGTGGGCGTTGGAAACTTGAGAAGAGCTGCTCCTAGTACGAGAGGACCGGAGTGGACGCACCTCTGGTGTTCCGGTTGTCACGCCAGTGGCACTGCCGGGTAGCTATGTGCGGAAGGGATAACCGCTGAAAGCATCTAAGCGGGAAGCCCCCTTCAAGATTAGGTTTCCCTGGACCCTCGAGGTCCCTGAAGAGCCCTCGAAGACTACGAGGTTGATAGGCTGGGTGTGGAAGTTCAGTAATGGATGAAGCTAACCAGTACTAATTGCTCGTGAGGCTTGGCCATATAACACTAAAGCGTTTTCGCGACGCTAAGCGACACTCGAGACGTCAAGACTTTCCAGATTGTTAACCCAACATGGGATCTTGCATGCTGCGCAAGATTCATACCGGTTTGCCTGGCGGCAATAGCGAGTGGGAACCACCCGATCCCATACCGAACTCGGAAGTGAAAACGCTCAGCGCCGATGGTAGTGTGGGGTCTCCCCATGTGAGAGTAGGTCACCGCCAGGCTTCTAGATGAGAGGCCGTCCCGGATTCCGGGGCGGCCTTTTTTTATCATCCAACCGCCTGGTGACTCAGTACTCCCAACTCAGGCCTACTGTCAGGCCGCTGTCGTTCTTGTCGTTGGCCTCAGGCGGGTCGCTGTCGTACCGGTTGTAGGCCGTGAGCTTGAAGTCGAGATCCGCGAACAGATCGACACTCAGCGTCGCGTCAAACTGCGACCGCAGCCGGCCGCTCTCCTCGAGGTTCGGGAAGAAAGTGAGGCGCGTGTCGAGATCGACTATGGAACGCAGCCGGTAGGCGGCACCGACCAGCCCTTCCGGCGTTTCTTCTCTTGGCAGACCCTCGAATTTCTCCGAGTTGATCGCGACACCGGCGTACACATCGAAGCGGTGCCGCCGACTATTGAGAATGCGATGGCCGAGATAGCTGCCGATCAGACTACGGCCCTCCAGGTCCTGCTGCTCGTCGGATTCGAACTGATAGAATCCGCTGCCCTGCCATCTCGTGCTGATGAGATAGGTATAAGACGCGTTGAAGGTTGTCCGGCGCGTATCCTGGGTCTCCAGCTGCTCGTTTATGATCGTCGATGCGTCGACTGATGTTTCGAAATCCTTCCCCTCGTAGCCGACACCCGCACCGAAGCTCAGCTGCGTCACTTCGTTGTTACCCCGGACGATATTCATCCCGAGGTCGGTGTAGACGTCGATGGCGTCCCAGAACGAGTCGCTGAGTTCCTCTATAGAGAAAATATCTTGGGGTGCGACCATCGTTTCGCCGTCGGCATAGATCGTCACGTCTCCGCGGTCGAACACGACGGTGCCAATGAACCGCCGATCGTCATAGGTAATGATATCGACGACCTGGGTGCCGCTGATGCCAGCGACCGACTGCCATTCGATCGTGACCTCGTCCATGTACTCGGTGTCCACGACGAGGTCCTCACCGTCGACCAGCCTGAGAATCGTACCGACGACGACGCTGCCGTCATTCAGGCGGATTTCTGCCGCGTCGGCTTCGAGGCACACGAGTGCCAAGATCAGAACACTCACAAATATCCGCATGCATCACTCCGGACACTTGTCGAAAGGCGAGGAGTGTATCCGATTTCAGGGGTGTATCGGATCGACGAACAGCCGCCGGAGATGCGGTCCGTACATTACTGCTATATTGGCTGCGATTGCCGTAAATAAGCGGGGGGATGTTGCGCAGGCGAAGCGGTTCTATGGGGCGTTATTCGGCTGGTCCGCCCGGGACCAGGACACCCGGGGCGGTCCGCCGTACATCATGTTCATGCGGGACGACGACGAGATGGCCGGGCTGGGCCAGATGCCCGACGAGATGCTGCAGCAGGGCATGCCGGGCGTGTGGGCGAGCTACGTCACGGTGGCCGACCTGGGCGCGGCCGTCGGCCGTGCCGAAGCCAGTGGCGGCGGCATAGCGATGGCGCCGATGCAGATATTCGACGCCGGGCACATGGCGGTAGTGACCGACCGGGAAGGAGCTGCTTTGTCACTGTGGCAGCCTCTCGAACACAAGGGGGCAGCCGTGTGCAACGAGGCTGGTGCATTCTGTTGGAACGAACTCGCATGCCGCGATATTGACGGCGCGCGGGAGTTCTACCACGACATCTTCGGCTGGGACTACGCGCTCAACGAGGATGCACCGACGACCTATTACGTGATCCGCAACGGCGAGCGGACGAATGGTGGCTTACTGCAGATGAACGAGCAGTGGGGCGAGATGCCGTCTCACTGGAGCGTCTATTTCGCCGTCGACGACGTCGACGCCCGGGTCGAGAGCCTGGCGCAGCTCGGAGGCCAGGTACATGCAGAGCCCTTCGACACGCCGGCCGGTCGATTGAGCGTTGTTCAGGACGATCAGGGCGCACATTTCTACATGCTGCAACTGGCGGCCTGAGCCGCCGGTCCCGAGTACACTCATCGGCCTACCAGGGGAGTTCTTCGCCCTCGGCGTGCCAGAACTGGCCGGTCGTGTCCAGGTTCAGCTCGTCCATGCGCTGGATGAGCCCGGCCGCGGCCTTCTCGGGCGGGATACCGCGGCCGCCGGTCATGTCGGTGGCGACGAGCCCCGGGTGCAGCAGCGCGACGGCAATGCCGCGGGGCTTCAGGTCGTGGCTCAGGTTCTTGCCCACCATGTTCACGGCTGCCTTCGAAACCCGGTATCCGTAGTTATTGCCCGAACCATTATCTCCGACCGAGCCGACGCGGCTGGACACGATACCGACCTTCGATCCCTGTTCGAGATTGTCCAGCAGCGCCCGTGTCACGCGGAGCGGGCCGAGGGTGTTGACCCGGAACTGCTCGATCATGTCGTCGTAGTCCACGGTGTCGATGTCGTCGCCGCGGAGCATGCCTGCGTTATTGATCAGCACGTCGATCTTGCGACCCTTCAGCGCGTAGCGCAGCTGCTCCACGTCGTCATCCCGGGCGACATCGCTGTGCTCGATGATTTCGGCGCCCAGCTCCTCGAGTGCCGGGCTCGGATCGCGACAGACGGCGATGACGTCATCGCCCCGGTCCCCGAATTGACGGCAGAGTTCGAGTCCGATACCGCGGCTGGCGCCGGTGATCAGGATGCTGGCCATCTCGGTCTCCTTTTCCCTCGATTGTCCTGTGCGGGTTGACGAGCTTTCAGCCTAACATGCCGCGGCGGCTTGCGAAGGTGCGGGACGTATGCTCCCATTCCGATCTGCCGAGTCGACCTGCCTGTAGCCACTTGTCCAGCCGCTCCCCCGCCATCATGATCGCCGTCCTGCTTGCATGCGCGTCGAGCGAGGCAGCCGGGGAGGCAAAGGTCCGGGGTGTGGTTCCGGACGAAGAACTCTCCACGATCGTTGTCACCGCGCGGCGGGTCGCGATCGAGGTACCGGCCAGCACCTTCGCCGCGCCGGTGACCGTGCTCCGTTATGATCCGCGCATCGACGTCCAGTCCCGGGGCCTCGCGGAGGGACAGTCGGATGTGTCGGTGCGTGGCGGACTGTTCGAGAATACGGGTTTCCGGCTGGGTGCCGTTACTATCCTGGATCCCCAGACGGGCCATTATGTCGCCGAATTGCCGGTTGCGCCGGCGATGCTGGAGGCGCCCGTGCTGCTGACCGGCGTGGACAATGCCGTCGTCGGCTTCAATTCGGCCGTCGCGACCGTCAGCTATGGTTTCGCGTCGATAGAGCCGGGTTTCGGTGCCGGGGTCGGACTGGGTACCGATGCGCTGAGATTCTTCGATGCCCGTGCGGCGTCGACGTTCGCCCACGGTTTCGGCGCCGAATTTGCGGCGGCCGCCTCCAGTGGGGACGGCAGCCGCGATAATGGCGACCACGACTTTGAGCGCTACGCGTTCCGTGCGCAGCGCAGCAGTGCCGACTCCCGGACGGACCTGTTGCTGGCCTACCAGGACAAGTTCTACGGTTGGCCCGGCGCCTACACGGGGATCGCCTCCCTCCCGGAAACGGATCACACGGAGACGACCCTGGCGGTGCTGAATCATGCCGCGGGCTCTTCCGACGGGGACCATTGGCAGGCGGGAGTCTGGTTCCGGCGACTGATCGACGACTATGACTTCGACCGCCGCACGACGGAATCCGGCGTCCCCGGCGCATTCGAACATGAGACCCGCGCCGGCGGTGCGGCGCTAGCGGGCCAGCTGGGTGGCGAGGTAATCCGGCTGCGCTACTCGCTGCAATTCACGGCGGACGAGCTCGTGCGCTCCACGGATCTGACCAACGGGCCTTTCGCCAGCCGCAGCTATGCCACGCTGGCCCTCGTGCCGACCTTCACCCGTGAAACAGGGGACGGCGAATTGGAGTTCGGTGCCGGGGCGCGTCTCGACTGGTCGAACCGGGACGCCAGCGAGCTTCTTCCGTCCGCATTCGTGGCCTGGCGGCGACCAGTCGGCGGGAGTCTGCAGACATGGCGACTGTCCTACGCCGAGACGTCGCAGCTTCCCGGTTACACGGCGCTCGCCTCGCAGCCCAGCGGCCTGTTCGGCGGCAATCCGGCGCTGGGCCGGGAGAAGGCCCGTGCGGTGGAGTTGTCGTTCAGCCACATGAGCGGGGTCTGGCGTGTCGAGGCGGCACTGTTCCGCCGCCGCGACGACGAACTGGTCGACTGGACCTTCCTCTCCGGCGCTCCGTTCGTTCGCCAGGCGAATGCCGTAGACCTGGAGGTCTCCGGACTCGAACTCTACGCGGCCCGCGTCTTCGATCGGCTGACGCTGCGCGCCGGCTATGGCTGGCTCGACAAGGACGCCGACTACGGCAACGCGCAGGTCGACGCCAGTTATTATGCCCTCAACTACGCGCGACACCGTGTCACCGTGGCACTGGAGTTCACCCTCGGTGACGACTGGCGGGCCGCACTCGACACCGAATTCCGTCGCCAGGCGGACAATCCGCTGCGCACGGATTCCGACGACGCATTCGGCGCTTCCTTTGCGCTGGTCTGGCAACCGGCGGGCGGACTCTCGCTGAGTCTGGTCGTGGACAATGTGACCAACAGCGATTTTCGGGAATTCCCGGGCACGCCGGCGCCGAGGCGGCAGCTCAGCCTGCAGGCGGGATACGCCTGGTAGGCGATGAGGAGACGGCTCACACGCGTCGACGATCTCGCCCGGGCCGGACTCGTGGGCGAGGACTCACTGCCCCGACTCCGGGAAGTCGCCCGTCGATACGCGGTCGCCGTGACCCCTGCCGTCGCGCGACGCATCGCGGCGGGCTCCGAGGCGGTCGCGCTCC
>JARRPZ010000206.1:0-3567 GCA_037382365.1 Gammaproteobacteria bacterium
AATACTCGGTTCGCCGGAACACACGGGCCATCATGCGTTCACGCCGGGGATATGCCACTATGGGGTCGTCAGACAAGCGTCCGCTTCGGGTCGCGGACACGTTCTCGTGTTTGATGAGATTGCCTCACTCAGCGCCGCGACTCGTGCCTGACCCAGTCCACCTCCATGACCCAATCGCTGTCAAGCGGCCCGTCGGTGAGCTTGGCGAAATTGAGTATGGCGAAAAATGGTTCCGGGAGATCGTCGGCTCTGCCGGGCAGGCGATGGACCTCCTCGCCGTCCAGTCTGAAGATCAGGTCGTCCCCCAGCCATTCGACGGAATACTCGTGATACTCGTCGATTTTCGCGCTCACGATCTTTTGTGAGGATTCCCAGTCGCCGGTGCAATTTCCCAGGTCCTCGATGATCCGCAGGGCGTAGACCGCCGCTTCGCCGTGGCCGTGATGTTCGAAAATGTCGATCTCGCCGGAGCCGGTTGCGGGCCAGCAGACGTTCTCGTCCGGCTCCTGCACCGGGGGTTCGTCATTACGGGCGCCGAGCAGCCACCAGGCAGGGAACATGCCTTCCTGGCCCGGCTCGTGCACCCGCAGCCGTGCCGTCCAACGGCCGCCGACGAACTCCTTCAGATTCTTGGACGCAATGCGCCCGGCCACGTAGCGCGTATCCGGGTGGCGTTTGCCGAACTTGTCCACGTTGTCGCACGGCCGGAGCTCACCGAGATCGACGACGCGCAGCTTCAGTGTGCCGTCGCTCACTTCCCGGGTGCCGTGTTCGCCATTCCTCAGGTAACACTGGTCTTCTTCATTCACCCACAGGATCTGGTCCTGCCAGTTGGCGGTGTCGAAGGTGTCGAAATCATCGAAAAAATCGACACGCCAGTTGCCTGGAGAAGAGTCTGCAGGCTCCGCACCGTGTGCGAGCCCCGCGATCACCAGGCAAGCCAGCCCTGCAATACGAACATGCTTCATCAGGTGTGCCCCTTCTCGGCGATTCGTCGATTCGGTCCGACCTTCAGGCGAGCCCGTCGATGTTCCCGTCCGCATCGATATGCATATTGCAGGCAGCAGGCCGTCGCGGCAGGCCGGGCATGGTCATGATGTCGCCGCAGATCGCCACGAGAAAACCGGCGCCATTGGCGAGCCGTACCTCGCGGATCGGTACCACATGGTTTTTCGGAATGCCTTTGACGTTCGGATCCGTCGTAAAGCTGAGCGGCGTCTTCGCGATGCACACGGGGAAGTGACCGTAACCGGTGTCCTGGAAACGGGCGATCTGGTCACGCACTTTCTGGTCCGCGATGATGCCCTGGGCCCGGTAGATGTTCTGGGCCACCGTGCGGATCTTGTCCCACAGCGGCATGTCGTCCGGATACAGATAGCGGAAGTCCTGCGCGTCTCTCTCGACCATCTCGACCACGGCCTCCGCCAGCTCCGTGGCCCCGGCGCCGCCTTCGGCCCAGTGGTCGCAGCCGACGCACAGAATGTCGAGTTCCGCGCAGGCCTGGCGGACCATGTCGAATTCCGCTTTGGTGTCGGTCGTGAAACGGTTCAGCGCGACCACGACCGGTATGCCGAAGCCGCGGGTGTTCTCGACGTGGCGGGCAAGATTGTCGAAGCCCTTGGCGACGGCGACCAGGTTCTCGTGATCCAGCTTGTCGTCACTGACGCCGCCGTGCATCTTCAGCGCCCGGATGGTGGCCACGATCACCGCGCCATCGGGTTTCAGTCCGGCGCTGCGGCACTTGATGTCGAAGAACTTCTCGGCGCCGAGGTCCGCCCCGAATCCCGCCTCGGTCACGACGTAGTCGGACAGTTTCAGTGCCGTTCGGGTGGCGAGCACGGAATTGCAGCCGTGGGCGATGTTGGCGAACGGGCCCCCGTGCACGAAAGTGGGCGTGTGCTCCAGCGTCTGCACCAGGTTCGGCTGGATCGCGTCCTTCAGCAGCACGGTCATCGCGCCGTCGGCCTGCACGTCGACGGCGTGTACGGGTTCCAGTCCGTGGTCGTAGCCCACGATGATCCGCGCGAGCCGTTCGCGCAGGTCGGTGAGATCCTCGGCCAGGCACAGGATCGCCATCACCTCGGAAGCCACGGTGATGTCGAAGCCGTCCGTGCGCGGATAACCGTTGATGACTCCGCCGAGCCCCGCCGTGATCTGCCTCAGTGCCCGGTCGTTCATGTCCATGACACGGCGCCAGACCACGCGGCGTCCGTCGATGCGCTGCGGATTGTCCCAGTAGATATGATTATCGACGAGCGCCGCGAGCAGGTTGTGAGCGGCACCGATCGCGTGCATGTCGCCGGTGAAGTGCAGGTTGATGTCTTCCATCGGCACTACCTGGGCGTAACCGCCGCCCGCGGCGCCGCCCTTCATACCGAAGCAGGGGCCGAGGGAGGGTTCCCGCAGGCAGACCGAGGCGTGCTTGCCGATCCGCCGCAGCGCGTCGCCGAGGCCGACCGTGGTCGTCGTCTTGCCTTCGCCGGCCTTCGTCGGCGTGATGCCGGCGACCAGGATCAGTCTGCCGCTCGGCCGATCCGCGAGCGAGCGGATGAACTCCAGCGAGACCTTCGCCTTGTCGTTTCCGTAGGGCAGCAGGTCGTCCTCGCCGATCCCGAGTTCCGCGGCGATCTCCGTGATCGGGCGCAGGTCCGCTTCACGGGCGATGCGGATGTCGGATTTCGGCGATGCGTGCTGATCGTGGCGCTTGCGTTTACTCATTGGGAACGGATGCTCTCAGCAGATGCGCGGCAACGGGTCGTCCTCGAGTTCCTCGAGGAAGCGTTCGCCGCCCAGTTCGGTCTCCAGCACGACGCGTTCATGGGCATCGGTGACCAGCCCGATGCGCGCGGCGAGCTCGCCGCCGGGCAGCTCGCGCAGCGCGGCGACCGCCTCGTCCGCCTCGCGAGGATCCAGCACCGCCACCACACGGCCCTCACAGGCGAGGTAATAGGGGTCGTACCCCAGCATTTCGCAGACCGCCTGCACCGGCTCCCGGACCGGCACGTCGGGGGCGTGCAGTCGCACGCCGAAGCCGGTGACCGCCGCGATCTCGTGGGTCACGGTGGCCAGCCCGCCGCGGGTGGGATCGCGCATGAAACGCAGCCCGTCGAAATTCAGCAACCGGGCCGCGAGCGGCGCGATGGTCGCCGCGTCGGACTGCAGGTCGCCGCGCAGGCCGAAATCCTCGCGTGCCAGCATGACCGCCGTGCCGTGATCGCCCACCGGTCCGCTGACGATGATCGCATCGCCCGCTCGGATATTGTCGAACGACGGCTTCACGCCCGGCAGGCGGATACCGACCCCGGTCGTGGCGAGATAGAGACCGCCGCCCTCGCCGCGTCTCAGCACCTTGGTGTCGCCGGCGGCAACGCGCACGCCGGCTTCCGCAGCGGCTCTGGCCAGGCTGGCGATGATCCGGTCGAGTACTGCGATCTCCAGGCCTTCCTCGATGAAGGCATTCAGACTCAGATAGAGAGGGCGGGCGCCGGCCACGGCGAGATCGTTGCAGGTGCCGTGGACGGCCAGGGCGCCGATGTCGCCGCCGGGGAACTCCAGCGGCTGCACGGT
>JARRPZ010000207.1:0-3520 GCA_037382365.1 Gammaproteobacteria bacterium
AGGATGAAGCCGTTGAAGACGAGGAACGTCGCCGCGCACAGCTTCAGGAACGGACGGAAGCGGAGCGTGGTCAGGAAGCCCTGGAAGAAATCGGCCAGACGACGGAAGACGACACCGCGGCTCGATTCCTCCGCCACATGTTCCTGTGCCTCCGCGAAGGCCACGTCCTTGAAACGCTCCCGCAGAAACACGGCCGGCAGGACGCCGAACAGGATCACGATCGCGCCGATGATGACGGCCAGACCCGCCGCGCCGGTGCGCATGTCCTCGAACCAGGGTTCGTACTGCATGATGAGCAGGAACCAGGGAGACACGACATAGGCGAGCTGGCCGATGAAATTCTGCACTCCCATCAGGCGGGTACGCTCGTGATAGTCCGGCGTGAGTTCGTAGCCGAGGGCGACCCAGGGCGTCGCGAAAACCGTATACGCGAGATAGAAGACGAAGGAACCCACCAGGAAGTACCAGAAGTACCATGCCTCGCTGCGATCGGGCGGCAGCTGCCAAAGGAGCGCAAAGATGAGGCCGGCGGCGATGGCGCCGCCGAATATGTAGGGTCGTCGTCTGCCCCAGCGTGTCCGCGTGTTATCGGAAATGTATCCCATCAACGGATCCGTGATCGCGTCCGTCAGGCGCGGCAGCGCTCCGAGCAGACCGACCAGCGCCGGATTCATACCGAGTCCGAGATTCAGCACGATCATCATGCCGCCGATGGCCGCCGCCAGCAGATTGTTCACGAAGGCGCCCACGCCGTAGGCGATCTTCTGCGAGAACGGGATACGGTCTTCCGGTGCCGTCTCGTAGTGCGGTGCCACTGCTTCCCGATCAGGCATGATGGCTATCCCGCCAGGATGACAACGCTGTCAGCATCTCGTGGTTCGCGCTACAATCCGCTCCAACGACAGCGTGGCCCGGATGCGGACCCGCGCAGGGAGAGAGTGTCCCATGGGAAGAGCCACCATCGAGGATGTCGCAAGCCGTGCCGGCGTCTCCATCAAGACGGTATCCCGGGTGGTCAACCACGAACCGAACGTGCGGCCGGGTACGCGCGAACGCGTCGAGCAGGCGATACGCGACCTCCGATATCGGCCGAACACGTCGGCGCGCAGTCTCGCCGGCAAACGCAGCTTCCTGATCGGCCTGCTCTACGTCAAACCGGCGGCCAGTTACATCATCAACATCCTGACCGGTGCTGTGGACGCCTGCCGCGCCGGCGGATTCGAACTGCTGCTGCATCCCTGCCGCTACACCGATACGGACCTGCCCCGCCAGATCAGCGAACTCGCCGGCAATACCCGCCTGGACGGCCTCATCCTGACACCGCCCCTGTCGGACATGGAGGCGCTCGTCGCGGAGCTGGACCGGTCCGGCGTGGCGGTCGCCCGTATCGCACCGGGCGCACACGGCGATCCTGCCCGATCCGTCCGCACCAACGACGAGGAAATCTGTGCGGAGCTGACCCGCTATGTGGCGTCGCTCGGGCACCGGGACATCGGCTTCATCGTCGGGCATCCCGATCAGCTCGCCGTCCAGCAGCGATACACCGGCTTTCTCCGGGGGCTGGAGCAGGCCGGCCTGAGCATGCGGAAATCCTTCGTCTGCCATGGCGACAACTCGTTCGAATCCGGTGTCGAGTGTGGTCGGCGTCTTCTGCAGAGAAAGCGACGCCCTACTGCCATACTTGCCAGTACGGACGACATGGCGGCGGGCGTGATCCGCACCGCCCATGAACTCGGTATCCGGATCCCGGCGGAACTCTCGGTCACCGGATTCGACGACGTGCCGCTCGCTCACAAGGTCTGGCCCGCGCTAACGACGATACGCCAGCCGATGCAGGCCATGGGCGAACAGGCGACCGCACTCCTGCTCGAGCGACTTCGCAACGGTCGTAACGATCGCGAAGGCGGCGAGCCCGCCTTAATCCCGTCCGAACTGGTGATACGCGACTCGACCGGTCCCGTACCGGAGTGAAGCGGTACCGTGGCAGCGCCGCGGCTCCCTCCCTCAGTCACATCGCACCGTCGCCTGGCCGGCCATTCCCTCCAGGATGGCGATCTGACGCAGCGAGACGGAGAATTCACCGCTGGTCGCCAGCACGAACGGGGCGTCCATGCGATCCGTCTGCAGCCCTTCCTCTGTGAAGCAGGAGAGAGAGAAAGAGACGGTGCCCCACCGATCCGCGGGAATCGCACCGAAGAGTCGGGTGACGTCGGCCGCCGCCTGGCAGGGGTAGCCGCAGGCCATACGCAGCTCGACGTCCCCGCCGGGCGGTCGGTTGACCTTCAGCAGCAGGACCAGCGCGGCGTCCGCCGCAGCCAGCGCAGAAACGTCCATTGGCTCGGCGGCCTGCAGGTAGATCTGGGCCGGCGCGTCACCGTTCCACGTGGCCCTCAGGCCACCGCCGACTTCGGGCTCGATGCTGAGGGCACCCGAACTCGACGACGCGGACTCCGGCGCGTCCGGTACGGGTTGAGCCCAGTTGCCTTCGTCGCCGAGCATCAACGTGAACGGAGCGATCGCCTGCCCGTCGTCCAGCGCGAACAACTCCGCGGCGGCCGCGGTCGGCGATCCGGCCGCGATCAGCATCGCGGCCGCCAGTGCGATCACGCCGCCGCTGACCGATGACCCGGATCGGCTTTCTGTCTCACCGCTGCGCATACGGCCGGAGTCGTCACGGGCGGATGTTGTAGGCCGCCCGCAGGCCCCACGACCGGGGCTCGTTCCACGTGAACAGCGGGACGTCCGGCTGGTTCGAATCCACGAAATAGGTGGGGAATCGCTCGTCGGTCACGTTGTAGACGAATGCTTCGACGAACCAGGCCTCGTCCGCGGAGGTGTACTTCAGCGTGAAGTCCAACGTGCCATAAGCATCCCGCTTGTCCGACAGGGATTCGATCGCGTCGAAATTGCCCTCGGTGAAGTGGGTGTCATCCTTCCAGCTGAATCGCGCATAGGGCGTAATGCTGGCCCCGCTCGACAGGATGAAGTCGTGGGTATAGGCGACCGTCAGCGTGATCGGGGTCGAATACGGCAGCTCGTTACCCTCGATATCCACGTTGCCGGAGCCATCATCCTGGGGCACGCAACGTATTGAATCGTTGCCGGTCGCGTCCGCCGCCTCGGCCCGCTGCTCGCAGAAATACGCCTCGCCCGCGTAGCCCGGCCAGGCGTCGAACTCCGCATCCAGCAGGCCGATGCCACCGGTGAAGCGTCCGTTGTCCCACGGGATGAAATCCCACTCGATCTCGAGTCCGTTGATCGACGCCTCGCCCGCGTTGGAAGTGACCAGGGTTCCGATCTCCTGCGGCGGCTGGAGCACGTTGCCCTCGCCATCCTCGACGAAACCGACCGTGCGGAACTGGGAGACCTGCTTGTCCTTGAAGTCCGTCGAGAAGGCCGTCACGACGAGATTCATGCGCCCGTCGAAGAGCCGGGTCTTATAACCCACTTCGTAGTTCAGTACTTCTTCCGGATCAAAGGGGAAGAACTCGATGCGTCCGCAACGGCAGACGTCCACGCC
>JARRPZ010000208.1:0-3483 GCA_037382365.1 Gammaproteobacteria bacterium
CCCCGTGGCGCACGCAGCACGTCGCGGCGTTTCATGTCGGCCATCAGCCGGCAGACGGTCTCTTCACTGAGACCGAGCAGGTTGCCGATTTCCAGCCGCGTGATCGGCAGGCGATACCGACCATCCGTCGGCCAGGGTTCCGGCGCCATGATCAGGAGGAACGCGGCGAGTTTGGCGCTGGCGCACTTGTGGCCCATGGCCTGAATAAGGGCCCGACTCTGGACCAGCTGAGCGTTCAGCGCGTCGATCAGCCGCATTGCGACCTCCGGCCGATGCTCCACGCGGGAGAGCAGCGCCTTGTGGCTGACCCGGCAGGCCTGAACCGGCGTGGCCGCTGCCGCGGAGTAGGCATAGCGCTCCTGCTGCAGCGTCTGCAGCCCGACCACGAGATTTCCGCGGCGCCCGATCCCGACGATCTGCTCCCGTCCGTCGGGACTGTTGTGACAGATCTTCACGATGCCGTGGGATATGGAGAAAAGGTGGCCGCCCGGTTCGCCCTGCAGGAACAGCATCTCGCCCTTGTCGTAGCGGGCGCACTGGACGATTCCCGACATCAGGCACGGCAGATCGTCGATCGGGTCGTTTCCCTCCTCGAGGCCGCGGAAAAGGCACACACAATTGTTGCAGGGCACGGATGCGTCTCCCCCGTTTCTTTTATCGTGCTTGATACGCTTTGCGGATGTCTGGGTCGATACCGAATACCCCACGGTAACCGTCGGCAACTCCCTACTTGAAATTGCCAAATGTCAGTGTTCCACAATCGAATCTGTGATTAAAGTAAAGGGCCTTTATGCCACTCGTTCACCTCCTGCCGGAGACCTACGGCTCCCGGGATTAGAATACGTACTATCCACCGGTGACCTCCGGGCCGTAACTGACATATGTCAGTGTTTCCTGACACGCGCAAATCTACCCTTGAGTGGACGCCGGTGTACCGATCGGGGCGCAGTTGAACAATGACCCTGACCGGCAACCGGAATTTCGAAGAAGCAGAGGGTTGCGCCATGAACCGTTTCCACAAGATGTTCAAAGGAAGCTGGGCACTGGTCCTCGCCACGCTGCTGCTGCTGGGTGTAGCAGGTTGCGAAGGCGATGACGGTCCCGCGGGACCACCAGGACCACCGGGGCCTCCGGGTACCGATGGTAATGACGGGGCCGTTGGACCTCCCGGGCCTCCGGGTGGATCAGCGGCGTCGATTACGATCGGTGACGGCGAAGCGCTGACCGAGGAAGAGATCGAAATTCTCGGTCAGCTGCAGGCCGAGATCACCAGCGTCACGATCGAAAGTCCACCGGTCGTCGAATTCACGGTCCTCACGGAGGACGGTGAGCCGGCGCTCGGTCTGGCCGAGGGCGTGGTCTGGTTCACGGCTGCTAAGCTGGTTCCCTCCGACCCGGACGTAAACGGCGGTCTGCCGTACTGGCAGAGCTACGTCAATCGCGTCGAGGTGGCGGGCGGAGAAGCATTCAACCCGAATCCGCCGGACTTCCTGGATCAGGCGATCCAGGCGACGGCCGACTCTTCCGGTACGCTCGAAGAACTGGGTGACGGCAACTATCGTTACACCTTCGCCACCGACATCACGAACGTGACGGAGCCCGTGGCGGTGGAGTACGACGCCAGCCTGACGCATCGCATCGGCCTGGAGATCCGGCTGGGCGGTGCCGGGGAAGTGCCCCTGGCACCCGATAACCCGGTCTACGATTTCGTACCCGACGGCGGTGCCGGCTCCGGTGTCTCGAAGGCCATCGCGGCCACCGAGAACTGTGCCGACTGCCATTTCGAGTTCGCGATGCATGGTGGACCGCGCAAGACGGTCGAGTACTGCGTGACCTGTCACAACCCGGGTACCGTGGACCAGGATACGGGCGAGTCCCTCGACATGGCCTACATGGCCCACTCCATCCATATGGGCGTGGACCGTGTGGACGGTAACGAGGATCCGCTCCCCTACGTGATCTACGGTTATGGCGGCAGCGAGCACGACTACGGTGAAGTCACTCATCCGCAGTCGAAGACCTACTGCGAGACCTGCCACGTCGAATCCGAGGCGACGCCGGACGGCAGCGCCTGGAACGAAGGCGCGACGGTCAAGGCCTGTGCCAGCTGTCATGCCGATGGTCTCATCGCTGAGAACTTCGACGAGGTCACCGGTGTTGCCGACTACAGCTTCACCCACGCCTATGCCGACGCCGACGTCGGCATCGCGCAGGACGGCGTGTGCGGTCAGTGCCATATCGACGGTAATGTCGCTAATGCCGGTCCGGCGCTGGCTATCCACAGCAAGGTGGCTGGCGACCAGCGCTGGCGTCAGGCGCTCGGCGAAGACTTCGTGTTCGAGATCCTCGACGCGACCAACGTGGGTCCGGGCGAAACGCCGGTCATCACGTTCCGCGTGACGGATGCCGAAGGCACACCGTATGACATCCAGACCGATCCGGGCTTCACGGACGGCGCTGCGTCGATGAACCTCTACGTGGCCTGGCCCGGTGTGGAGGCTTACAACGGCGAAGAGTCCGGTGCGACGGGCGGATTCCGCGAGCGGGGTAACGGGCCCGAGTACTATGGCCCGGGTCATCCGAACCGTTGGTATCTGAGCTCGATCCAGCAGGCCATCACCGACCAGGGCGTATCCCAGGCGGCGGACGGCAGCTATACACTCGAGTACTTCCTTGCGCTGCCGGCCGACTTCACCGGTGAAGCCTACATCGCCATGGGTGGCCATCCGGCCGCAGTGGATGTCGTCGATTCCGATGGTGTCACGCTGACCGAACGGGCCGCTGCGACGAGCGTAGTCTTCTATCCTGGCACCGAACGCGACTTTGCGGCCAGCGCCGACAAGTGCAACGCCTGCCACGAGCAGATACAGTTCCATGGCAGCAACCGCAACGGCAACCCGGAGATGTGTACCGTATGCCACAACGCTGATCTGGTGGATGGCGACGAAGGCTTCGCGCTCGGCTACATGGTCCATTCGATCCATGGTGCCAGCCCGACTTTCGCGGGTGGTGAGTTTGCCGAGGTGACCTATCCGCAGAGCATCGCGAACTGCGATACCTGCCACGTGGAAGGTGCCTACAATGCTGCACGGGCTGAAGCACGTTCGATCAGCATCGCGGCTGGTGCGACGGACGAGTCCTGGCTGGACGACTTCGCCACGACGCCGACCGCGGCTGCCTGCGGTGCTTGTCATGCCAGCGCAGCGGCGCTCGGACACTTCACGACCAACAACGGCGAAGTCGGCGTCCTGAAGGACAGCATCCTGAAGGTCAATGGCCTGCCGAATGGTCAGGAAGCCTGCACCGTCTGCCATGGTGCCGGCAGCGAGTTCGATACCACGCTTTATCACAATCCTGGTATCGCCGAATAAGAGATAACATCAACGAGATTTAGCGCCCGCTTCGGCGGGCGGCTCGGCGTTCGCATGAAGGGATGGTACCGGAACGGTCGTCCCATCCTATCCGGCGATTCGCTTATGCCGG
>JARRPZ010000209.1:0-3469 GCA_037382365.1 Gammaproteobacteria bacterium
GGTCCGAATGGCTGGATGAGAAGGAAACTGCCTGCCCCACACACGGCGGCACCGATCTCGTACGGCTCGTTTAGCAGGCTGCTGAAAAAGGTTCATTCCGCCGCTGTGTCGACGGCTATGGGGATACCATTGGGACGAATTTCATCTTTTGGAATCTCCATCCCCTTCTGTTCCATGTCGAACAAGATCAGCAAAAGAACGCTTTGGATGTGGGTCAACGCTTCTTCCTTCGTTTCTCCGCCAGAGACGGCACCGTGGTATTCCAGAGCTGGGCATCTGGCTTTCCACGATCCCGAAGTCTTCTCGATCAAAACGTGAAATACATAGTTCATTGCGCGGCCTCCTGAGCCAGGAGCCTTGGCAGCCGGGCCAGATTGCTGGCAACCATAGTCAACGTGAAGCGGGCGCAGACGCGTTTGATGCCGCGGAGCGTGGTCTGCGCCATGCCGCCGACGGTCTTGGCCCAACCGAAGGGTTCCTCAATCTTTTTGCGGCGTTTCAGCGAGGCGGCGTATCCGGCATGGCGTGTGGTACGGCGGTCGATCGCAGAGTGACGTGCTTTCTGGGCGACATGCGGGGTCACGCACATCCGGCGCAAATCCGCTACGAAGTCGGCGCAATCGAAGCCCTTGTCCGCCCCCAGGGTCAGGCGTCGGGTGGAGCCCGGCGAGTGCCGTTCGATCATGTCGATGGCGGCGCGTCGTTCGGCATGGCCGTCGGCCTGCGTCAGGTCCGCTTGCAGGATCAAGCCGTTGCGGTTCTCCATCAGCGTATGCCCCATGAAGCAGAGCATCGCGCCGGCACCGGGAGACTTTTTGTAGAGCCGGGCATCGGGATCGGTCGTCGACGCGTGGGTGGCATTGGACCGCTTCTGGCCGCGAAAGTCGGTTTCAGCGTTTCGGTCTTGGCGGGCGGTGCGGGGCATCGGGGAGCTTTCGGGTTTGTCCTGTTCGGGCTGGGTGGCGGTTTCGGAAGGGCTCCCTGAGCCGTCACCGTCATCCGGCGGGGCCTCGTCGGCCTTCAGTTGGAAGCTCTTCATCGACGCCCAAGCCTTGATAAGCGTGCCATCGACCGAGAAATGCTCATCCGACAGCAGCGGTTTCACCTGTTCGTGCGCCAAGATCGCCGCCATGATCTTGCGCGACATCTCCGTGCTCAGAAGCCGGTCGCGGTTCTTTGTGAACACGGTCGGAACCCAAACCGGATCGTCGATGCCCAGTCCGACGAACCAGCGGAACAGGAGGTTGTATTCCATCTGCTCCATAAGCTGCCGCTCCGAGCGGATCGAGAACAGGATCTGCACCAGGCTCGCTCGGATCAGGCGTTCCGGCGGGATCGAAGGGCGGCCCTCGCCCGCATAAAGCCGCTCAAAATCGGCATCGAGGCTTTCCAGCGCGTCGTTCACGATCCGGCGGGTTGTCCGGAGCGGATGTCTTGCCGGCACCCGCTCTTCCAGATCAATGTAGCTGAAAAGAGACCCCGAGTTCTCGTCCGATCCGCGCATCCCGCCCTCCAGTTTCTCGGCAGGAAAGATGAATCATGGTGAGGAGCCGCCGTCGAGAGGGGTTTTTCAGCAGCCTGTTAAAGATATTATATGATCTCATCGCCCGCTCCAGAAATCCAAGACAAACGCAGGATTGAGGAGCAGCAAGGTCAGCCTTGCGAGAATGCGTTGCGTAGTAATGCGGGTTTTTCTCGGCGCTTCTCCACAGCTTGGCGGACGGTTTCTATTTCTCGAGACAACGAGACACGTGCCGGACGCCCCGGTCAAGTCCGAGATTTGCTGGAAATTCGATTGACGGAGGTGGCCTGCTGAGAGGCGGGTGAGGTCGTGTCCGACGCCTGGTATTCGGCGTCGAGGTCCTTTCTGACTTCCGCGATCTGACGGCGTTCGAAGTCGCTGAAGCGGATCGAGCGCCAGCGCTCGGCGGCGCGGGTCATTGCGCCGAACATGAGCTTCAGAACGGGGCGCTCGCCCCAGGCGTTGGGAATGATCTTCAGGCGTCGCCGCTCTTCGACGAACAGACGTTCGAGCAGGTTCGTGGTCCTGATCGCCCGGCGGTGGGTGACGGGCATGCGGAGATGCGCGATGCAGGCCTCGAAGTCGTCCTGGAAGCAGATGATGGCCGAAGAGAGATCCTTTTCGTAATCCGCGACGACCCCCTTCGCCAGGTCGCGCGCGATTGCCCGGCTCGGGGCCTGATAGACGGCCTGCATCCGAGCCTTGACCTCCGGCCAGACATCCTCGGGCACCTTGGCGGCGAGGTTGCGCATGCGGTGGGCGAGACAGCGCTGGCGGGCCGATCGCGGAAAGCAGGTCTCGATCGCCTTGATCACGCCCGGCGCGCCGTCGGAGACGACCAGCAGCGGATCGCCCAGCCCGCGGGCCCGCATGTCCTGGAAGAACGCGGTGACGGTCTCGGCGTCCTCCTTCGACCCGGCCATCAGATGCAGCAGCACGCGTCCCCCGGTCACCGTGAAGCCCCAGGCGGCCATGACCGGCTCGCGCCGCTGGCCCGGGCGGATCCGTTCGGCGATGCCGTCGACGAAGAGATAGACGATCTCGTGCTCGCTCAGGTCTCGCTTGGCGAAGTCCTGGTAGTCCCGCCAGAGCTGCTCGCCCAGCTCGGAGACCGCGGTCCGCGACAGCAGGAGCTGACCATCATCGGCCCGGAAGGCGTCCTCGATGTCCCGCACCGACAGGCCGCGGGCCAGCATCTCGACGGCCAGCTCTTCCAGCGCCTCGGTCCGGCCCTTGGCATGCTCGCGGATGTCCGACCGGAAGGGGTCGGCGCGCCCGGCGATCTGCGGGGCGCTGAACTCGATCGCGCCCTCGGCCGTTTTCAGGCGACCGGTCCGGTGTCCGTTGCGGTAGCCCTGGCCCTCTTCGGCGCCGCGCTCATAGTAGTCCCGGCCCAGAGCATCTCTCGCCTCGGCTTCCAGCGCCTCTTCCAGGATCAGCCGCGTCGCGAGCTGCACCAGCTCTGACCGACCGTCCGGCGAGGACAGACGGCCCTCGATCAGCGACGAAAGGGCCTCGCGGGTGCGCATGGATGCCGGTACTCTCTTCTTCATGGGGTGCTCCCTGTTGGCGCCGGCAGCAACCGGCGAAGGTGGTTCCGTCACCTCCCAGCAGGGCAGCACCCCTCCCAAATTTCCAGCAATCCTATGACTTCACCGACGTGAACCGACAGGGTGCCTTCGATCGTGCTGAAGGAGAGACGCACCCGTCCCAGTTCCTCAGGCTGCAGCGTGATCTCCATGGCGCCGTCCTGCCTGATCCGAATCGCGTCCGCGATCTGAAGCGTGGCGAACCGGGCCGGATCGGGACGGGCAGGCTCGGGCATGGCCTGCGCCCCGCGCGTCGCGCCCGAGTCGCGCAGTTCTCCGGTCGCCCAGGAAGCCGGCGCAGCCTCATCTGCGGGCTGTCCCGAAAGGTCAGGCAAACCGGCCGACGCCGAAAGCTTTC
>JARRPZ010000210.1:0-3452 GCA_037382365.1 Gammaproteobacteria bacterium
CACCGATCGCCCGTGGACTCTTCCCCGTCGTGATGGAACTCGCGGCGCGTACGGGCGCGGTGCCCTTCAACACGATGGTCACGAACGTCGCCGGTATCCAGAAGCCGGTCTATCTCGCCGGCGCGAAGATGGTCGCGATGCTCGGCATGGGACCGGTGGTGCATCGGGCGGGGTTGTTTCACGCCGTGTTCTCGTATAACGGCGTCATCTCGATCATGTTCACCGCCTGTCGCCGCATGCTGCCGGACCCGGAGTTCTACGCCGAGTGCATCGACGCTTCGTATCGCGAGCTACGCGATGCAGCACTGGCCGGGAAGTCCTCGCCCAGGAAAGTCGCGCGAAAGAAAGCGGCCGGGAAAAAGGCGGCGGGACAGAAGGCGCGCGGGGCGAAAGCGACCCGGAAGAAGGCGTCCGGGAGCAAGGTCACCCGGAAGAAAGCCGCCGGGACGAAGGTGACCCGGAAGAAGGCTCCGAGGAGGAACGCCAAACGGAAGAAGGCCGCGGCGAGGGCGTCGAAGAAGGGCGGGTCGAGAGGCAAGAGGGCATCGTGACCACGGAACGGATGGTGGTGCCGGCCGAGGAGCGGGGGGGCTCGATCCGGGACGAATTCTCGATCGACTGGCTCGACTATCACGCCCGTTATGACACCGACATAGTGGCGGTGGTCGACGTCGACACGGGGCGCAGCTTCACGTACGGCGAATTCAACGATCGTCTGCGTCGCCTCGCCGTCGGTCTGAAAGCTGCCTACGGACTGAACAGGGGCGACCGGATCGCCATGCTGTGCCAGAACTCGACGGATGTGTTCGAGACACTGTTCGCCGGCTGGGAGCTGGGCGCCGCACTGATGCCGCTGAACTGGCGACTGAGTCCGCCGGAGATCGGCGCGATCCTGAGTCATGGCGAGCCGAGCGTGGTCATCTGCGACGAGGAGTATGCGCACCTGGTCGAGGGAGCGGGGCTGCCGACACTGCTGCGCCGGACGACGGCCGAAGAGAGTGAATACGAGCAGCTCATCGCGGCGAGCCGCGGCGATTCGCTGCGGCGCGTCCATCTCACGATCGACGATCTGGCCACGCTGCTCTACACGTCGGGTACCACCGGTACGCCGAAGGGCGTGATCGGCACCTTCCGCATGATGCGCGATACCATCATCCATGCGGCGCTGCACGGCGATCTCACCGGCAGTTCCAGGTCGCTCACCTGCGCGCCGATGTTCCATTCCGCCGGGCTGTACGGTTTCTCGATGCCGGTATTTCATTATGGCGGTACGCTGTGCGTGATGAAGCGCTGGGATGCCCGCCGGTTCCTCGGGATGCTCACCGACCCGGCAGCGGGCATCACCCATTGCATCGGCGTACCGGTGCAGTACGCGATGATGGCGGAATTGCCGGAGTTCGCCGAGGCGACGTTCCCGACGCTGCGGGTGGCGGGTGTCGGTGCGGCGCCCATATCGATGGAGCTGTTGCACACCTGGGCGAATAAGGGCGTACACCTCGCCCAGTCCTACGGCCTCACCGAGGCATTCAGCGTGGCGATACTGCCGCCGCAGCAGGCGGCGAGCCGTGTGGGCTCGGCGGGACATCGCATGATGCACACCCGGCTCCGTATCGCCGACGATGACGGCACACGGCTGCCGGCGGGAACGGTGGGCGAGATCCAGATCAAGGGTCCTGCCGTGACGCCGGGCTACTGGAAGTCACCGGAAGAGACGGCACGGGCCTTCGTCGACGGCTGGTTCCGGACCGGCGACGCCGGCCGGCTCGAACCGGACGGCACGCTCTACATCGTCGACCGTTACAAGGACATGTACATCTCCGGCGGAGAGAACGTCTATCCGGCCGAGATAGAGAACGTGCTCTGCGCGATGCCACAGGTGGCCGCCGCCGCCGTCATCGGGGTGGCGCACGACAAGTGGGGTCAGACGGGACTGGCGGTGATCCAGCTGCGTGCCGGGGAATCGTTGAGCCGGGAGGCGGTCATCTCGTATTGCGAGGAGCGGCTCGCGCGCTACAAGCTGCCGGGTTACGTGCGGTTCGTGGATGCCCTGCCGATCAGCGCCCAGGGCAAGGTCCTGAAGCAGGAACTGAAGCGCCTCTACGATCCCTCCGGAACGGGGGTCCGGGGCGGGAAGGAGTCCAGGTGAACAACGACAATTGTGATATCTCCCTCGTGCTGGGAAGCGGCGGCGCCAGAGGCTACGCCCACATCGGCGTGATCCGCTGGATAGAGGAACACCACCTCCGGGTTGCCGCGGTCGTGGGTGCGTCGATGGGGGCACTGACCGGTGGATTCTATGCGGCCGGGAAGCTGGACGATTTCACGGACTGGGCGTCGGCGATCCGCAAGCGGGACATCATCCGGCTGCTGGATTTCACGCTCAGCAAGTCCGGTTTCGTCGACGGCACCCGTATCATGAACGTGCTGAAGGAATTCGTGGGCGACCACGAGATCGACGAGCTGCCTGTCCGCTTCACGGCCGTCGCTTCCGATATCGCCCGCGAGAGAGAGGTCTGGATAAACTCGGGCTCCCTGTTCGAGGCGATCCGCGCTTCCATCGCGCTGCCGTTCCTATTCGTGCCATTCGAGAAGGACGGGCGGCTGCTGCTGGACGGCGGCATACTGAATCCGGTGCCGATAGCCCCGACGTTCGACGACGCCACGGACTTCACCGTCGCGGTGAATCTGAACGGTGCGCCGGACGAGGATCTGCCCAGGCCGGAACGGCCCGCGGAAGAGTCCGCCGAGAAGAGCGCGAAGCAGGGGCTCATCGACCGCTTCCTCGACCGGCTGCACGATAATTTCAACGCCGAGGACCCCAACGGCTGGAGCATGCTGGATATCGCCCAGCAGACCTTCGACACGATGCAGGGTACGATCGCACGCAGCAAGCTCGCCGCCTATCCGCCGGACGTGGTCGTCTCGATACCGCGGGATGTGGCGACGATCATCGAATTCGATCGGGCGGAAGAACTGATCGAGATCGGCTACCGGGCGGCCGAGCGTCAGCTCACGCCGTTCCTGAAACGCCGGCGCAGGCAGGCAGAGGAGGATGCCCGGCAAGCGGAGAGCAAGGAGACCTGATCCCTCCGCCATGCACCTCATCCTGCTGATACTCGTCGTCGCCGCCGTCATCCTGGGCCCCGGGATCTGGGTCCGCCGCGTGATGGAGCGCTACAGCCGACCGGCGGACCGTTACGGTCTCTCCGGCGCGCAAGTCGCCCGCCAGTTGCTGGACGGCGCGGGACTGCAGCACGTCGCGACCGAGAAGACCGAGCAGGGTGATCACTACGACCCTCTGGAGAAGGCCGTGCGTCTCAGTCCAGGGAATTACGACGGCCGCTCGCTGACGGCCGTGACCGTCGCCGCCCACGAGGTCGGCCACGCACTCCAGGACGCGCGCGGCTACCCGCCCCTCAGGTGGCGGACCCGCCTGGTACGCTGGATCTCGC
>JARRPZ010000211.1:0-6176 GCA_037382365.1 Gammaproteobacteria bacterium
GACCGTTTCGGCCTGAACGAGAACGGCTATGCGACCGCCGTCGGCATGCCGTTCCCCTACGACTCGATCGAGCAGATCGCCGTGGAACTCGCTCCCTTCGACGTGACCTACGGCGGCTTCTCCGCCTGCAATATCAACGCCGTGACCAAGTCGGGCACCAACGAATGGCAGTTCGGCGGATTCTACGAATTCTCCAACAACGACCTCCGCGGCGACACGGTGGCGAACGACCCGAACGACTACGGCCGCTCGTCCTACGACAAGACCTATTACGGCTTCGATATCGGCGGACCGATCATCAAGGACCGCCTGTTCATCTTCGCCGCCTACGAGGAATCCGAGGAGCCCCGTTTCCTGGCCCGTGGGTTCGCTGGTTCCGGCAATGGAGAGGAACGTCCCTGGCTGAGCGAAGCGGACTATAACCGCATCGCGAACATCGCCCAGAACATCTACGGCTACGACCCGGGCGGACAGCCGAGCGACGGTACCCAGGAAGCCGAGAAGTACATGGTCCGCCTCGACTGGAACATCACGGACCGTCACAACGCCGCCTTCATCTATAACTACTTCGACGGCTTCCAGGATCGCGACTCGGACGGCGACGACGACGAGTTCGAGTTCGCCAACCACTTCTACACCAAGGGCGCGGAATTCGAGACTTATACCGTCAAGCTCTGGTCCCAGTGGACGGACAACCTGTCCACCGAGATCTTCTGGAGTTCGAGCTCGATGGACGATTCCCAGGTGACGGTCGGACCGAAGGACTTCGCCGACATGCAGATCAGCGTCGGCGGCCGGGACGGCACCGTCTATCTGGGCGCCGACGACTCCCGCCAGGCCAACCAGCTCGGGACGGATTCCGAGTATCTGCGTATCGCCGGCAACTACTTCGTCGGCGATCACGTCATTACGGCCGGCTACGACCGGGAGGACCTCGAGATCTTCAACATCTTCGTCCAGCACTCACGGGGCGGCGAATACGATTATTTCGACGATTCCGGCGACAACCCGGACTTTTGTGCCGCGCTCGACGCGCAGGGCCGTTTCGACAATCCGGACTGCTCGCTGTCCGGCATCGACCGCTTCGAACTGGGTCGTCCGAGCCGCATCTACTACGGCAGCGGCGGCGGGACGAATAATCCCCTGGACGCGGCGGCGAACTTCAGCAACGTGCTGAACGCCCTGTATGTGCAGGACGAGATCTTCTTCGATAACGGCCTGACCATCACCGCCGGACTGCGTTACGAGTGGTTTACCAGTGACGACCGGCCGCGCTTCAACCCGACGTTCACCGAGATCTACGGCATCCGCAACGACGCCAACATCGACGGTCTGGACCTGTTCATGCCCCGCCTCGGCTTCAACTGGGACGTGCGTGACGATCTGTCCCTGCGCGGTGGTGTGGGCCTCTATTCAGGCGGCAACCCGAACGTCTGGATCTCGAACGCGTGGAGTAACGACGGTCTGACCAACGCCCAGTTCCAGTTCAATTACTTCGATTCGGCGACGGTGCTCCCCGGCTCGGACGACTCCCTCGAGCTTTCGGGCGAGGGCCGTCCGGGCTACAACGTGCCACAGGAGATGGTGGATGCCGTCCTGGCCGTATCGGAGGCCGATGCCAACGACTCCAATCTCGTCATCATCGATCCCGACTACGACCAGCCCAAGGAATGGAAATTCGCGCTAGGCGGGACCTGGGATACGCCGTGGTGGGATATGCAGATGGACTTCGATTTCCTGTATACCCGGGCCGACGATCCGGCGTACTACGTCGATCTGTCCCAGGAGATCGTCGGTACCACGCGCGCCGGTACCCCCATCTACGACTACGTGGACCGGGACGGCGACGGTAACGAGGAGCGGGACAATTACATGCTGACCAACTCGGACGAGAATCCGACCAGCACGACGGTCTCGCTCGTATTGCGCAAGGACTTCGACTGGGGCCTGGACGTCCTGTTCGGTTACGCCTGGACGGAAGCCGAGGACGTGAGCCCGATGACGTCCTCGGTCGCGGCGTCCAACTTCGAGAACACGGCTCTCCTGGATATCAATGATCCGGTGGCAGCGACGTCCAACTATGTCGTGCCGCAGCGTTTCACCCTGCGCCTGAACTATGCGCGGGCGTTCTTCGGCGACAACCTCACCGAGGTCACGCTCTACGGGTTCATGAACAAGGGGCAGCCCCAGAGTTACGCCATGAACTCCGGCGACCTGGAAGGCGACGGCTTCTTCGGCCGACACCTGCTCTATATCCCGGCCGGACCGACGGATCCCAACGTCGTATTCGGCCCGGACTTCGATCAGCAGGCCTTCTTCAACTGGGTCGCCGACAAAGGTCTCTCGCCCGGATTCACCGAGCGCAACGATTTCCACACCGGATGGAGCACCCGCTTCGACCTGCGCGTCAGTCAGGAGATCTCGTTCGGCGGGTTCCGGGGACAGGTCTACGCGAAGATCTACAACCTCGGTAATCTGCTGAACGACGACTGGGGCGAGATCGTGGATGCCCAGTTCTTCACCCCCGAGATCGTGGACGCGAGCGTGGATGCCCAGGGGCGTTTCGTGTACGAGGGCTTCAGCGACCGATCGATCGAACGCACCTACATCAACCGCAGCCTGTGGGAAGCACGGCTGGGCGTCGACATCAAGTTCGGCGGCGACGGCGGCTACTGATCGGCGATCGCAGCTTACGCCAGCGCAGCGCAAGGGCGGCTTCGGCCGCCCTTGTTCTTTTCGTCATTCCCTGTCGGTCGTCGCACGGGTACTTTATGCTCGGGCATCCTGGGCAGCACGGGGGAGCGGAGCGGACATGACAAGGACAGCGCCGGACCACACCGGCGACGGACGAATACGGAAATCCGCGCTCGCTGCGGCTGCCGTCGTCGCGGCGACGATCGGCGCCGCCGCCGCCGCACCTGACGCACCGGCCGACTCCGCGGACGCAGAACCACCGGGATTCCGCGTCTGCGTGGACGGGCTTGCGGCGCAGGCACGGCGCGCCGGCATCAGCGAGAGCACGATCGATACGGTACTGAACCGGGTCAGCTACCAGGCGCGAGTCATCGAACTGGACCGCCGGCAGCCCGAATTCACCCGGACCTTCACGGACTATTACGAGCGCCGGGTCACGGAGCGGCGCGTCCGGCAGGGCCGTGAGATGCTGCAGCGGCACTCGGCGACGCTGCTCGAGGCGCAGCGCCGCTTCGGGGTACCGGCACGCTATCTCGTCGCATTCTGGGGGCTGGAGACGAATTACGGGGGCTACTTCGGCGATATGGCGGTGCCCGATGCTCTCGCGACACTGGCCTGCGACGAGCGGCGCGGTGAGTTCTTCGGCAGCGAACTGATCGCCGCGCTGCGCATCGTGGATGCCGGCGATATCGCCCCCGAGCGCATGATCGGCTCCTGGGCATCGGCTCCTGGGCCGGCGCCATGGGGAATTTCCAGTTCCTGCCTTCCGTTTTTCTGCGTCATGGCGTGGACGCCGACGGTGACGGCCGTCGTGACCTGTGGTCCAGTGCGGAGGACGCGATTTTCTCGGCGGCCAATTTCCTTTCGCGTCTCGGCTGGGAGCCGGAGCTGCGATGGGGGCGGGAAGTCCTGCTACCGCGGCCATTCGACTACTCGCTCGCCGGCCGGGACGGCAGGCGGCCGCTGGCGGAATGGGTGGCGCTCGGCATCACGGACACCACGGGACGGCCGCTGCCGCGCCTCGATCTGCCCGCGGCGCTGCTGGTTCCGGCCGGTCACGAAGGACCGGCCTTCCTCGTCTACCGGAACTTCGACGTGATCATGCGCTGGAATCGTTCCGAGTTCTACGCGCTTTCCGTCGGCCGACTCGCCGATCGCATCGGTGGTGCCGGCCCACTCGCGCAGCCTCCGCCGCCGAGTTCCGTGACACTAAGCCGTGACACGGTACGGCGGCTGCAGGAGAGACTCGGTGAGCTCGGCTACGACCCGGGCGGTGTCGACGGCATCCCGGGGCCCGGCACCCGGAAGGCCGTGGCCGCGTTCCAGCGCGATCGCAACCGGATCGCCGACGGATACATCGATGAGGAGCTGCTTTCAGCGCTGGGAGTGAGTACCGGGTGAGCTCGACCCGAGCGGCGCGTTCGTATCAGGTCAGCACACCCGCCTGGCGCAGGGCGTCGATCTCCGTCGTATCGAACCCGCACTCCTCCAGCACCGCAGCCGTATCGCGACCCGCAGGCGCCGGGGCCGACGGCGCATCCGTCGCGGTGCGGCTGAAGCGGGGGGCCGGCGCATTCTGCGCTACGCCGTCCACTTCGATCACGTTGCCCCGCGCCTCGTTGTGAGGATGCGTCGCCACCTCATCGAGTTCCAGCACCGGGGCGAAGCAAACGTCGGTGCCCTCCATGATCTCGCACCACTCGTCCCGGGTCTTCGTCCGGAAAACCCTGGCGAGTTTGCTGCCTAGCGTCTGCCACAGTGCCGCGGTATCGGCCGTGGCAACGCCCTGGAAGAGGCCCGGCGCGAACTCCGCCGGGTCGAGCCCGGGTCGTAGAAATGCGCGGCGCCGGACAGAAAATTAGTCCCGGTAGCGCCGTCGAACAGGCCCATCGCCCGGAACCCGAAGAACATCGCCATGAGGGAGAGCGACCCGTCCACCATGGCTGCGTCGACCACCTGGCCTTTGCCGCTGCGAGTTGCCTCCAGCAGGGCACAGACCATGCCGAAGGCCAGCAACATGCCACCGCCGCCGAAATCCCCGATCAGATTGAGGGGCGGTACCGGCTTGTCACCCCTGCGTCCGATCGCGTGCAGCGCTCCGGAGAGCGCGATGTAGTTGATGTCGTGGCCGGCAGAATCAGCCAGGGGCCCGTCCTGACCCCAGCCGGTCATACGGCCGTAGACCAGCCTGGGATTGGCGGAAAGGCATTCATCCGGCCCGATGCCGAGGCGCTCTGCGACGCCGGGCCGGAACCCTTCGAACAGTGCGTCGGCCGATTCCACCAAGCGGAGCACGACGGCCGCGCCTTCCGGCGACTTCAGGTCGAGGGCAATGGAGCGCCGACTGCGCGTCAGCGGGTCGGGCAGCGGCGTGCCACCCGAACGGCGTTCGACGCGGATCACCTCGGCGCCCATGTCCGCGAGCATCATCCCGCAGAACGGGCCCGGACCGATGCCGGCGATTTCGATGACACGCAGGCCGGCGAGCGGCCCGCCGCGCCGTGTCCCGCTCATCGGGGCTGCATGCGGATGGCCCCGTCCAGCCGGATCACTTCACCGTTGAGATAGGCGTTCTCGACGATATGGCGAGCCAGACGACCGAACTCCTCCGGCAGGCCGAGACGTTTCGGGAACTGGACCATCTCTATGAGGGGCTGCTTGACCTTGTCGTCCAGCCCCTGCAACAGCGGCGTATTCATGATGCCCGGGGCGATGGTCATCACGCGGATGCCGAGCGGCGCCAGATCGCGCGCGACCGGCAGCGTCATGCCGCAGATGCCGGCCTTGCTGGAACTGTAGGCCGCCTGGCCGATCTGCCCGTCGTAGGCTGCAACCGAGGCCGTATTGATGATGACGCCCCGTTCGCCGGCCTCACCTTCGGGCTCGTTGCGCGCCATCTGTTCCGCCGCCAGTCGCAGCACGTTGAACGTGCCGATCAGATTGAGGTTGATCACCGCCGCGTAACGTTCCAGCGGCAGGGGCCCGTCGCGGCCCAGGGTCTTCCCCGGCGGACCGCCCCCCGCGCAATTGACGCAGACATGGATTGCCCCGAACCGGTCGATGGTCTTCTCGATCGCGCCCTCTACCGAGACCTCGCTGGTCACATCGGTGCCCACGTGGTCTGCCTGCTCCCCGAAATCCTTCGCGGCATCGGCCGCCGCGTCCTCGTTGATGTCGAGGATCATCACGTTGGCGCCGCGTTGCACGAGTTCCCGGCAGGTCGCATTGCCCAGACCCGACGCGCCGCCGGTCACGATCGCCGTCTTGTTCGCAAGATGCATACCCTATTTCCTTTCCGGTCATCGGATATCAGACGCCCGCCGGAACCCGGCGGGCGTCGTCGGTGCCGTTGCCGGCCGTGATCAGGCGGCGCTGGCCTTCGCTTTCGCGTCCTCCAGCGAGCGGGGCTTCCTCTGCCGCGGGTCCAGTCCGATGGAGCGTGCGATGATCTCGCGCATGATCTCCGAAGAGCCGGCATAGAT
>JARRPZ010000212.1:0-3392 GCA_037382365.1 Gammaproteobacteria bacterium
CTCTATCAGGGCTGCCAGGGCGTGCACAATCTGCGCAAACACGTCGCGGCGGCGACGGGCATCGACGAGGCGCGTCTGCGCGTCGTATCACCGGACGTCGGCGGCGGTTTCGGGCTGAAGATGTTTCTCCAGTGCGAGACGGTCACCGCGCTGCACGCGTCGAAGCAGCTGGGACGCGCGGTCAAGTGGCTCGCCGAGCGGTCGGAGAGTTTCCTCTCGGATCTGCACGGTCGGGATCAGGTCACCCGGGCCGAACTCGCCGTCGACGGCGATGGCCGTTTCCTCGCGCTGCGCGTCAGGACGGACGGCAATGTCGGTGCCTACACTTCCCAGGCCGGTGCGTTCATCCCCTGGTTCGGCGCATTCATGCTCACCGGTGCTTATGCGATTCCCGTAGCCTGGGGCGAGATCCGCATGGTGGTGACGAACACCGTGCCCGTCGACGCTTACCGGGGAGCCGGGCGCCCCGAGGCGATCTACCTGATCGAGCGGCTCGTGGACAAGGCGGCCAGGGAACTCGACATCGATCCGGCGGACATCCGCCGGCGCAATTTCATCCCGCCCGAGGCATTCCCCTACGAGACGGTCACGGGGCAGGTCTACGATTCGGGCGACTACGCGACGCTCCTGGACGCCGCGCTGGAGCGCGCCGACTGGTCCGGGTTCGGGGAGCGGCGCAGTTCGAGCGAGGCGAGGGGTCTTCTGCGAGGTATCGGTCTCAGCTATTACGTGGAGATCTGCTCCGCCATGGGTGGCGAAGATACCCACGTGCGCTTCGAAGAGGACGGCACGGTCACGGTGCTGATGGGCACCCAGTCCACGGGGCAGGGGCACGAGACCAGCTTCGGTCAGATGGTGGCGGCGGGGCTGGGCGTGCCGCTCGACAGCGTCCGCGTCCTGCAGGGCGATACGAAGACCATCCCGACGGGTCAGGGGACCGGCGGCTCGCGCTCCATGGCGATCGGCGGTTCCGCACTCACGCGGACCGTCGAGACCGTCATCGAGTCCGGCAGGAAGATTGCGGGCGGACTGCTGGAAGCGGATGCCGAGGACATCGAATTCGAGGACGGCACCTACCGGATAGTCGGCACAGATCGCACCGTGACGTTGCGGGAAGTCGCCGCTGCGTCCTTCCACGAGGGGACGCGTCCGGAGGACGTGGCACCCGGTCTCGCGTCCAGCGAACATTTCACGCCGGAAGCGGGCACGTTCCCGAACGGCTGTCATATCTGCGAACTGGAGATCGATCCGGAGACCGGGACGATAGAGATCCTGCGCTACACGATCGAGGACGACGTCGGTAACGTGATCAATCCACTGATCCTCGAAGGCCAGATCATGGGCGGCGTGGCCCAGGGTCTGGGGCAGGCCATGTGCGAAGAGGCGGTCTACGACCGGGAGACCGGCCAGTTACAGACTGCCACGTTCATGGACTACACGATGCCACGCGCGGAACGTATGCCGGGTATCGACTTCCATTACACGGAGGTGCCGTCGCCGCGCAACCCGCTGGGCGTGAAAGGTGCCGGCGAAGCGGGCACTATCGGTGCGCCGCCGGCCTTCGTGAACGCGGTGATCGATGCACTCGAGCCTTACGGCGTCGCGCATCTCGATATGCCACTGACGCCGATGAAGGTGTGGGAAGCGATCAGGCGCTCACGATCCGCGGCCTGATCGCGCTCCGTCGATCCAGTCGCAGTCGATTATGCGCCACCGCCGGGCGGTCTCCCATCCCCCGCGCCTGCGGAAAATTATGCCCGTTATGTTACGAAATCATGACTGATGGGTTGTCGTCGGACGCGCATTTCCACGGGAAACAGTACCTTCCGTAACGGTCTCCCGGCGCACCGTTCCCGCTGAGTGAGACTTCGGCTAATCTGGCGCGAAAACAAGAACAGGCTTGGGGCGGACCCGTGTTTCCGAGCGTCGGAACCGTGGCTTTTTCGGTCCCGCCGGCCCGCCTGCCGCGAACGGGATGGATGCAATGGATATCCGAAATTCAGCGAGCGATCCGGTAGCCACGCCGCGGCAGACGGACGGGCGCAACGCCGTCGTGTCCGTCACCGATCTGATCGACCGGATACAGCGCGAGGGCCTGGAACGCCGGTTCGGGCGTGTGCCGGCCGAGCGTTATCCCTCGCTGGAGAGCGCGCGTCTCGCGATCGCCAGGGCCAGATAGGATCGCGGCCTCCGCCCTGGCCGACACGCGTAGCGGCCTCCCGCGCGCGCCGGACGGGGCGGCACACCGTTACTGTGCTATCTTCCGTTCCGAAAGTGGCCGGGCCTCGGCCGCTGCAGGGGAATCACCCATGACAGTAATGAAGAAGCTCTTTGTCGTCGCGGCACTCGCCGTCTCTTCCGTGAGTGTCGCTACCAGCGCCTGGGCGGCCGACGAATGGCCGCTGGTCGGCGGCGACTACTGGGAGGTGACCGGTATCGACGTGAAAGACGGGGGTGGCTGGAAGTACGCGAACTGGCTCGCGACCGAGTGGCGGAAGAACCTCGAATTCGCGAAGTCCAAAGGGTGGATAAAGGACTACATGATCCTCGGCAACGTCTACCAGCGCAGCAGCGAGCCGTCGCTGTATCTGATCCGCGTCATGCAGGACATACCCAATGCGGCCGAGGGAGAGCAGCGGGACAAGGAATATCAGGCATGGCAGAAGAAGACCATCGAGCAGATGGTCGGCGAGAGCGGCAACCGTGCCGAGTACCGTGAGGTGATGAGCACGTCCCTGCTACAGGAATTCACGTTCCGCAACTAGGCCTGCCGGGATGGTGCTCCCGACCTGGCTGGCCGGGAGTACCATCTTCACTTCGTCTCGGTCCACCGTCCCCTCGCTCTCCGGCGGCCCTGTGGCACTGATCGGGGCGGACCGGTCCGTCGGCCCTTCCGTCGCGACGTCCGCTGTGGTTCTGCTGCCGCCCGGTGTCTTTCACGGGCAGCCGCGGCCAGAGATTTTTCGCTAATATACCGTGATGACCCGAAGCCGCTCCCACCATCTGAGCCGATACGCGGCGATCGCCCTGTTCGCGGTCCTTGCCGGGCAGGTAGCCGTGGCGGGACATGCCGCCGTCGCGGAGCACGGTATCGGTCAGCATTGCGACATCTGCGTGAGTGCAGATCGGCTCGGTCACGGGCTATCCGAGCTGCCGCCGGATGTCGTCAACCCGCCGATGCGGGTACCGAGCCGGCGGCCGGTGGCGCTTGCCGCTCCGGTAGTCGTCCACGGCGGCCCTCACGCCCGGGGGCCTCCCATCCTCTGAAGCGACACTCGTTGAAGTCGTCGCCGTCCCCGGTCTCGTTTCCCGGGTCTCGCGACGCCCCGTCGATTCTTTCAGAGGATTCCAGAATGCGTGCATTCAGACTGGCTGCGGCGATGCCCGCAGCA
>JARRPZ010000213.1:0-5740 GCA_037382365.1 Gammaproteobacteria bacterium
GTCGAGGAGCAGATCGTTATGTGCGGCATAGTCGGCGCCATCGCTGAACGCAACGTGGTACCCGTCCTCATGGAGGGTCTGCGTCGCCTGGAATACCGCGGGTACGATTCCGCCGGGGTCGCCGTGCTGACGGCGGACGGCAGCATCGGCCTGCGTCGCACCGTGGGCAAAGTCGCGGAGCTCGACCACAAGCTGGACGAGGAGCCGCTGGAAGGCCGCCTCGGCGTCGCCCATACCCGCTGGGCGACTCACGGCGGCGTCACCGAAGCGAATGCCCACCCGCACCTGTCCGGCGACCGGGTCGCGGTGATCCACAACGGCATCATCGAGAATTACCAGGAGATCAAGGACGAACTCGAGGCGAAGGGTTACGAATTCCGGTCCGAGACGGATACGGAGGTGGCGGCCCACCTGGTGCACGATTACCTGAAATCGGGCTGCGACCTGACCGAAGCCGTCCGGCGTGCCGTAGCACGGTTCACGGGCGCGTTCGCGCTGCTGGTGTTCGACGCGACGGACCCGGACCGTATCGTCGTCAGCCGGGTGGCGAGCCCGCTCGTGATCGGCCTCGGCATCGGCGAGAACTTCGTGGCGAGCGGCGTGCCCGCCCTGTTGCCGGTGACCCAGCGTTTCGTCTACCTGGAGCAGGGCGATCTCGCCGAGATCACCCGGGATGCCGTGCACATATTCGACGTGCAGGGCCAGCCCGTCGAGCGCAAGGTGCACGAGACCCAGTGGACGAGCGAAGCGGCGGAGAAGGGCCCGTACCGCCACTTCATGCTGAAGGAGATCTTCGAGCAGCCGAGCGCACTCGCCAATACCCTGTACGGGCGGGTCGAGAGCGGCCGCGTCGTGCCCGACGCGCTGGGGCCCCAGGCAGCGAGCATGCTCGCGGACGTGGAGCACATCCACATCGTCGCCTGCGGCACGAGCTATCACGCCGGCTGTGTCGGCAAGTACTGGCTGGAATCGCTGGCCGGGGTGACCTGCCAGGTCGAGATCGCCAGCGAGTATCGGTACCGCACGGTGGCCGTCCCGCCGAAGACCCTGTTCCTCACCCTGTCACAGTCGGGCGAGACCGCCGATACCCTGGAGGCGCTGCGTATCGCCAAGCAGTCCGGTTACATCGGCAGCCTGACCATCTGCAACAGCGCCCACAGTTCCATGGTGCGGGAATCCGACCTCGTGATGATGACCCAGGCCGGGCCGGAGATCGGCGTTGCGAGCACCAAGGCCTTCACGACCCAGCTGCTGTCCATGCTGCTGGTCACGCTCATCCTCGGTCGCCAGCGCGGCATGAGCGAAGCATTCGAGGCGGAACTCGTGCCCCACGTGGTGCACACGGCCGCCGCCGTCGAGGAAGTGCTGGCCATGAGCGACACGCTGAAGCTCCTCGCCGAGGACTTCGCCGAGAAGCACCATACCCTCTTCCTCGGACGCGGACCGATGTGGCCGGTCGCCATGGAAGGGGCGCTGAAGCTGAAGGAGATCTCTTACATCCACGCGGAAGCCTATGCGGCCGGCGAGCTGAAGCACGGCCCGCTCGCACTGATCGACGAGGACATGCCCGTTGTCGTCGTGGCGCCAAACAACGAGCTGCTCGACAAACTGAAATCGAACATGCAGGTCGTGCGCGCTCGCGGTGGCCAGCTCTACGTGTTCGCGGACAAGGAGACCGGCATCGAGAGCGAGCCAGGCATGAAGGTCGTCGACATGCCGCATGCGGACCGGCTCATCGCGCCCATCGTGTATACCGTGCCCCTGCAGCTCCTCGCCTACCACGTCGCCGTGCTGAAGGGCACGGATGTCGATCAGCCGCGCAATCTCGCCAAGTCGGTGACGGTGGAATAGCGAGCGCTGATCGGTTCCTCGCAATATCGGGCAGGAGTCGGAGCATAAGGAGACGCGCTGAGTCATTGCCACACGCCGCGCCGTATTCCGCGGATTTGTGACGCAGGCAAGTGGATTGCACGAGGTCCTCCACTATAAACAAAACGGGTATGCGCTCGAGAGCAGGATCTTGCAAAGGACAGTGAGTGATTTTGGCGGATTGCGCTTTTCCGCCTCGACGATAAGTAAGATCATTCTCGTTTCCGTGCTGACGACGGCAGCCATCATCGCGCGCGGGCAGGAAACAGCAGTAAGCAGCGCTGCACTCGCCACCGCACAGGCCGGGCTTGCCGCTTCCCCGCCCCCTGGCGTGGCGGTCTTCGAGCTTCACGATCCCGGACTGATGCCGGCGTGGACGGAGTTTCTCGCAAATACGCCGATGCACAACGGGGTGCCGATTCCTCAGCCGGTCCAGCTCCGCATGCAGTCCGTAGTCTCGAACTACCGCGCGCTTACGTCGACCGGGCGGCCGGCGTTCTTCGTCGCTACCTATTTCGACCTGCTGAGCGAGCAATGGCTCAGGGAGCGCATGGAGCCGGCAGCGACCCTTGCACCGATGACGGTATGTCCGGTATTCCGAAGCGGAGATCATGCCCCGGCAAGAAGCCTGTTAGCGACGGTAAGCAACGTTCCCGAAGCGGTCTTTGTCGATGCGCCGGGTTTGCCGGAGCGGGGCTGCAGGCGGAACGCTACGATGGTGAACTCTCGATAGCGCTCGACGACCGTTTCCTGCGCGCGCGGGTAAAGACACGCGAGGAGCTGCGGGCACTCATCGAAACCGTCGGCGACCTCGAGGCGACGGCGGCGTTTCGGGGTGCGCAGCCTGCCGGGCAGGTTGCGCCCGAAGCGGAGGTGCTCAGGTTCGTTCGTCTTCTGTCGCTACTTGCGACAGACAGCAGCCGCGGTTACGCGGCCATCCCAGTGCTATATCCGCTGATTCACGAAACATCCGTGCTTTCTTCCGGCGCATCGTCGGCAGTGCTCGACGTCGGTGCTGCGCTCGACCTCGCATTCGACGCACGTGCGGCGTTTCGACGGATCGTGCCGTATCCCATCCGGGACGCCGAAGATCTACGGCGAGCCAGGCGCGATGTTTCGGTTGCGCTGGCGGAGGGAGGAGGACCACCGTTGGCCGATACCCGGATAAAGGCCTTGCTCGAGAAATTTGTGACCGGAAGCGCACTATTGCTCGTTTCGCGACACGCAGACGCAAGAATGCCGCTAGTCGTCGACTAGCGGCATTCGACAGAAGCCCGGACAGCCCGGGTCGCATTCTGTTACTGCTTCATGTCGTTCTTATTCAGTACCTGCGTGAAGGTGCCATCCCACGGATCGACGTCCCGTTTCTGCTGCAGCTCTTCCTTCGTCAGTCCGGTCGACAGCGTTTCGTCTCCGGCCTTCTCGAGCTTCTCGAGCGGGATTGCCACTTCCTTCATGTTCGCGCCGAGGACGCCTTCCAGTCCTACGATTGCAATTAACTCGCCTGTTTCGCGATCAACGCCGAGGCGGTCGATCGACCCGAGTTCATTGCCGTTATGCATGACTTCCCAGTCCTCGATGTCACCGAGGTCGGAAACACCGTAGGCCGAGGCCTTCTTCATGGCGTCTTCCTTGCCCTTGGCAGCCGTTTTCGAGTGCTTCTCCATGGTGGCTTCCGCCTTGGTGTCATAGGCCTTGTTCGGATGGTCACCGGCAATGGCCGTGCCGCCCAGGGCGAAGATGGCCAATGCGGAGCTCATTCCGAGAATCGAGGCTTTTCGTTTTGCCGTATGCATTCATAATCTCCTTGAGTTGGTGTCAAACACTTCACCGGGCTCGTGGCGCCATCCGAGTCTTCCGAGGCGTTGCACGGTCCGGTGCTGTGTGTCTGCAGGTGCAAATGCCATGCCAAACCGAGCTGCAAGGCGTGCCGGGGCGATCGGAGGCTGAAGGCAGCGGAAAATGCGAAAACTTTGCCAGCGTATGAAAATTATGCACGTAGCAGCCTTACCATCTGCCCCGGCGCGCACAACTCCATGCTGCGGGAATCCGACCTCGTGATTGGGAGGACGGTGCGATTACAAAGGGCATGTTGGCTCAGGTGGAGCGGATCAATCTGTGAGTAATTGCTTTACGCGATGGCCGCTTTTTTGCCCTTCGCGGCCGGTCAATTCAACCTGGCCGTGATGTACATCTCGATGATTGCATGGACCACCTGTTGCCCGGACTCGTCCAGGACGGAGACGTCGACGGGTACCGCCTCGCCGTGCGGCCAGTCCGTCTCCGGCAGCGTGGCGGTCGCGGTCACGTCGCTGTCCGCCTTGGCGAGATAGCGGATGGTCATGCCCCGGGGGATCCAGCGTCGATCGGCCGGGATCGACGCCTCCATCAGTACGCCGGCACAGAGTTCGCACAGATTGCCGATGGCGAGGGCATGTACCGTGCCGATGTGGTTCTTTACCTTCCGGCGCTTGCGGACCCTGGCCACCACACGCTCGGGTGTTACGTCCAGGACTTTGGGTGAGATGGAACCGAAGTACGGCGCCCGCAGGCAGATCGCGCGGGAATAGAGCCAGCTACCCAGGGGAAGCGCGGAGAGCCTGCGCCACAGTCTCAGGGCGGTCGTGTCGTCAGTCATTCGGATCACCGTTTCCGGCTCGCGACGGCATCATTATCCGGGTTTCGAACGAGGGATGAATCCTGTGCTAACTTCGCCAGTCCGACCGGACGAACCGCGGAGAAGGCCCATGACGGAGGTCGTCGAGCTACGACCGGATCACATCCCTGCCGCCGGCGAGATCCTCGCCCGCTCCTTCTTCGACGACGGACTGGCCAGGCACATGTATCCGGATGACGAAGAGAGACGAGCGCGTATACCGTGGCATTTCGCGGCCATGGTCCGCTACGGCGTGCTATTCGGTCGTGTCCTCACCACGTCCGGTCAACCGCGCGGCGTCGCCGTGTGGTTGCCGCCGGGCGAGACCGAGATGACGGAGAGCCGCATCGCCGCGGCCGGCATGGACGCCTCGCCGGCCGTACTCGGTGAAGAGGCCTTCGGCCGCTTCATGGCGGCGATGGAATATATCGATGATTCCCGACAGCAGGACCTCCCCGCCACGTTCTGGTACCTGGCACTGATCGGTGTCGGACCGGAGCATGCCGGTCAGGGGATCGGCAGCGCTCTGATGAAGTCCGTTTTCGAGCAGGCCGACAGGGACCGGCTGCCCTGTTACCTCGAGACGGCCGAGGAAGGCAATGTGGCGTTCTACGAAAGCCACGGATTCGAAATTCTGCGACACGGGACAGTGCCGGACACGGCAGTCGAATACTGGACAATGAGCCGGCTCCCGCGCTGAGCCGCGGCCGGCTGTCCGGTCCGGGAACGTCTGGCGGTGAATGGTAGCGTAGCGTGCCGTGCTCGGTGCTCGGTGCTCGGTGCTCGGTGCTCGGTGCTCTGTGGTCTGTGCTCGAGCGACCCCGGGGCGCTCAAGGCTCCCGCGGAGGAGTTCGGACGCGGGCCTGAAGTCTCAGCACCCAGATCAGTAGCGCGGCCGCATACAGCAACAGGCCGCTGAGCCTGCCGATCGTATCCTCACCGAACACGAAGAGCATGACAGTGCCGCACACGAGATAGATCAGCGGGAGGAATCGATAAAGCCAAGACGGTAACCAAATGCCCTGCATGTCCCGATTCCTTCCGAAGCCCGCGTGATCGGCCAGTCCGCTGCAGGCCACGCTCCTCTCCCGAACGCCTGGGTAGCACAGCCGGCAGCCAATTCACCGATCGCCAGCTTAACCGGCCGCTGTCGGCGGCTACCGGGAATCGCGTCACGGTTCCGCGGCGAGTTCGGTGCCCTTGGAATGCTCGACA
>JARRPZ010000214.1:0-3311 GCA_037382365.1 Gammaproteobacteria bacterium
GCCCCGACTTTCTCCGCCTCGGCATCGCGGACGGAGAGGACGAGGATCGGGACATCGGTCCATTCGCGCAGGCGCCGGATGACCTCGCGGCCGTCCATCGTCGGCAGCCCCAGGTCGAGGATGACGACGTCGGGCGCATGGGTCGCGACGAGATCCAGTCCGGCGCCGCCGTCGCGCGCCTCGAACACCACGAAGCCATGGGCCTCGAAGCTGATTCGCAAAAACTTCCGGATCTGGGGATCGTCCTCGACGATGGCCACCCGGCGTCCGGCCTCGTTCACGCCGCACCTTCGATATCGTCGCTGACCGGGGCCGCCTGCGGCAGGGACAGGACGATGCGCGTGCCACGCCCGTCCGGTCCCGCTTCGGCCCGGACCGTGCCGCCGTGCGCTTCCAGGATGCCGCGGCTGATCGCGAGCCCGAGCCCGGTCCCGCCGTGCCGGCTGTCGCCGGATTCCGTGCGGTAAAACATGTCGAACATGCGCACCCTCTGGTCGGCGGAGAGACCCGGCCCGCGGTCGGTGACGTCGATCCTGACCTCGTCACCGTCGCGCACACAACGGATCACGACCGGTTCCTCTCCGGGCGCATAGCGTACGGCGTTGTCGAGGACGTTGTAGAGGGCCTGGAGGAAGAACTCCCCATGCACATGGAGCACATCGGCGTCTTCATCGATGTGGGTGACGACCTTCACATCCGGCCAGGTCTCCCGGAGCCGATGTATGGCGTTGCCGACGAGATCAGCCGATTCTTCCCATTCCCGTTGCAGCCGCAATTCGCCGTGCTCTATCCGGGTCATGTCGAGGAGGTTCTGGATGTAGCCGTTCAGTCGGCGCGCCTCCCCCACGACGGTCTCCATGAGTTCGTCCCGGTCCTCTTTCGTCAGGGCGTCCCCGAACTCGCGGACGGTACTCCCTGCGCCGATGATCGACGCGAGTGGTGTCCGCAGATCGTGGGATACCGACGTCAGCAGCGCGGAGCGCAGACGAGCCCGTTCGGATTCCCTTCGGGAAGACTCGAGATCCGCGGCGAGTCGCATGCGATCCATGGCGACCTCTGCCTGACCGCAGAGTGTGCGGATCAGTTCTCCCTGCTCGGCCGTGAGTCCGGCACGGTGGACGACGAGGCGGCACGTACCGATCTCGGGCACCGCCAGGTGGCGCACGACCTGACCGCCGTCGTTCGGAATCGAGAGATCGGGCTCGCCGGATTCGTCCGCCTCGCGGAAAGCCTCGTCCGACGAGTCAGTTCCCGAACTCGCGGCAAGCACTGCCGGCCGGTGTCCGTCCGGCGACCGTACCTCGGTGCGGGCGTCCATCGTGTCCGCGATAAACCGGACGAGGGTCCGCAGCACTTCCCGACCGGTCTTCGCGTCGGCGACGCGGTCGGAGAAGTCGTACAGGTTGGAGATCCTGTCCAGTGCCTGGTCGCGCCGCCGTATTGCCGTGCGGAGGCGTGATGCGAGGTTGCCGCCGAGGATCGCGATGGTGAGGAAGAAGACCAGCGTCGCGATGTCGGCATCTTCGGTAACCCGCAGCGATCCGTACGGGACGGTGAAGAAGAAATTGAACGCGAGGAAGCCGAGCGCACTCGTAATCACCGACGGCCACAGACCGTGGCGAGTCGCTATGATCACGACGGCGAGCAGGAAGATCACCGAAAGATTCGCGTGGTGCAGGCGCTGCATCACGTAGCCGAGGAAAACGGCCGCGACGAGCAGCCCGAGGATTTCCCCGCCCGTTCGCAGATAACGCCGCCGGGTCCCGCCGGGATCCGCGCCATGCCGGAGCCAGTTTTGCTTCATACGATCCGTGTTGCAGTCAACCGCGGTATACCGGCCTGCCGGCCATGATGCACCACGTCGGGAATGCTGGCCAGCGCGTCAAATCCGCATCAGCAATTGACGCTTTTTCTAGGTGTGCGGCGGCAGCCGCAGGCGAATAATCACGGATACGTCCATCGGAGCCGTGACGCGGCGCAGCGGGATACTCAGTGAGACCATCCGTCGTCAACGAAGTGCAGGTCCGTTCGCACGGCGCATTCCGCCTCGTCGCGATCCAGGTGCTAGGCGTCCTGATACTTTCGTTCTGCGTCATGCTGATCGCGCCGATCGTCGTCTCGGTCATCTACGGGGACGGGCTCCTCATGATGTTCGTGGCGCATCTCGCACTCGCGTTGCCGGTCGGCGGCCTGATGCTTCGTTACTCCAGTCGGAATGCGGTGCGACTGCGCGTCCGCGACGGATTCATCGTCGTCGCCATCCTGTGGTTCGCCCTGAGTCTGCTGGCCAGCCTGCCCTTGTACTTCGGCACGGATCTCCCCTATACGGATGCGATATTCGAGGCCTCGTCCGGCATCACCACCACCGGGGCGACCGTCCTGTCCGGCCTCGATACGCTGCCGCGGTCCATCCTGTTCTTCCGCCAGGAGATCCAATGGTTCGGCGGCATCGGCGTCATCGTTTCCGCGATCGCGCTGCTGCCCGTACTCGGCCTCGGGGGCATGCAGTTGATGAAGGCGGAGGCCCCGGGACCGGTCAAGGGCACGAAGCTCACGCCGCGGATCACCGGGACGGCGCGCGTCCTGTGGCGGATCTATCTCGTGCTGACGATCGCCTGCGCGGCCCTTTACTGGTTCGCCGGGATGGAATTGTACGATGCGATCGCGCACAGCCTGACGACGGTCTCCACTGGCGGCTTTTCGACCCACGATGCGAGCCTCGGCTATTACGACAGCCCGGCGATCGAAGCCATTGCCGTCATATTCATGCTGCTCGGCGCAATCAACTTCAGTGTTCACTTCGCCGCCTGGGCACGGCTGGATCCGCGCACATATCTGCGCACGGACGAGGTCCGCAGCTTTCTCGCCATCATCGGAATCATCATTCTCATCGTGAGCGCGATCCTGCTCCGCACGCACACTTTCGGAACGCTCCACGACTCCATCCGCGCCTCCGTATTCACCGTCGTCTCCGTCATCACGAGCACGGGATTTGCCATTACCGACTTCTCGGTGTGGCCCCTGATGCTCCCGGTGTTGCTGATATTCATCAGTTTCATCGGTGGTTGTGCGGGATCGACGGCGGGCGGTATGAAAGTCGTCCGCTTCTTCATCATGGCGAAGCAGGCCCAGATCGAGGTGCTCCGACTGATCCATCCGAATCTCGTAAAGCCGCTGCGCATGGACGGCCGGACCGTACCGGATGCCGTGATCCGTTCGGTCTGGGCATTCTTCGCCGCCTACGTCGTGGTCTTCGCCGCTCTGATGATGGTGCTGATGGGCGACGGACTCGATCAGATCACCGCTTTCGG
>JARRPZ010000215.1:0-5270 GCA_037382365.1 Gammaproteobacteria bacterium
CTCCAGACCGGATGCGTAACCGTCGACCCGGCGACACGCGATGCGACGATACGCGGCGAACCGGTCGAACTGACTGCGAAAGAGTTCGATCTGCTGCATCATTTCGCGAAGAATCCCGGCCGCGTCTTTCGACGCGTCGAACTTCTCGACAGCGTCTGGGGCTACGGGCACGACGGCTATGAACACACCGTGAATTCCCACATCAACCGTCTGCGGGCCAAGATCGAACTCGATCCGTCGCATCCTGAACTGATCGCCACGGTGTGGGGGGTCGGCTACAAGATGAACGTGGTGGCGGACAACCGTGCCGGCGCATGAAGCGGCTTCACTACAAGCTCTCCGCCGCGATGTTCATTATCGTGCTGTTATTGGGTGCGGCGTTTTTCACGATCGACCGCTACAGCGTCAGACTCTACTATGAAGAACTGAGCCAGAGGCTGAATTCGTCGCTGGCCATGTACGTGGTCGATGCCGGCGCGCTGATCACGAACGGTGAGGTCAACCGGGCGGCCCTGGGCGAGCTGGCCGGCAAGGCGATGGTCATCAACCCGACAGCGGAAATCTACCTCGTGTCGCCGACCGGAGAGATCCTCGGCCACGCGCTGCCCCCCGGCGACGTCGTCGCGGATCGTATCGAGGTCGAACCGATCCGCGATCTGTTGACCGAGGCGGCACCTCTGCCGATCAAAGGCATGGATCCGCGAAATCCGGGATCACGGAAGATATTTTCCGCCTTCCCGGTGACCGATCCGGACCGGCCCGACGCCCTGGCCGGCTACCTGTACGTCGTGCTCGGCGGGTCACAGTACGAAGCCGTCGCCGAGCAGGTCTCCGGCAGCGACAGGCAGCGCATGGTGGCGGCGGCCATTCTGCTGCTGGTCGTGGCCGCCTTCGGTGCCGGCGCGGTGCTCTTCTCCTACCTGACCAGGCGACTGCGCCAGCTCACCGGCGACGTATCCGCCTTCACGGCGAGCCGCTTCGAATCCGACCTGCCTGTGGCAGCGACCGGCGAGCTCCGTGACGAGATCGACCAGTTGCGTGATACGTGCCACTACATGGCACGGACGATCCGGCAACAGTTGACGACGCTGCAAGAAGACGACCGGCTGCGCCGCGAGTTGGTGACCAACATCTCCCACGATCTGCGCACCCCACTTGCCTCGATGCAGGGCTACATCGAGACGCTGATCATGAAGGACGATGCGCTCGACAGTGACACACGTCGGCAGTATCTCGAGATCGCCCGCAAGCACGCCACGCATCTGGGTCGCCTGATCCAGGACCTGTTCGAGCTGGCCATGCTGGATGCGAACGGCATCACGCCGACGTGGGAATGGTTCTCCCTCGTCGAACTGATTCATGACGTGGCGCAGGAGTTCGAGTTGCAGGCCAGGCAGTCAGGGGTTGCGCTGAAAGTGAGCCCTCCGGACGGGGACGTTTGCGTTCACGCCGATATAAAGCTGATCCAGCGAGTTCTGGAGAACCTCGTCGGTAATGCGCTGAAGTACACGCCGGCAGGCGGCACGGTCTCGATTTCGGTCAGGCGCAAGGCAGAGGCGGTCGGTGTCGACGTCGCAGACACGGGACCGGGGATTCGGCAAGAGGCCATCCCCCGCATATTCGACCGCTTCTACAAGGCCGATCAGGACGACGAAGAAGGCAGGGGTTCCATGGGTTTGGGCCTGGCGATCGCCAAGCGGATTCTCGAATTGCACTCGAGCGAGATAAGTGTCGTCAGCGAGGAACGACAAGGCGCCCGGTTCCATTTCGACCTGCCGCTTCAGGCGCGTGCTGCCTGAGACCTCAGCCGCGGTACGGGTGGCCCGTCATCAGCCGGCGACTAGTCTTACCGGATCCGAACTACCGGCGGTCGCGCGAACGCCTGCCCGACTCTGCAAGGGTCCACGGAAGTTCCGTTTGCCCGGGCGACCGGCACCCGTGCCATGTCGCGCATGGCCCTTACGCACGGTCGGTCGGAAGGCCGATCCTTTTCAGGATTGCGGTGAACCGAGGTTCGCCTCGCTGCTCCGTAAAATACACGCTGACGTTGAGAAAAATCACGCCTCGGGCGCGCATCTCGCAGCATCATCGAGCAGCGCATAACCGCGTTCCTGATCGCCAGAGGCGAAATAGATCGCCGCAAGTAATACGGGCGTCGGATGCGGGAATTCTGTTTCCATCTCGAGTTCGTCGAGCAGATCCCTTGCTCTCGTATCGTTGCCGGCCCTGAAATAGGCGTAAGCCAGGTTGCCGAGTTGCCTGTGGCCCCGGCCCTGACGCCGGATATCCTCTTCAAAAATTGCGACCGCCTCGTCCACTTCGCCCAGCGCCAGTTTGCTCAGACCGCGCAAGCTGGCCGCATCGGGGTAAGTCTTCGCGCGCGAGGCCATGCGCAGCGCGTCTTTCGGGCGGTCCGCGTTCAGATATCGCCATCCGGCATTGATCCGCACGTATTCGTCGTCTGGTGTGGCCGCCAGCCGCCGCTCCACCATCTCGATGGCGTCTTCATGACGGCCCTGCGTCGACAGGAACAGCGCGTAGCCGAGTACATTAAGCGGATCGAGCGCCATCGCCCGCCGGTACTCGCTCTCCGCGAGTTCGAAGTCCCAGTCGTACCATGTCAGGATATCGGCATACAGTGAGTGCGCATCGGCGAGTTGATCGTCGAGTTCGAGTGCGCGCAACGCCGCTTGCCGGGCACGGGGAAAGACCGTTCGCGGTTCGCGTTGCCCGTACTCGGATCCGAGAAACGAGTACGCCCAGCCGAGTGCGGCATAGGCCTCTGCGAATTCATCATCACGTTCGATAGCCTGTTCGAGGTATCGCACTGCCAGTTCCAGCTCGTCCGGTGTCTGCCGGAACGTGTGATAACGCCCCAGCAGAAACAGATCGTAGGCGTCGATATCCGTCGTGGGCAGGCCCAGGGCATCCGATTGCTCCCTCTGATATTCAGTGCGCAGCGTTTCGGCAATACGATCCGCCACGTCGTTCTGGATGGAGAAAATATTCTCGACGGTCAGTTGCTCTTCATAGGTTTCCGACCAGATGTGACGGTCCGTCGCTCCTTCGATCAATTGCACGGTGATACGAACCTGATCGCCATTGATCCGCACGCTTCCCTCGATGATGCCCGTGGCATTCAGCTCACGGGCGATGTCCGGAATGGACGCAGTCGTTTCGCGATACTGTTCCGCCGATGTCCGCGACAGAACGGCGACTTCGTCCAGCCGGGCGAGTCGGGACAACAGCTCTTCCTGCATGCCGTCGGCAAAGTAACCGAAACGGCCGTCCTGACTGAGATCGTTGAACGGCAGCACGGCGAGGGTGCTGATTCCCGGCGCCTCCGGCCCGCTCCGGAGTCCGATTGCAAGGCCGAGAACGACGAGGGCAGCGACCGCCGCCACCATCCCGATTCGCGCAGGCCGTGAAGGCGACCGCGAGGTCCCCGCCGGTCCCTGTCCCGTCTTCACGTCTGCGCACAGGCGGTACCCGCGACCACGGACCGCTGCCACATAGCGGGGATTCTGGCTGTCGTCGCCCAGCGCCTGCCGCAACAGCCTGACCCGCTGCATCAGGGTCTCGTCGCTGACGACCACGTCTCCCCAGACCTCGGCGATCAACTCGTCTTTCCTGACGAGTGCCGGCGCATGAGAGGCAAGCGCCGCGAGCAGGCGAAACGACAGATCCGGCAGATCGATCACCTCTCCGTCACGCCAGACCGTACCCGACGTCATGTCGACGTCGATATCGTCGATCCGCAAGTAATTGTCTGAACTGGAATTATTCGCTTTAAGCAATTCTTCAGTCTTCTTCAGCGGAGCTTCAGTGAGTTTAGCCCCTGACCGAATACAGTGCCGGGCATTCGATCAACAGACAGAGGAAATCCGATGAGCATTCGAACGACAATCTGCGCCGCTGCACTGGCATTCCTGGCTCCTGCCCTCACCGTCGCCGATGACGGTCTCTTCGTTGCCGCGAGCGTCGGCTCGGCCAATTTAAGTGAAGACTTCGATGGATTCGACGTCGATGCCGACTCGACCGCCTACCGGGCTACGGCAGGCTGGCGCTTCAGCGACTACCTGGCCGTGGAGGTCGGATATCAGAATTTCGGCCGCTTCGATCAAACCGTCGATGTTGCGGGTGCACCCACCCGAGTCTCGCTCAAAGCGGATGGTTTCACGCTCGGCGGCATCGTCAGACTGCCACTCGGCAACCGCTGGTCGCTGGTCGCCCGCGGCGGTGCGTTCTTCTGGGACGGAGATGCCGATATCAACGGTGTGACCGCCGCCACGCCCGAGGACAGCAATCTGTACCTGGGGGCCGGCGTGCGACTGACGTTGTCGGCACGGTGGTCACTGACCGCCGACGGATCGCGCTTTGAGCTCGATGACACGTCGAGCACGGTCTTGTCCTTCGGTCTTCTGATGGTCCTCTAGCGGGTATTGGCGGAAATTTTGTGACTTCCGGAGATACCGCTGAGTCCATCTCTCGGCACGTCGCTGACGTGTCTGCGACCGTGCGGTTGCATGAGTCCAAATGTGACTCTTCACGGCTGCGCGGATGGTCGACTGCTCTGTTCCTATGACGAAGTGCCCGCCTTTCGCGAAACGAACCAGCCTGGCGTCGGGGATGAACTTCGCTGCGAACAGGGCATTGTGAAACAGCTGCAGGCGATCGTCCGCGGCATGCAGGATCAGGGTAGGGGCCCGTATCGACGAAATTCGCTCATTGGGCATCGCGGCCCTGTTATCGAACAGGGCGCCAGCGTAACGCATCGAAGCCGGGTTCATTTCGCCGATGAAGCGTTCGAACAGATCTCGCTGTCCAGGCGTCAGTTCAGCGACAACCTCGTCGCTGGCACCGATCAATTCCATAAGCTGCTTCTCGAAGAACTTGGCTGCCACCCAGTAGAGGACATCGTGCTTGAAGATCGTCAGGAGCATGTCTCCTTTCTCGTTCGCCTGCGCCTGATCCTCGTTCTTCGATGCGGCAACGCCGCACGAGATCAGTGTCAGCGAGGAAACGCGTTCGGGATAGAGGACTGCGAGGAGCAGAGCCGAGGGACCACCCTGCGACATGGCTACAACGGCGACCTCATCGATGCCGAGGCTATCGAGCAAGGCCACATAGGCTCGGGCCTGGTCGTCCCAGGTGGCACCTTCGTGGAAAGTCGACTTGAGGTATCCGAACCGTGACGGCGTGATCCAGTGGAATTCATTTCCCAGCACCGCCTCCGCGATGAGTTCGCCCTGGTCGTAGCCGCCCCCGCT
>JARRPZ010000216.1:0-3286 GCA_037382365.1 Gammaproteobacteria bacterium
CCGGACGGAGAGACGTTCATCGGATATCTCCGCGACATTACGCAGCGTTGCGAGGCAGAGGAACAGCGCAAACGTCTGGAGGAGCAGCTCCGGCAGGCGCAGAAAATGGAGGCGCTCGGCCACCTGACCGGCGGTGTGGCGCACGACTTCAATAACATTCTCACGAGCATCATGGGATACCTGTCCATGGCCATAGACCGCGCGACGCAGGGTGAGGACGACACGATGGTCCGCTACCTGGAGCGTGCCAATCGATCCGCGGACAAGGCGCGGGTTCTGATCCAGCAGATGCTGACTTTCAGTCGCGGCCAGAAGAGCCGTCCGCGCGCTTCTTCACTGGAGCCAGTCGTCGCCGAAGCACTGGAGCTGATGAGTTCGACGATCCCGAGCACCGTTCATTTCCTGCCGCGACTCCCCGGCGGCACCGTGCCGGTCCGTATCGATCCCGTGCAGATAGAGCAGATCATCATGAACCTCTGTATCAATGCGCGCGACGCGATGGACGGGGTCGGGGAGATCACGGTGTCCGTGTCGGAAACGGTAACGGACGACGTGATCTGCGCCTCGTGCCGACATCCGGTCAAGGGTGAGTTCGTCGAGTTGTCGGTCAGCGACGAAGGTCCCGGCATAGACGAGCAGCTGCTCGATCGATTGTTCGAACCGTTTTTCTCGACGAAGGCGAGCGGTCGGGGTTCGGGCATGGGGCTCGCGATGGTGCACGGGATCGTGCATGAACACGGCGGACATATACTCGTGGAGAAGGCCCGCAGCGGTGGTGCCTGCCTGCGGGTGCTGCTGCCGGCACTCCGGGGTGTCGTGTCGGACGAGGATGGGGCGGAGGTCGTCGCCGATCTCGAATCCGGACAACTGCACGGACACGTGCTGTTGGTGGAGGACCAGGACGGCGTTCGCGAATTCATGGTGGACCGGCTGCAAAGCTGGGGTCTGAAGGTCACCGCCTATCGCGATCCGCTGGCTGCACTGCATGCGATCGAGAGCGGCTGCGACCCCCATTTCGGACTGTTCGACCAGTCCATGGCGGGCATGACGGGCCTCGAACTCGCCGAACGAGTGAAGCTCCGCGAGCAGCCGTTCCCTGTGGCGATCTACACGGGTTTTGCCGAGGATCTGCAGGAAGGGCGGCTCCGCGCAGCCGGGGTGCTGGAAGTGCTCCGCAAACCCGTCGACCAGGATCGGATCTACCAATTGCTGCGCGATCACATCCCGCAAAGCTGATACAAAGCGGCAACAAACCGGCTGCTGACGGAAATCCTGTCGTTACGCTCGCCCCCTAATCTGGCCCCATGGTTCACCACAACAGAGGACGAGACCATGGCCAACCAGAAAAACAGACACGAAGAACTGGATACACCGACGACTATCCTGGCGATGATATGCGGCTGCAGCATCCTCGCACTGAACATGTGGGTGTTCCTGCAGGTCTACTGAGTAGCGAGGGGAGTAAGGCAGCATGAAACAGCGATACGACAGTATTCTCGGGACGATAGGCAACACACCGGTCGTTAAACTCGGCCGGATGGCGCCGGAAGGCGCGGAAATATGGGTCAAGGTGGAGGCTTTCAATCCGCTCGGCTCGGTGAAGGACCGCATGGCGCTGGCCGTGATCGAGGACGCGGAGCAGCGGGGAGAACTCAGGCCGGGCCAGACGGTCGTGGAGGCGACCAGCGGCAATACGGGTATCGGCCTCGCGATGGTATGCGCCAGAAAAGGCTATCCGCTGGTCGTCACCATGGCCGAGAATTTCAGCGTCGAGCGCAGGCGACTGCTGCGCTTCCTCGGCGCGAAGGTCGTGCTGACGCCCGCATCGGAGAAAGGCACCGGCATGCTCGCGAAGGCGACGGAGCTGGCCGAGGAGCACGGCTGGTTCCTCTGCAGGCAATTCGAGAACGAGGCCAATGCCCGGGCACACAGTGAGACTACGGCGCAAGAGATCCTGCGGGACTTCGAGGGTGAGCGCCTGGATTACTGGGTGACGGGCTGTGGCACCGGCGGCACGCTGGCCGGCGTGGCACGAGTCCTCGCTGAGGAACGCCCGCAGACCCGCATCGTGGTCTGCGAGCCGGACAACGCCCCCATGCTCGCGAGCGGCATACCTCAACGGCGCACGGACGACGGTGCTCCGGCGGAAAGCCACCCCCTCTTCCGGCCCCATCTCGTTCAGGGCTGGTCCCCGGATTTCGTGCCGAGATTGACGGAGTCGGCGGTCGATGCGGGGCTCATCGACGACATCGTACCGGTTGCCGGCGATGATGCGTTGCGCTGTGCCCGCGATCTCGCGCGGCTGGAAGGCATCTTCGCGGGCACGTCCGGCGGCGCGACGCTGGCCGGCGCCCTGAAGCTGGCGGAGACCGCCCCGGCCGGCAGTGTCATTCTCTGCATGCTGCCGGATACCGGCGAGCGCTACATGTCGACGCCCCTCTTCGACGAGGTCGGTGTCGAGATGAATGACGAGGAGGAGGCGATATCGCGCTCGACGCCGTCCTGTCGCTTCGACGCGGTTTCGCCTCCGCCGGCACCACCCCTGGAAGAACCGGAGATCGAAGCCGGGGCGGCAGCCTCGGTCGAGCGCTTCATCGCCGACGAACCGGTCCTGATGTTCGCACTCGAATGGTGTGAGTTCTGCTGGTCGCTGCGCAAATTCTTCGCGCACTGCGGCATACCCTACCGGAGTATCGACCTGGATTCGGTCGAATGGCAGGAGGACGACCGCGGGGGCAAGATCCGCGCGGCGCTGGGCGCCCGTACCGGCATGAAGACGATCCCCCAGGTATTCGTGGGCGGTGAATTCATCGGCGGCTGCAGCGAGACGTTCGATGCATTCCGCTCCGGTGAGCTGCAGGAGCGCCTGGCGGCGGAGGGCGTCGAATGGGACGAGACGAAGAAGCCGGACCCATACACCTTCCTGCCGCGCTGGATACACCCTCGCGCCTCCTGAGCGTACCGGGCGCCGCGCACGGCAGATGGCCCGCCGACATCGGATGTCGGCGGGCCTGATTCCCCGACGAACGAATCTCAGGGTGCGGGGCAGGCCGCGATCGGCGGGTGGCCCGCCGGCACCGAACGGTCTTCGGACGTGAACGCGCAGCCGTAGTCGGGATCCGCGACGACCGCCGGATCGAGTACGTCGTCACCGGCCGGCTTCGCTCCCGTCTCCACCCAGCTGACGAGGTCCAGGAATGCGGTCGCCAGCTCCTCACCGGTGAATCCGCAGTGATTCAAGTCGCGGATCGCCCTCTGCACGAGCAGCTCGCTCCTGCCATTGGCC
>JARRPZ010000217.1:0-4628 GCA_037382365.1 Gammaproteobacteria bacterium
GTCGCGGAACCCGGCGACCACTTCGGGCAGCACGTAGCGCGCCTGCGTGTGTGTCGTGCCGATCGCGTGCGTACCCTCGGCCTCGTGCCGGGTATTCAGTGCGAGCGTACGGATGTTTTCGATCTCCTGGAGGATGCGCCGGGCGCGCGTCACGACCTCCTGGCCCGCCGGCGTGACACTGGCGAGGCTGCGGCCCTTGCGTTCGAACAGGCGCAGGTCCAGTTCCTCTTCCAGCAGCAGAATCTGCTTGCTCACGCCGGGTTGCGACGTGAAGAGTTTTTCCGACGCGGCGGTGATGTTGAGGCCGTTGTCGACGATGGCCAGCAGATAGCGCAGCTGTCGCAGTGTCATAGTCTGTCCCGGTCGCAATCGCATCGGGGGCCGTCCCTCTGCCCCGTCAATGATACGGACTGCGCCGTGCTCGCGTTATATCGCCTCGGCATGGCGCCAGACGCTTTCATTATTTCAATGCCGGCGCTCCGGTGCCTATAGTCACGGTGGTCGAAAGTGCCGAGCGAACGATGGACTACCTGCCAGTCTTCCTGAAATTGAACGGCATACCGTGCCTGATCGTCGGTGGCGGCGCGACGGCCGTCCGCAAGCACCGCCTGCTGTCGGCGTCCGGTGCCCGCGTAACGGTGGTGGCGCCGGAGCTGGCCCCCGAGCTGGAGGCTGCGGCCCGGGCGGGCACACTCGACCATGTCGCTGCCGGCTTCGACCCCGCCCATCTGGACGGTCAGCGTCTGGTCATCGCCGCCTCTTCCGATCGGCCGCTCAATCGCTGGGTGGCGGAACTCGCCGACGGGCGCGGCATCCTCTGCAACGTGGTGGACGATCCGGAAGCCTGTCACTTCATCATGCCGGCGATAGTCGATCGATCGCCCGTCATGGTGGCGATCTCCTCAGCAGGGACCGCGCCGGTACTTGTCAGGCGCCTGCGGGAGCAACTCGAGACATTGCTGCCGGCGAGGCTCGGTGCCCTGGCCACGCTGGCCGGGCGATGGCGGACAAGCGTGTCGAAACGCCTGCGAGAAGGCGCCACGAGGCGCCGCTTCTGGGAGCAGGTGTTCTCGGGACCCGTCGCGGACGCGGCGCTCGCCGGCCGGGCGTACGAAGCCGAAGAGGCGCTCGGTGACACACTGTCTTCGGCGGCGGCGGCCGGCGGCGACGACGCGTCAGCGAGAGGAATCGCCTGGCTCGTCGGCGCGGGACCGGGGGACCCGGGACTGCTGACACTGCGCGCCCTGCAGGTGGCGCAGCAGGCGGACGTCGTCCTTTACGACCGGCTGGTCGCGCAGGAGATCCTCGAACTGACCCGCAGGGATGCCGAGCGCATACCCGTGGGCAAGACGCCCGGCGGTCACTGCGTGAGGAGCCTACGCCGGCATCCCGCTCACGCACCGGGAGCAGTCCCAGTCCGTGGTGCTGATTACGGCCCACGGCAGGGACTCCATCGATCGGCTCGACTGGGCCTCGCTCGCGCGCGACCGCCAGACTCTCGCCTTCTACATGGGGGTCGGGCGCCTCGATGCCATCCGCTCGCGGTTGCTCGAGCACGGCCGGGCGGCGAGCACGCCCGTGGCGCTGGTCGAGAAAGGCAGTACGCCGCGGCAGCGGGTGATTCAGGGAACCCTTGGCGAATTGACTGATCTGGCACACCGCTACCAGGTCCAGCCGCCGGCCGTCGTATTCGTCGGAGAGGTGGCCGCACTTGCCGGCAAGCTGAGATGGTTCGGGGGCGATGTAAATAGGCTGCCGCTGGCGCTGTCCGCTTGATGCCGCCGACCAGGCCGTTCTCGACCTCCATGCCGACGCCAATCGCCCTTACCGTGCCGTCGATCAGCCACAGCACCTTGTAGACGTCGCCAGTCTTCTCAATGACGAGGTCGAATTCCTCTCGGTGAACATCCACCTTGCATTCAGAGTCCCCGGCGCACGAATTTCTGTGTAAAGGACAATGCCGATGTTCGTAACGTCGGGCGCGTCTTCGGCGAAGGCGATCGGCGCGAACGCCGGGACCCACAGGAAGACGGCCATCAAGACACCTGTGAAGTACGATCCACGCATGTCTCCCCCTTGGGGCATGACCGGCTTCATATCAGGAGCGCGCACTCCGGCCGACCCGTGCAATTCGGCTGCCAGCCCAACCATTTGTCTTTGGTTCGTTGCGATCCCGGATTGGCTATCTCCCGTGTCCGTGCGGCGCCCTCATTGAGCGATTGCCGGAGGGCGCTCGAGTCCTTCGTAAAGCGCCACTAGCAATTCGTGCGCAGCCGCGGGATTCGACGCGAATGGCGCCCCGGCGCGCGCACTTTGCCGTGCCGTGTCTGCATCAAAAATGACCTCGTCATCCTTGATCGTGACCCGCACCTGGAGCTCGGCAAGCTTGCCTGGATCGACGGTCACCGGGTTGTCCGACAGGACCACAAAATCGGCAAGCTTGCCGCGTTCAATGGAGCCCTTGTCGTTCTCCTCGAAATGCTGCCAGGCGGGCCAGATCGTCATCGCCTTCAGGGCCGTCATGACATCCACGCGCTGGTCGGGGCCCAGGATGTCACCCGAGCGGGTGCGCCGAGTCACGGTGGCGGACAAAATCCGCATGCTGTCCGGGAAGGCGACCGGCGCATCATGATGCGAGCCGAACATCATGTCGCGCTCCCGGGCCCAACCGGTCGGCGAGATGTTCTGGGCAAGCTCCGGTCCTACCGTGTGGTCCCGATGCCAGTCGCCCCAGTAAAACGTGTGCATCGGAAAGAGCGACAGGAACACGCCGAGTTCCTTATAGCTATCGACCTGGTCCTCGCGCAGAAACTGGCCATGAATCAGGACCGGTCGTATGTCGGGCGTACCGAACTCGGCCTGCGCGTTCTTTATGGCTTCGATCAGCATGTCGGAGGCGCCCTCGCCGTTCGCATGCGTAATGATCTGGATGCCGTTTTCGTAGCACCAGCTCACTGCTTCCTGCGTCTGGTCCATATCAATGGCTGAATAGCCGGCATAATCGGGAGGATAGTCGCCGACCGGATCATAATATGGCCTGTCCCTCAGCGCGGTGAATCCCTGTGGCGACCCGTCGATAGTCAGTTTGCAGCCGCCTACACGGATCCCGTCGGTATATGTCCTTGACACGTTCGCGGCGATGTAGTCGCGGGCCTCCAGCACGTCGGGATAGGCAACTATATCGATCGGAATCTCGCCGGCGGCGGCCAGTGACTTCAGCACCTCGACTAGCCCGCCCGAAGATCTCCCATCCTGCGCCGTCGTATAGCCGTAGCTTGCCCACAGCTCAGCGCCTGCCCGGGAGAAGGCTTCGAGGCCCTCCTGCCCGAGTTCGCCGATCAGCGGAACCAGTACGGCAAAGAATGCGTATTCCTCGAGCACACCGTTTGGTTCGCCATTTTCGTCCTTGCGAATGATGCCACCCGGAGGCGCTTCGGAGGACGCATCGATACCCGCCCGCTCGAGCGCAGCCGAGTTTGCGACGCCGATGTGGCCGGACTGGTGAACCAGCACGATGGGGATATCGGCCGAAACTTCATCGAGGTCCTGGCGAGTCGGGTGCCGGACTTCGGCAAGCTGGGCATTGTCGTACCCGAAACCGATAATCATGTTCGCCTTGTCGACGACCTCCGAGTTCGCCTCGGCCCAGGCGGCTAAAGTCGCCTTTAGGCTGGCAATGTCGGTCACCTCGCCGTCGGGGGGTGCGAGCAGATTTGCCGATAGTGCCTGCAGTCCGCCCATGACGACGTGGCCGTGGCTGTCCACAAAGCCCGGCACCATCGTACGGCCGGCGAGGTCGAACGATTCCGTGCCCTCACCGTCGAAGGCCTTCGCCTCGTCAAGCGATCCCACAAAGAGGATGCGTCCGTCCTTCACGGCGACGGCCTCGGCGGTCGGCTGCGCGTCATCAATTGTCAGAATCGGACCACCGGAATAGATCGTGTCCGCGGCGCTCTGTTCCGGCTGAACAGTCTCTGCAGGAGCCGCGGCTTCCTCTTGCCCGCATCCCAGAAGCAGCAGGGAACTAAAGAAAACAACAAACCAGATTCGCATGCGGATGTCCTTGTATCTGTATCTGGAGGCAGAGCTGCCATCAGCATTCTAAACAACGTATGGTAGTGGCTTCCATGCTCGCTGATCGGACACGTCGAGTGTATGGCGTACACGCACGGTATCGCCGGATTCTCAGAGTAATTCGTCGATGAAGTCCCCGACAGGGGTTATGGAAATCGAAGTCTGACGGACGTCCGGAGATTGTATTTCAATATCCGTTCTGGTATCTGTCGTTACGGCTACCATCGAATAACACAATATTCATCACGAACAACAACTTAGGTAGAACAGATGATCAGGAAGTGGATTGTATCGAGCATTGCGACAGCTTCGTTGGCAGGCGTCGGTCTACAGACGGCGTTAGCGCAGAAGGCCGAACATTCCGCCGAGACCGCACAGAGCTTTGGGGTTGTAATCGACCCTGCCGCCATTCGCGAGACGAAGCGGCTCGGCCCGCGTAGCTTTTCCCCCTACGCCAACCGCACTTTTCCGTCGAGGCCGTTGTGGGGCGATCAGCACGTGCATTCCGGCTGGTCCTTCGATGCCGGTTTCATTAATGCGCTGAGCCCGGAAGA
>JARRPZ010000218.1:0-3221 GCA_037382365.1 Gammaproteobacteria bacterium
TCGATGAACGGATACATGGTCTCGATGTCGTACGGATCGGCCACGTCGAGACCCAGGTAGGCCGGATAATTCCAGCGGTAGACGGGCTCGACGCCGCAGCCGGCCACGCCCGGGTATTCCGGTGAGTAGGTATAGCTGCTGTAGGCGATCGGGCCGTTCACCTGGGAGTGGGACAGGTTGATGGCATGGCCGAATTCGTGGGTGAAGACGCCGGCGATACGCTTGCCGCCGATATCGTCGTCGTACACGTTCCAGCCGTTGATCACGGCCGTCGCTTCGATGATCTGCCCGTTTCCGTCAGAGAATTCCGGGAACGCGATACCGAGCACGGCGGTACGGGGAACACCGAAGAAGTCCTCGAGGATGCTGCCGTCGGTGTCGTAGTTGACCCAGAAGCCGTATCCGTTCTCCACGAAATAGACTTCCTCGGCGTTGGCGCCCGTGATGTCGGCGGGCAGGCCCTTATCCGCGAAAGTGCCGGCGATCCTGGCTTCGAAGGTGGACGTCTCGATGCCGTTCCACTGATCGAAGGCGAACTGCGTGATCTCGTTGGCGCGGTCGATCGTGATGAACGGCGTGACACCGTCGTAATCGAAGGTGAAGGCCTCGCCGCCGTCGGTGTAGACGGGAATCGGTCCGTTGCTGGTGTCCCACCTGAGCGGCTCCGGCGGATTGGTGTCCGTCGTGTACAGGGGGCCGGCCGCCTGGGCCGTCGCGCCCGCGACCGTGAGTGCCAGTGCGAGAGTGCTTATCTTCGTTTTCATTAGCGCATCTCCCCGTTTTCGATCCAGCGTTCCGTGACGGCCCGTGAAACGAGGTCCATGAAGGCCTGCGCATCGACGGCCCCGGGCGTGGTCAGCATATTCTGCTGATCGTCGCTCAGGAGGCTCTCGTTGATCTCCACGCCTTCGAACAGGCCGGAGTTGTTGAATTCGTTGATGAGTCCGCCGTTGACCAGGGTCAGCTTGCCCTGCGCCATGCCCGCCGTGGTCTGCAGTCCGGTGCGGGACGCCGGCTTGTACATGAAGGCGACGACCGTCTCCCCCTCGCGCCACCGGGCGAAGCCCTCCGGTGCCACGGCCAGAAGCTTGTGGCCGTTTTCCATGGTGCGCGGCTTCAGGAGGCCGAACTGGCGAAACGTGTAATCCTGTTTCTCTATCGCACGGCCTTTGGCAACGCTCCTGACGGCGATCGTGACCTGGGTGAACGGGATGCCGTTGCTGTCGATCCCGTCATACACTTCCTTAACGGTGCCGGCGATGATGCTCTCGGACTCTGCGATCAGCTGGGTCAGGTTCTGGCCCTGCAGCTTCGCACTCGAGGCGATGCCGGAGGCCAGGACGAATACCAGAATCACAGCGCCGAGGAGTGCCGCACGAAATACTCTTCGCTCTAACATGATTTCCCCTCTTGGCTGTTGGTTGTTGTCGGTATCGGAAATACCGAAATACCGTGCCGCACCCTAACGATCTGAGGCGGACAGACAATCGGGAAGCACCTGAATTGGCGAAAAAAGGCCTCAGGGAATCCCCTAGAGAGGGTAATAAAAGTCTAATAAACAGTAGCTTAAGGTCCCGATAAGTACGGGCAGGAATTCGCTAGTCGTTCGGTGAAACCAGGCCTGCTCTGATCGCCAGGCGTACGAGTCCGGGTACGTCACGGATGTCCATGCGCTCCATCAGGTTGGCGCGGTGCGTTTCCACCGTCTTGATACTGACGTCCAGGCGCTCGGCGATCTCGCGTGTGGAGTACCCTTCGGCGATCAGCTGCAGCACTTCCTTCTGCCGCGGTGTAAGTCCGGCGAGTTCGGACTTGTCGCCGAGCGCTTTCTCGAGGGCGGCTTCCCGCTGTGCGCTCAGGCGTTCGATCTCCAGTGCCCGGAGTTGCAGCCGGCGTGTACGCAGCCAGTGGGCGGCGAAAGCCGCGATGACCAGCAGTGTCAGGACGAGCAGCCGGAATGCCGTCGATCGCCAGAACGGCGGCACGATCTCGATGGTGAGTGGCTCCGAGATGCCCCAGTTGCCGAAGATGTCCCGGCCGCGGGCCGTCAGACGGTAGGTCCCGGGGGAGAGTTTCAGCAGCGTCACCTCGTTCCGCCCCCCCAGCGCCGACCAGTCTTCGTCGTCGTTGAGGCGGAAGCGGTATTCGTGGGGCACCTCGGCGTAGTCGAGTGTGGCGAAACCCACGGCGAGCATGTCGCCGTAGTTGCTGCGGTAGGTGTCGGGTACCCATCCCGTCGCCGCATGCGGCTGCCCGGCTCCGATGGTCTCGACGTCCGTGATGCGGACGGGTGACGGTGCGCGGGATACGAACGGGGTCCCCCGGGGGATGACGAGGAGGCCGCGCACGCTGCCGAAATACAGGAAGTCGGCGTCGTGGTCGGCGGCACCGACGTTGAAGTGGTCGACCGGTAGTCCACCTGCCTCGACGTAATTCACGACGCGTGCCTGATCCGGATCCAGGCGGGTCAGCCCGTGCCGGGAACTCAGCCAGAGGCTCCCGTTGCTGTCCTCCTGGACGGCCATGACGCTGTCGCTCAGAAGGCCGTCCTTCTCGGTCCAGCGCCGGAGCCCGGTGACCGCATCGCCGCCCCCGTCGAACATCACCTGATGCAGACCGCCGCCGTCGGTCGCCACCCACAGACGTTCGCGGCTATCCCGGAACAGTGCGGTGACATGGAAGTGTCCGAGGCTCACCTCCGCGTCAGGATCGCTCGAGAACCGTCGGCAGCGCATCGTGCGGCGTTCGCAGACGTTCAGGCCGTTCGAGCGCGTTCCCACCCAAAGGCGATCACGCCCGTCGGCCAGAAGGCTTGTGACGTAGTTGCCACTCAACGATGCAGGGTCGTCGCTCGCGTGCCCGTAGCCGGTGATCATGCGATCGGGGAGGTTCAGCCGAAAGAGTCCGCTGCCGCCAGCGCCCACCCAGAGGGTCGAGTCATCGGTGAGCAGCAGGCTCGTGATGTAGCCTTCGCCGATGGACAACTCATCGTTCGGATCGTGTTCGTAGTGCTCGCGCAGGCTACCGTCGGCGGCTAGTTCGTACAGTCCCTCGTCGGTACCGACGAAGAGGGTGCCGTCGTCATGCCGGACGATGTCGAGCACGCCGGCTGTCTTCAGTGCGGGATCGATGGAAGGCAGGTCGCCGGCACTGCCTGCGTCCACATCGATCACCTGCAGACCTCCGCCGAAACTGCCCGCCAGTACCGCGCCGGACACGGG
>JARRPZ010000219.1:0-3210 GCA_037382365.1 Gammaproteobacteria bacterium
GACAGGGCCACCGATCCTGATCTGCTCCGCAACTCGGGCAGAATCGAAGACCGGCTCGCTCGGGCAATTTCCCCTGGCAGGAATGGCAATGGTTCGGCCCGGGCCCAGCCGGCTTCTCCGGACCGCGGTCGCTTACACCTTCCGGACCCCGGGTCGCGTCAGGATCCGGAACGGATCCCGGGAACGGCGGCGGCCCCGTCTCGGGCAGGAATTCCTGATCGTCGAGCCCCCGAATCCGGTCTTGCGGCATCCGCTCCGTCTCCAGATCGACGCGAGGGGGGGCTTTCGGGGCCGCAGGCCCGTCGGCGCGAGACTCTTCGCTCACGATCGAATCCGGCCCGCGGACGCGGATCTCCGATGCCGCGAATCGCTGCAGAATCGCGAGGCCGGGTTCGGGCGAATCCAGCTCCCGGCGCACCGCATCCCGCAGCGCTTTCTCTTCCACCGTGACCTGTTCGTCGTTCAGGAGCCGCAGCAGCGCCAGGTCGTACTCGGCCTTCGTCGTCAGGCCGAGGGCTTCCCGGCATAGTGCGTAGGGAACCAGCCTCCGATGGAGTTCCGCGACGGCGATCGGAGCGTCCGGTGTCAGGCCTTCGCGGGACAGTCTTCGCAGAATCAGGGCGGTCAGGGCCGGCACGTGGTTCATCGTTCTTCGTCCTCGCTGTCGAACAGGCGACCTGGGGTCCGGACCTGTGCGTCCCGGTGCGGACCTTCAGTCTGCAATGTAAAGCACGCCCGCCGTCGCCGAGGCTTTCAGGAATGCCTCCGGATCATCGTGGGGAATCCGGATTCCGGTGAGCGCGCGGATGCGATCTGCCGTGTCTTGCATGTACTGTCGGACCGTTCGCTCGGGCTGCGCGGAGCTCAGACACATCGCCCGGACGATGCCCGCCCAGTCCTGCCCCGATTCGTCCGTTGACATGACACCGCGTTCGGCGCCCGGACGGAACATGTCCATCTGCCCGATCGGCTGCGCATCCGGTTCCACGAGATCCGAAATCAGCTCCTCGATCAACCGGTCCTCCGGGCGAACTTCACCCAGCAGATCTTCCAGTCGGGAGAGGTAGGGCGCGATGGAGGACTCGGCGGACTCGGTATCGCAGGCGCGCTCCAGCTCCACGATCCGCCAGATGGTCAGCGTGTCCCACAGAGCCTCGGGTGGCACCTGCCGGAAACGTGCGAGCGCCCCCCGGCGATCCCCCTGTTCGTACATCAGGTTCGCGTGCAGAACGCGGGCGTCGTGGTTCCGGGGATCCCTGTCGACCGCGGTTTCGAAGCAGGCGGCGGCCTCCTCCTCCCTTCCGAGCTGCTGGAGCACCGAACCGAGATCGGTCGGCGCATCGGTGCGTTCCGGGTCCGCCGCGACCGCGAGCCGGAGGAACTTCTCGGCTCTTTCGAACAGTCCTTCGCGCAGGAGAATCCGCCCGATCGAGACCATCAGATCGGCATCGTCCGAGAACCCGAGTTCCACCACCCGGTCGAAGGCTCGGAATCCTCGGCCGCGTTCACCGAGCTTGACGAGCGCCTCCCCGTTGCCGACGAGTGCGTCTTCGTGGTCCGGCTCGATGCGCAGTGCGCCTTCGAAGGCGCGCCGGCCCCAGGCGTACTCCTCCCTCGCGAGTTCGGCGTACCCCAGCGAAACGCGAAGCTCGGCGACCTCGGGATAGATGGCCACTCCCTCCCGAAGGAGCCGGACAGCCGTGTCCAGGTCGCCCGCTTCGTAGTGCGTCTGGGCGTGACGGTCGTAGTCGTCCGGCCCCCAGAACTCCAGGCTCATGTGCGCTCCTGGCTCTCGTCTCCGTTCGCACGCTCATCGGAATCGGCGGCAGTCGACGGCCGCCGGACCCGGAGCTCGAGTCGCGTCACCCGCTGCTCCTGCGTTTCGAGAACCTCCAGCTCCGCATCGCCGATCGGAACGGTCTCTCCGACGGCCGGGATTCGGCCCAGGCGCCCGATCGCATAGCCGGCGACCGTATCGAATTCTTCCAGATCGCCTACTCCCTCGAGGTCGAACGCATCCACGACATCCTCCAGGTCCGCACCTCCGTCGAGCAGAATACGACCGTCGGGAAGCCGCGCGATCTCCTCTTCGGCCACGTCGTGCTCGTCGAAGATGTCGCCCACGATCTCCTCCACGAGATCTTCCAGGGTCACGACACCGTCCGTCCCCCCGAACTCGTCGACGACCACGGCCATGTGGACCTTTTGAGCCCGGAACTCCGCGAGGAGGTCATCCACCCGCTTGGTGTCAGGTACGAAGAACGGCTCCCGGATCACTCGATCCAGCCGAAATTCCCTCAAGTTCGACTCTGCTCTCTCAGAGTCCGGCCCGGCCGCGGGATCCGCCGCTTCGTCTCCGGCGCTCTCGTCGGCTCGGACCCAGGGCAACAGGTCTTTGACCAGGACGACCCCGAGGACATCGTCGATCGAGCTGCCGAACACCGGAAATCGACTGAACCCTGACTCCGCCGCCACGGCGAGGACCTCGTCGAGTCCCGCTTCGCGCGAGAAGGCCACGATGTCCGGACGCGGGGTCATCACTTCCCGCGCGACCGTGTTCGGCAGTTCGAACACACCATGAATCATCGCCTCCTCGTCCCGCTCGACGCCGCCCTCGTTGCGCGTCCCCCTCCGCAGCGCCTCGATCTCGTCGGGACTGGGCCAGTCACGTCCGGTGTCCTCGGGTCTGCCGCTCCCCCGACCCAGTCGATCGAATACGCTCATGAATGGCGACACGAACCTGCAGAAAAGGTCGAGCGGGCCGGCCGTCGCACGACTGACCCGCTCCGGCTCGCGGAGCGCGAAAGAACGGGGCAACGCAAGCCCCAGGAGAACGACGACCTCGAAGAGCAGGAACAGGGAGACGAACACCGCGACCGGAGCGGTCAATACTCCGGGCAATCCGAGAGACTGCAATCCGGAATCGATCGCCGCGGACAACCGCGGTACGGCCACGGCGCCGAATGCGAGCACGGCGAGGACGATCCCCATCCGCGCTCCGCGAAGGTAACGATCCAGGTGCTGTCTCGCGTGGCCGGCTCGCTTCGCCCCTGCGTCACCCTGCTCCGCCAGCTCGGCGAGTCGCTCCCGCCGGACGCTGACCAGGGCGCTCTCAGCGGCGCTGAAGAATGCGCAGACGAACAGCAGGAGCAACGAGAGAAGGACCGTCACCATCATCCCGGCGCGCGGCGTCGAAGGGACGTCAGAAGT
>JARRPZ010000220.1:0-3535 GCA_037382365.1 Gammaproteobacteria bacterium
ACGGCGGCGCGGACCTTCTTCTTGGTGCCGCGACGATGACCGACGATGGACTGTTCGCCCTGGCTGATCACGTAGCGGTACCAGCGTCCGTCGTCGGTGCCGTCCGGTGCCTCCACCTGTTCGAGTTCGACGAACTCGAACGGCTGCTGGTAGTCCGGCGTCTGTTCTGCCGACCCTTGTTTCCTGTTAGTCATCCGGTCAACCATACCGGATCGTGGCGATCGTGCAAACCGCCGATGGCCGTAGGCGAGCCGATCCGTCATGCAAATCAGCAGGATAGCAGGCACTGGAGAGGTCGTAATTGCCCGGATACGGCGACACCGGGCCACGGAGTAAGCTATCGCTCCAGACATCTCCTCGAAACAGATATACAGGACTCTTCAAGGGAGGCATCCATGGCGTATCAGACCGCTGACATCCGTAACGTTTGCCTGGCGGGCCCGAGCAACGCGGGCAAGACCACGCTCGTCGAGGCCCTGCTGAAGGCCGGCGGTGCGATCCAGGCGTGTGGCTGCATCCCGCCGTGTGCCATCTCGATCACGAAGGCATACACGTGAACGTCATCGACACACCGGGATACCCGGATTTCTTCGGCCGTGCGCTGGCCGTCCTGCCTGCGGTGGAGACCGCCGCCGTCGTGGTGGACGCGCAGAATGGCGTGGACATCACGGCGCGGCGCATGATGGAAGCAGCCGCGAGACAACGGCTCTGCCGCATGATCGTAGTCAACAAGATCGATGCCGAGGGCGTGAACCACGGTCGCATCCTGGAGGAGATCCAGTCCGCGTTCGGCAGCGAGTGCCTGCCGATCAATCTGCCGAGCGCCGCGGGCGACGGTGTCGTCGACTGCTTCTTCCAGCTCGAGGGGGACGAGACCGCGTTCAGCGACGTCGCCAGCGCCCATGAGAAGATCATCGACCAGGTCGTCGAGCTGGACGAGGAACTCATGGAGGTCTACCTCGAGCAGGGCCAGGAACTCGCGCCGGAACAGCTCCACGACCCGTTCGAGAAAGCCCTCCGTGAGGGCCACCTGATACCCGTGTGCTTCGTCTCGGCCCGGACGGGGGCCGGTGTCCGGCAACTGCTGAGGATCTTCGAGCGGCTGATGCCCAATCCCACCGAGGCGAATCCGCCGGTGTTCCTGAAGGGGGAGGGAGACGAGGCGACCGAGGTCAGGACGAAACCGGATCCGGACGCCCACGTGCTCGCTCACGTCTTCATGGTGAACATCGATCCGTTCAAGGGACGGCTCGGCGTCTTCCGCATCCATCAGGGCACGATCCGTCCCGGCATGCAGCTCTTCGTGGGTGACGCGCGGAAGCCTATAAAGGTGAGTCAGCTCCTGAAGCTGAACGGCGCCGAACACGTCAAGGCGAACCAGGGTATCCCCGGCGATATCTGTGCCATCCCGAGAGTGGAAGAGGCCTACTACGACGCCGTGCTCCACGACTCCCACGACGAGGACCACTATCACCTGAAATCGGCGCGGATCGCGAAACCCATGTTCGGGCTCGCGATAAAGCTCTCCGACGATGCCGACGTGCAGAAGATCTCGGACGCTCTGCACGCCGTGGAGGCGGAAGACCCCTCGCTCAGCCTCGAACACGTTCCGGCCCTGAACGAGATCGTGCTGAACGGCCTCGGCGACCTGCATCTGCGCACGGTTCTCGAGGAGATCAAGGACCGTTACGGCATCGAAGTCGAGACGGCGCCGCCGTCGATCGCCTACCGGGAGACGATCACCGCACCCGCCGAAGGCCACCACCGTCACAAGAAGCAGACCGGCGGCGCCGGCCAGTTCGGCGAGGTCTACCTGCGTATCGAGCCGCTCGAACCCGGGCAGGGCTTCGAATTCGCGAGCGCCGTCGTCGGCGGTTCCATCCCGTCCCAGTTCATCCCGGCCGTCGAGACGGGCGTCCGGCAGGTGCTGGAATCCGGCGCCGTGGCCGGGTATCCGATGCAGGACGTGAAGGTGGTGGTCTACGACGGCAAACACCATTCCGTCGACTCCAAGGAGATCGCCTTCATCCAGGCCGGCAAGAAGGCATTCATGGATGCGGTGGATAAGGCCTCGCCGGTCGTGATGGAACCGATCGTGAATGTGACCTTCCGGGTACCGGCGGATTGCGTCGGCGCCGTGACCGGCGATCTCTCCGGCATGCGGGGCATCGTCAGCGGCACGGCGGTACTCGGCGAGAACCGGATGGAGATTTCCGGCCAGGCACCGCTCGAGGAGATCCAGGGCTATCACTCGCGGCTGAAATCCCTGTCCGGTGGCGAGGGCCGGCTGTCGATGGAATTCAGCCACTACGCGCGGGTCCCCCACCAGACCCAGGAAAAACTGATCGCTGCCCTCCAGGAGTCCCGGAGCGCCTGACTCGAAGTTCGAGCGGCCCGGCCCAGGGAGGCGAAATGGCCGTGCATGACATACGCTTTTCGCGGACCTGTGCTGGTCCGTGAAAGATGCTGGCGGAGGAGACGTGTCCTTCCTCTCCGAATTGCGCGAGCGCAAGGTCGTCCGCATGGCGATCATCTATGCCGTGGCCGGCTGGGGCCTGCTGCAGATCGCCGATATCGCGGCGGGCGTGCTGAGCCTGCCGGACTGGACGCTAAGATTCACGCTGGCCCTCATCGTCCTGTGCTTCCCGCTGGCACTCATCCTGTCCTGGTTCTTCCGCCTCACGCCGGCGGGGCTCGAGTGGGAGACGCCGCCGACACCGGCTCGTGCGTCGGTGGCCGTATTGCCGTTCCGCCTCGAGAACGGCGACGAGGCGGACGCCTGGCTCGCGGACGGACTCACCGAGGAGACCCTCCAGGCGCTGGCAGGCATCCCGGAGCTCCGCGTGGCGTCACGGCGATCCTGCTTTCGCCTGCGCGACTCCGCGGCCGACGTGCGGGAGGCGGCCGAGCGGCTCGGTGTCGATCACGTCGTGGAGGGCGTCGTCTCACGCCATGACGGGCTCGTCAGCGTCTACGCAGAACTCGTCGATGCCGCGGCGGACGCGGTGATCTGGTCGGAGAGCTGGCAACACCGTGACGGGATCGCACCGACCGTACACCAGGAGATCGCGCGCCGCGTCGCGGCCGCGCTGAACGTCCCGACACGACGCCGCGTCGAGGGGGAACCGGCCACGTCGGCCGCCGCGTATCACGCCTGGCTGCGGGGTCGTCATGCCGCCCGCAGAAACACCGCCGAGGGTTACCGGGAAGCCGTCGCCTGCTTCGAGGAGGCGATCGCGCTGGACGCGGAGTTCGCCCCTCCTCGGGCAGCGCTGGCGAGAGCCTATGTCTGGCTGAGTCGCTACGGTCTCGTCCCGGCGACCGAGGGCTTCCGGAGAGCCCGCGATGCCGCGGACGACGCCCTGGCCCTGGATCCGCAACTGGCGGCGGCCCACCTCGCCGTGGCCGAGCTGCAACTGTCCGACGACCGGGACTTCACGGCCGCGGAAGCGTCCCTCCGCCGGGCGCTCGAACTGGAACCGGCCAGTGCGGAAATACATGCTCATCTTGGCCACCTCCTCGCCATGCTGGGCCG
>JARRPZ010000221.1:0-3199 GCA_037382365.1 Gammaproteobacteria bacterium
GTGATGTGGGCTGCGACATCGCATCCGAGAACAGCTGGCCCGAGGCGCCGGCGGACGCGATCGTTTTCGGCCTAAAGGAGTTGCCCGAAGACGGCACGGCGCTGACCCATCGCCACATCATGTTCGGCCATGCCTACAAGGGGCAGCCCGCCGGGCAGATCCTGCTGAAGCGCTTCAAGGCAGGTGGCGGCACGCTTTATGACCTGGAATATCTCGTCGACGAAACCGGCCGGCGCGTGGCCGCATTCGGATACTGGGCCGGGTTCGCCGGGGCAGCGGTGGCGCTGAAATGCTGGATCGCACAGCAACAGAGAACCATCGCCGGCCCGGTTTCGACATATCCGGGTTCCGAGGCTTTGGTAGAGGAACTGGTCTCCGCGCTCGAAGCGCTCGGCATACGGCGCCCGACGGCGCTGGTGATCGGCGCGCTTGGCCGGGTCGGCACGGGCGCCGCGGATCTCTGCGCCAGGATGAACATGCCGGTCACCAGGTGGGACATGGACGAAACCGAGCATGGCGGACCATTCCCCGAGATTCTGGACCATGATATTTTCCTGAACTGCATCCTGGCGCGTCCCGATACGCCGGTCTTCGTGCCCGCCATCGCGAAAACCGCGCCGCGCCGGCTGACGGTGATCGGCGATATCGCCTGCGACCCGGAAAGCGCATATTCGCCGATCAAGGTCTATGACCGCACCACCACATGGGATGAACCGGCGCTGCGGGTTCAGGATGTGCCGGTGCTGGATGTCACCGCGATCGATAACCTACCCTCGCTGCTGCCGGTGGAAAGCTCCGAAGATTATGCGGCACAGTTGCTGCCTTCGCTGCTCACCCTGAACGATCTGTCAGGCGGGGTCTGGGGTCGGGCAGCGAACATATTCGACAAACAGGTGAAAGAAGTCTGAACCATGACAATTCACTGGTGTGGCACTTGCCTGTCGGCCCAAAGTACACGACGCTGTTGCGTTGAGAGGCGATCTGGATTCGATTTTGAAGATTCTCTACCACAAGGATCTTCACGATGTTCGAACGCCTTCTCGCCCCTCTGCTGGAAACGTCACGTCCGCATTTCGGCCTTCCGTAATGGGGCGTATTCTGTCAAGCGCTTTTTCCAACAATGAATCAGTCCCCTACGCGCATAACGGGGTGGCGACGCGAGGTGCGTTCGGCGCGGAGACCTTGCATATCGGAGCGGCGGACGCACCGGATCGCTGGCCAGCCCACCGCTTGTTCGGTGTTTTCCGCTCAAGGCCGTGCTTTTGCGACTTTGCCGAGGGGCTTCCCATACCGGGATGATGCTTCCGTCCGTAGTCAGCGCGGTGGCTGCCACATCATGCCTGGTCCAAATGCGGGTCCCGAGTGCCTATCTGAGCAGCGCGCTCAGACAGCAGGTGTCTGGCAGCGAGGCGTCTCACGACATCATCGGGGACCGCGTCCCGGCTGGGACCTCAGCGAGCCATCGCGTATCTGCGCGGCCCTTTCCTCCTTTTGCAGGTTGCGCGTATTCGGTGGCCGTCAGCACTTACACCGACGCGGCCATCGCCTCTTCACGCGTGAAACGGAACTCGGTGCCGTCACGCCACATACGGTGCAGCACCACCCCGATGCGCCGGGCCAAGGCAACCGTCGCACGCTTTTTCCCGCGCCGCCCAGCCACACGCAATGCCCAGGCGGTCAGCCAGCTGGATCGTCCACAGTTCAGCATCACCGTTGCGGCTTGGTAGAGCGCGGTGCGCAAGCCGACATCTCCAGCCCGCGTGATCTGGCCGATGATATCCCGCTCACCGGATTGCTCACGCCGCGGCGTCAATCCGGCCCAGGGGCCGACATCTTTTGAGGAACGGAACCGGTCCGGATCATCGATCGCGGATTTGACGGTGAGCGCAACGATTGCCCCAACCCCGGGCATTGTCATCATCAGACGGCAGACAGAGTCGGATTTGGCGTGATCTCTGACCCGTTTTTCCAGTTTCGCCAATTCACTGCGCAATGCCGCGCGCGCCGTCAGGATCGGACCAGCCGCCGCCTCCAGCATGGGATTGCCGCCGGTCAGCTCACGCACCCGGTCTTCAAAACGTCCCTTCGGTATCCTGCCCATCTTCAGCCCGAAGTTGCGCAGCACGCCGCGCAGCGACAGCTCGAGGGTGATGATGGCCTGCTGGATCGATTTGCGCGACGTCAGCACCGCCCGTATTTCCTGCGCCGACACCGATTTGCAATGGACCGGGCGGAACCACCCCATCTGCAGGAGCCGCGCGATCCCTTCCGCATCCCGACGGTCGGTCTTGATCGGCATCGCCTTCAACGCTCCCTTCACCTGTCGAGTCTCCAGCAGCACGACAGTGAAGCCGGCGGCGCTCATGTGCAGATGCAGCCACTGCGAGAGGGGGCCGGCCTCGAGACCGACGGCGACGACGTTGCCTGGAAGCGCGCGCAAGGCCGCGATCAGCGCCTCTGGCTCGCTGTCCACCTTCGCCTCCTTCATCACCTTGCCATGCGAATTCAGGGCACAGAGCGCGGTGCTTGCAAGTGAGACGTCAAGAGCAATAAACAGATCCATGTCGTTGTCCTTCTTCCTGAACAGAGAGGTGGGGCGCGCCTCACAGCACGACCTCATCGACACGCAACGCGTGCCAAGGGCAACGGCACTCCACATCACGATGACAAACAAGCGAAACCTGTCCGAATCGCCGAAAGCCCCATTACGGCATCTGAGCAAGACGCGGCTTGAAACCCTGGCGGTGCTGCTCGTTGGCTTGGCAAACTGCCGGACGGTTAACCTCTCGCATCTGGCAAGCCAGTTTCCAGGCGACGCCAAACATGAATCGAATTACCGCCGCCTGCAGCGCTTCTTCCAGTTCGTGCAACTCGACGGTGACGTCGCCGCGCGCCTGATCATACAGATGCTGAATTTGAACCGTCCCAGACTGCTGGCGCTGGACCGGACGAATTGGAAACTCGGATCGCGCGATGTGAACATCCTGGTCCTGGCCATCGTCACGCGTCGTTTTCGAGTGCCACTCATGTGGGTTCTTCTGGACCATGCAGGCAATTCGGCAACCGCTCAGCGCATTGACCTCATGGAGCGCTATCTGCGCTTGTTCGGGGCATCTTCCATCCGCACCCTCCTGGCAGATCGTGAGTTCGTTGGGGCGGAGTGGATGAATTTCCTCAACAAAAACAATGTCCCGTTTGT
>JARRPZ010000222.1:0-4258 GCA_037382365.1 Gammaproteobacteria bacterium
CCTGCCGGCTTCGGCATTGGCCCGGTTCATCGCGAGCAGCGACGTGGCGGCGCCGGCGGCCCCGATCAGGAAAGCGCGGCGCGGCACTCCCAGTCGCTTCGCGTTGGCGGTCGCGCTCTCCTGAGCGAGCGCGTTCGCGCGTCGATTACGTGCCTCCAGCGGAATCGGTGCGTATTCGGCGTTGGAGGTCGAATCCAGTTTGATCGGCAGTCGCTGGCCTTCGGGATCGAATCGATACTTCATGCGGGTCTCCTCTCGGTGTCCCTCAATGTGCTCGTCCTGCCCGGCACTGTAAAGGACCGCGGGCGCCGCGCAAGCGCGGGGGAGCGTGGCGACCGACCCGGCTTGTCACCGTCGGACGTGGCCGCTAGGCTCCGTGCTCATTTCCACTGGCAAGGAAGAGGGCATGCGGAAACCACGGATTCTTCTCTCGTTGTGTGTGGGCCTCTCGCTGGCGCTCCCGCTGGCGGCCGATGTCGAGCGCCGGACCCTGAACGACGGCATGCTCGTGCTGGAAGACATCCCCGACATCCCGCAGACGATCGTCGACGACCTGAACCGCTACCAGAACGTGCGCTCGGCGGGCGTCCTTGCCTGGACCGAGGATGGCGAGAGCCTGTATGTCTCGACGCGGTTCGGTGAAGTCGAACAGATCCACCGTGTCGACGCGCCCGGCGGTGCCCGGCGGCAACTCACGTTCTTCGACGAGCCCGTCTCGCAGGTGTCGCGGCAGCCGGACGGCTCCCGTCTGGTATTCGCCATGGACGCGGGAGGCAACGAATTCACCCAGCTCTTCGTGTTCGACCCCGTGGCGTCCGAGAGCCGCATGGTGACCGACGGGGAATCCCGTAACGGTGGCGTGGTGTGGGACCGCCGCGGCGAACGGATCGCGTTCCAGAGCACCCGCCGCAACGGCGCCTCGAACGATGTCTGGATCATGTCGATCGACGAGCCGGAGGCCGCTCGCATGATCCTGGCCGCGCCGGACGGTACCTGGTGGGGTCCGGCCGACTTCGACGCGGAGGGCGAGCGTCTGCTGATTCTGAACTACGTGAGCATCGCGGACTCGCGTATCCATCTCCTCGACGTCGAGGACGGTGACACCGCGCTGATCGCCGGCGGCGGCGACGCCGCGTCCAGCAACTGGCCCGTCGGTTTCGATCACACGGGTGAAGGCTTCTGGTTCATCACGGACCGCAATGGTGAATTCAGGCAGCTTGCCTGGCAGCCGGTCGAATCCGGCGCCGAACCGGTGATCGTGACCGCGGATATCCCCTGGGACGTGGAAGGCATGACGTTCAGCGACGACCGGAAACGCGCGGTCTTTTCGGTGAACGAGGACGGGATGAGCCGGGTCTACCTCCTCGATCCCGAGAGCCGTCGCTACCGGGCTGTCGAGGCGCTGCCGACCGGCCTCGTCGGCGCATTCGGCTTCAGTCCGGACGGCCGCAGGCTGGCGATGACGCTGAATACGCCGAAGACGCCGAGCGACACGTTCGTGCTCGCACTGGGCGCGGACCCCCTGGAACATGGTGAACTGACGCGCTGGACATACAGCGAGGTCGGCGGGCTCGATACCGAGCGTTTCGTGGAGCCGGAACTCGTTCGCTTCGAGAGTTTCGACGGTCTGAGCGTGCCGGCCTGGGTGTACCGGCCGGACGGGGACGGACCGTTCCCCGTCGTCGTCTCCATCCACGGCGGGCCGGAGTCCCAGGCCCGGCCCGCGTTCAGCAGCACGTACCAGATGTGGCTCGCGAAGCTCGGGGTCGCCGTCGTCGTCCCGAACGTCCGCGGGTCCGCGGGCTACGGCAAATCCTACCTCGCCATGGACAACGGTTTCCGGCGCGAGGATTCGGTCCGTGACATCGGCGCTCTGCTCGACTGGATCGCTGCACAGCCGGACCTGGACGAGGAGCGCGTCGCGGTATTCGGTGGCAGCTACGGCGGCTACATGGTGCTGGCGAGCGCCGTTCACTACAGCGACCGGCTGGACGCCGCCGTGGATATCGTCGGCATCTCGAGCTTCGTGACCTTCCTGGAGAATACGGAGGACTATCGGCGCGATCTCCGTCGCGTGGAATACGGTGACGAGCGCGACCCGGAGATGCGTGCGCACCTGGAGAAGATCAGCCCCCTGAACAACGTGGACAGGATGGCCGTGCCGATGCTGGTGGTCCAGGGCGAGAACGACCCGCGCGTCCCGGTGACGGAAGCGCAGCAGATCGTGCGTGCCCTGCGTGAGAAGGGTGAGACGGTCTGGTACATGAATGCCCTGAACGAGGGACACGGCTACCGGAAGAAGGAGAACCGGGACGTGTACCAGCAGGCGGTCGTGCTGTTCTTCCGGGAGCACCTCGTCGACTGAGCCCCCCGTCGACTGATTACTTCGACGGCCGGAGATTGGCCGGCGCAACGCTCCGGGGAGTATGCTCTGGCGATGGAGAAGCTCAGCCTCCTCGATGCCTCCTTCCTGTATGCGGAGACGGACAACACGCCCATGCACGTGGCCGGGCTGCAGCATTTCGAGCTGCCCGCCGGGCTTGGAGCCGACGAGTTCTTCGAATCGCTGAAGGCCTTCGTCGCGGCGCGCGTGCACGTGATCCCGTTCATGATGCGCCGCCTCCGGCCGGCGCCCCTCGACATGGACCATCCCGTCTGGGTGCTCGACACGACCTTCGAGATCGACTATCACGTACGGCAGCTCACCCTGCCGTCGCCCGGCACGATGGAAGTTCTGGAAGAGGCGGTCGCCGTGCTGCACGCAGAACCGCTGGACAGGGCGCGACCGCTCTGGCAGTGGTGGCTGATCGACGGCCTGGATTCGGGACACGTTGCCTGGTACACGAAGTACCATCACGCCTGCCTGGACGGCATGGCCGGTCAGGCCGTCTTCGAGCTCTTCTTCTCGGGTACTGCGGAACCGCCACCGGTGCCCTTCGAACCCGAAGCGCTGGAAGACGAGGATCCCGGCACCTGGCGCATGCTGCGGGACACCGCGCTTCGCTTCACGACGAACCCGACCCGCGTCGCCCGTCTGCTCCCGGACCTCGCCAGGACGACCCAGGATCTCGCGACCAGGGCCTTCCGCTCCGTCGGCGGCATGGGCGCGATCATGCCGCGCGTGCCGCGGACCCGATTCAACGTGGCCATCGGCGGCGAGCGCATCGTCGCATTCGGTTCGCTGCCTGGAAGAACTCGGCGAGCTGCCGGCCCGCTCGCTGGTGGCAGGCACGCCGGTGTCATTGCGCAAGCCCGGCGACACCAGCATGCACAATCAGGTCAGCATGCTGATGTGCGAACTGGGGACCGACCGGGAGGATCCGATCGAGCGGATGCGGACGATCCGCGAGTCGGTGGACGGAGGGATCGAGGTGGTCCGCCGGCTCGACAACGTGAGGCTCGGCGACATCACGATCCTCGGGCTGCCCATCGCATTCCAGGGAGTGGCAACCCTGGCGAACCGGTTGCGTCTCGGCAGCATCATTCGGCTGCCGATGAATATCGTGATCTCGAATATCCCGGGCCCGCGAGAGACCGTCTATCTGGACGGCGCCCGCATGCTCACCCATTACCCCGTATCCATCCCGAGCCACGGCAGCGCGCTCAACATCACGGTGCAATCCTACAACGGGCGGATGGACTTCGGTCTCATCGCCTGTCGCCGGACGGTCCCCGATATCCATGTCCTGCGCGACCATGTTCTGGGCGCATGGCGGGAGTTGCAGCAGGCGGCGGGCAGAAAGGCCGCGCCGCCGCTGTCGGTGGATCCGGAGGCCCGCGTCGCCTAGACGGTGACGGCGTTCCCGCGGAAGATGCGGCCCAGGTAGCGGCTCTCGGCAGGACTCGGTGCCGGTACGGAGCACTGCAGCACGGCCTGGACGAGACGCTCCATCTCCTCGGCGACTTCCTGCTCGGTACCGGGCTCCTCTGCCCGGGCACGGCGAGTCAGCTGCACCTGATTCACCGCGGGGAATGTCGGCAACCGTTCCGTCTCGACACCCAGCGTGACCGTGAATGCGTGCATCGCCGTCTTTATGAACATGGCCAGGGCGAACTCCTCGCGCGTCGACGCCCGCGAGGTGTCCGGCGTCACCAGTACGATCTGACAACGCGGGATCAGCGCCGCGATGCGGGCGACACGGAAATGATGGGTCAGATGGTCGCGCACCAGGCCGTCGAAGTCGTCCCGTGACAGGACCCGGTCCCAGCTGGCCGAGGGTTCCGCGGCGAGGGGATTCAGGGGCAGGCGCGAGAAGGC
>JARRPZ010000223.1:0-4869 GCA_037382365.1 Gammaproteobacteria bacterium
CCGAGGAGATCGCCGCCGTGCTGCAGACCATCGATGGCAGCGAGGACGTCTTCGCCAGTCGCAACGAGGGGGTGCAGTACTTTTCACTGGACATCGACCGGCTGGCGGTCGGGCGTCTCGGCCTCGATGCGGATGACCTGCAGCGCATGCTGCGGGCACAGCTCGAGGGTATCCGGCTCGGCATCGTCCAGGAGGGCAACCGTCGCACTCCGCTCCTGATCCGTGCCGACGAGGACGTACGGAGTTCTCCCGCGGTCTTCGCGAATCTTCCGATCGTCCTGCCCGACGGGCGCCATGTGCCTCTCGGGAATCTGGCCCGGGTGAGCCGGGTGGAAGGCGTGGTCGCGGTATCGCGGGAACGCGGTCAACGTTATACCGTCGTCCGCAGCAACGTAAACGAGCGCGACCTCGTCGGATTCGTCGAGGAAGCCAGAACCGCCGTATCCGAACGGGTCGATCTGCCGGCCGGGTATTATCTGGAATGGGGCGGACAGTTCGAAAATCAGCAACGCGCGGCGGCCCGTCTGGCTGTCGTCGTCCCCGTAGCCATCGGCCTGATCTTCCTGCTCTTGTTCTCGACTTTCGGGTCCGTGCGCCAGGCGTTGCTGATACTCACCAACATCCCCCTGGCGATGATCGGCGGTGTGCTCGGCCTGTGGATTACCGGTGAATATCTCTCGGTCCCGGCCTCCGTCGGCTTCATCGCCCTGCTCGGCATCGCGGTCCTTAACGGCGTCGTCATGGTGACCTACTTCAACCAGCTGCGGGATCTCGGACTGCCAATCGGGGAAGTCGTGCTGGAAGGCGCGAGGAGGCGGCTGCGTCCCGTACTGATGACCGCCAGCATCGCCGCGTTCGGCCTGATTCCGCTGCTGTTCGCGACGGGGCCGGGTTCGGAGATTCAGCGCCCGCTGGCCATCGTGGTGGTTGGCGGCCTGATCACCGCCACGCTGCTGACCCTCGTCGTCCTGCCCATTCTGTACCGGCGCTTCTGCGCCCCGGAGGTGACTGCATGAAGGCATCGCGCACGGACGACGTCCTCGTCGTGCTGACGACTTCGCCGGCGCTGCAGGAACCCGTCGTCGACTGGCTGCTGGAACATCTGGGCGGCGGCGGCTTCACGGGGGTTCCGGTGGCCGGGCACAGTTCGAGGCTGGAGGGTCTCAGCGCCGACGAGCAGGTCAGCGGCCGCCAGCGGCGGTATCAGTTCCAGATTCAGATGGACGTCGAGCGCGTGGAGGGCTTTCTCGCGGGTCTGGGCGAGGCGTTCTCCGGGGCCGATATCCGATACTGGATGCTGCCGGTCGTGGGGGCCGGCAGCCTGCGGGGAAGCGGGTGAGCCGCGTCGGTACATCGCCGGGCGTCCGCTGCGAAGGATTTTGGCACAATGCGCACTCTAACGGTTGCAGATGCCGGTCGGAGGGTCCGTCCGGCCGTGCGAGGCTGTCCGAGGTAAAATGAACAATCGAATGGACTACAGTATCGTCATCCCGCTGCATAACGAAGAGCCGAACGTCGGCCCGCTGGTCGAGGAGATCGTCGAGGCAACCCGCGGGGAGCCGCCGCGCCAGATCGTGCTGGTGGACGACGCCAGTACCGACCGGACGGTCGATGCGGTGCACCGGCTGCAGGACCGCTTCGGCCCGCTCGTTACGCTCGTGCGGAACCGCTGCCAGTGCGGTCAGAGTACGGCGGTCCGCAACGGCGTCCAGGCGGCGGAGAGTGAGTGGATCGTGACGATGGACGGCGACCGCCAGAACGACCCGGCCGACATACCGGGTATCCTGGAACGCCTCCGGCTCTCGCCGGTCGATGATCTGCTGGTCATCGGCCATCGGGTGGACAGGCGCGATACCTGGTTGAGGCGGCGGGCCTCGCGTATCGCGAACGCCGTGCGCGGCAGGCTGCTGCACGATCGCTCGCCGGACACGGGTTGCGGCCTGAAGGCTTTCAAGCGCTCCGTTTTCCTGGAGCTGCCCTATTTCGACCACATGCACCGGTTCATGCCGGCGCTGATGATCCAGCACGGTGGGCGCGTGGAATCCGTGCCTGTCCGGCACCGGCCCAGGACCGCCGGCGAGTCCAAATACGGGATCCTGGACCGACTCTGGGTCGGCATCGTCGACCTGTTCGGCGTCGCCTGGCTCGCGCGGCGCAACAAGCACACGGAATGGACGAAAGAAAATGCCTGAGATCACCACCCCCATGATCTGGCTCGGCGTGGGACTCGCCGGCCAGGCGCTCTTCTCCATGCGTTTCCTGGTTCAGTGGATAGCGAGCGAACGCGCGCATCGGAGTGTCATCCCTCGACAGTTCTGGTACCTCAGTCTCGTCGGCGGACTGACCTTGCTTTCCTACGCGATCTATCGCCAGGATCCGGTCTTCATCATCGGCCAGGCGACCGGCGCTTTCATCTACAGCCGTAACCTCTATCTAATCGCCCGGGAGAGGGCCACGCCGGCACACAGCACCTGACCGCTCACGTGGAGTCAACTCCGTTTCGCCGGGCGCTCGGCGGGCTGCTTCTGCTCGGCCTGCTCGTGCTCGGCTCCGGATACGCCGCGCACGAACCCTGGGCACCGGACTCGCCGCGCTTCGCGGCGGTCGCCCGCGACATGCTGGCCGGCGGCGACTGGCTGTTCCCGCGCGTGGGTGGCGATCTCTACCCGGACAAGCCGCCGCTGTATTTCTGGCTGATGGCGGGGGGGATCTGGCTGACCGGGTCCGTGCGGACCGGATTCCTGTTGCCGTCGCTGCTCGCCGGACTCGGTACGCTCTGGCTCGTGTTCGACCTCTCGCGGCGGCTTTGGGGCGTCCGGGCGGGGCTCCTCGCCGGTTTGCTGCTGCTCTCCTGCGTCCAGTTCGTCCTGCAGGCTCATACGGCGCAGATCGACGGTACCCTGACCTTCCTGACGACGCTGGGCCTGTACGGCCTGCTGCGCCATCTGCTATTGGGTCCGGACTGGCGCTGGTACGCCGCGGGCGGCGCCGCCTGCGGTCTGGGCATCATCACCAAGGGAGTGGGATTCCTGCCGCTGCTGGTGCTCCTGCCCTGGGGCTATCTGCGCTGGCGGCGTAAGCTGGACGGTCCCCGGGGGAGTGTGCTCCGGTGGAGTCTGGCGCCATTGGCCACACTCGGCGCCGTAGCGCTCTGGCTCGTGCCGATGCTGTTCCGTCGATCGCTACGTCGATGCGGAGGGCCACCGGGAAGCGGCGTGGTATTTCTTCACCAGTGTGATCCCCTGGGCCTGGCTGCCGCTGGTCCTCGCGCTGCCCTGGCTGTTGCCCCGCTGGCGGGAGGCCTGGCGTGAGGGGGAGGCCCCGGTCCTGCTGCCGTTGTTCTGGTCGTTGCTCGTACTGCTGTTCTTCACACTGTCGAGCGGCAAGCGCGGCGTCTACATCCTGCCCGCGCTGCCGGCCGTGTGTCTCGCCGCGGCACCGTATCTGGACGGCCTGCTCGACAACCGCTGGCTGAACCGCTTGGCGACAGCCGTGCTCGGTCTCCTCGCCCTCGCGTTCGCCTTCGCCTTCGGCGAGCTCTCCGGCCTGGCGCCGCAGAAAATCGGGATAGAGGACGACGGGGTCATGCCGCACCTCGCGACGGCGGCCGCGCTGCTCGGCCTGCTCGCCGTGGGGTTCCTGGGGCTCGGACCGCGTCGCGACCGGGGCTTCGTTCGGCTCGCGGGTTTCCTGATGTCGCTCTGGCTCGTCGTCGGCTGGTACGTGATGCCGGTACTGGATGACGAACGCTCCGGGGCGCGCGTCATGGAGTCGGCCTACGAGCTGTTGCCGCGGGACGGGCGACTGGGCATCACGCGTCCCAAGGAATCCCTCATCCTGCATGCACGGGGGGCGCTGACGAATTTCGGCCATCGTCGACCCGACCGCGATCAGGAGGTCCGGGACGCTCGCCGGTGGACCGGAACGCTACCTGATCCTGCCCGACGAGGTGGTCGATCCCTGCTTCTCAGGCTCGGCGTTACGCGATCTCGGCTATGCGCATCGCCGCCGATGGCTGCTGGCCGGGGTCGGGAGCGTCTCGCCGGCGTGCGCCGCCGCGGGAGATGCCACGACGGCAATCCCCTATGTTGCGCCCAGGCGATTGCCCTCGCCATGGCGATGATCATGACTCTTGGTCGTCGGCCACGTTGACCCGGATCGCCGTTCTGCCGGGATTCAGCACTCGATCACGTTCACCGGGACTTCGATGACATTCACGGCGAGGCCGCCGCGGGCCGTCTCCTTGTACTTGGTCTTCATGTCCCGGCCGGTGTCGCGCATGGTCTTTATGACCTTATCCAGCGACACGAAGTGGCGCCCGCTGCCGCGCAGTGCGAGCCGCGCGGCGTTGATGGCCTTGATCGCAGCCATCGCGTTGCGCTCGATACAGGGTATCTGCACCAGGCCGGCGATGGGATCGCAGGTCAGACCGAGGTTGTGTTCCATGCCGATCTCGGCCGCGTTCTCCGCCTGTGCCGGCGTGCCGCCCAGGCCTTCGGCGAGGGCGCCGGCCGCCATGGAGCAGGCCGATCCCACCTCGCCCTGACACCCGACCTCGGCACCACTGATCGAGGCATTCTCCTTGAACAGCACGCCGATGGCGCCGGCCGTCAGCAGGAAGCGCACGATGTCGTCATCGTCGGCGCCGCGGAAGCGCACGAAATACTGCAGGACCGCCGGGATGATGCCTGCGGCGCCATTCGTCGGTGCAGTGACAACGCGTCCGCCGGCGGCATTTTCTTCGTTCACCGCCAGCGCATACAGGTTCACCCAGTCCATGACATTCAGCGGATCGTTCAGGGACTGCTCCGCCTGGGCCCGAAGCTGCGCATGCAAAGCCGCCGCCCGCCGTTCCACCTTGAGCCCCGG
>JARRPZ010000224.1:0-3151 GCA_037382365.1 Gammaproteobacteria bacterium
CAGCCGGGCGATCGAGGAGATCGTCGTGACCGCGACCAAGAGGCAGGAATCCATGCAGGATGTGCCCGTCGCGGTCTCGGCGCTGCAGGGGCGCAGCCTCGAGGAACTCAGGATCGACAGTTTCGACGAGTATGCCCTCTATCTTCCGAACGTCACGAGCCAGGGGACGGGCCCCGGGCAGCAGGAGATCTTCATTCGCGGTGCGGCGACGTCCCAGACCATCATCTCGTTGTCGTCCGTCCAGGGCCTGCAGCCGTCGGTGGCGCTCTATCTGGACGAACAGCCGGTCGCGCTGCAGGGCCGCAATCTCGACGTGTACGCCACGGACCTCGCCCGCGTCGAGGTGCTCCCCGGGCCGCAGGGGACGCTGTTCGGCGCGAGTTCCCAGGCGGGCACGGTGCGTCTGATCACCAACAAGCCCGACCACTCCGGGTTCCAGGCCGGCTTCGATACCAGCATCTCGAACACGAAAGACGGCGAGATGAGCAACTCGGTCGAGGCGTACCTCAACCTGGCCCTGTCCGACAACCTGGCATTCCGCCTGGCGGCATACAACGACAACCAGGGGGGCTGGATCGATCACGTCCTGAACAACCCGGCCCGGGGTGGCTGGAACGGCAGCACGGTCGTCATCGACCGTATCTCCGGCGGACCGCTGCCGGACCCGGAGAACCAGACCATACCCGTGCCGCGCAACGACCAGCTGACCGAGGGCGACTTCAACGATGCCACCTACACGGGCGGGCGCTTCGGGTTGTCCTGGCTGATCAACGACAGCTGGGATCTGCTCGTGCAGCACACGCAGCAGTCGCTGGACACCGAGGGCGTGTGGGCCTACGACCCGAATCTGGCCGGGGAGAGTTCGGTGAACCGCTTCGCGCCCGACAGGAACGAGGACGACTTCGGACTGACCACGTGGACCTTGAACGGGCGCATGGCCATGCTCGACGTAATCTACACGGGCGGTTATCTCGATCGCTCGGTGAACTCGACCATCGACTACACCTTCTACACGAACGGCGGCCTGTTCTCGGCGTACTACGTCTGTTCCGACTTCTCGGATCCGACCGGCACCTATTACGACCAGTGCTTCGACCCGCAGAAATTCTACAAGGAAGATACCGAGAACAAGCGCACGACCCACGAGTTCCGGGTCAATACGCCGTCCTCGAACCGCTGGCGCGTGACCGCGGGCCTGTTCTACGACGACCAGGAGCTCGCCAGCACCGGCTGGTTCAAGATCGCCTCCACGGACAGCCCCTATTTCCAGGACCTGGCACGGACACTGCCGGCGGTGGAGGGCACCCGGACCGGCGGCGGGCCGTTCCCGGCGGAGATCAGCTTCGTGAACGACGTGACCCGCACGACGGAGCAGATCGCCGTGTTCGGCCAGCTCGAGTTCGACATCACCGACAATCTCACGGCCGCCATCGGCGCACGGTGGTACGAGATCCAGGACGAGTACAAGGGGGCGACGACGACGGTCAACGTCACCGAGCGTCTCCGTGCACTCGGCATCGGCACCGAGGAGGCGCTGGCCGATGCCGGCTTCGGTGACGACAACGGCGACGGCGTGATCGACGTGTTCGCCGCCATCCAGAACGGAGAGCTCGACGTGAGCGATCTGGACAGCGACGGCGTGCTCACCCAGGACGACGTGATCCTGCGCGCGTCCCTGGACTGGCGTATCAGCGACAGCGTCATGATCTTCGGCACCTATGCCGAGGGCTTCCGGCCGCCGGTCACCAACCGGGTCGGCGCGGGCCTCGCGAATGCGTCCGGCAGCAATCCGGCTTTCGAAGGTTTCCGCATCCCGGTCTACTCCCAGACGGACGACCTGGAGAACTGGGAACTCGGCTTCAAGGGTGATTTTCTGGAAGACACGCTGCGTCTGAACGTGACGGCGTTCTATTCCGAGATCACGGATCTCCAGACATCGCGGTTCGATCCCACGAACATCAGCTTCCTGTGGTTCGCCGACAACGTGGGCGATGCAGAAATCGCCGGTGTCGACGGTGACTTCATCTGGCAGCCGATCGAGAACCTGACGATCAGTGGCGCATTCTCGGTACTGGACACGGAGATCACGCGGTTGAACGAGGAGCTGCAGGGTATCGCCGCGCCGGTGGGCAGCGAACTGCCGTTCTCACCCGAGTTCTCCGGCAATATCCGGGCGCGCTACGGGTTCGACATGCCGACTTTCGGGAACGTCGAGAATCTGCGCGGCTACGTGAGCGGCGGCGTGGCCTACACGGGCGAGAGCACGGTGGGCCTGAAGATGGATGCCTACGTCGTGGAGGACACGATGCGCCGCGTCTATCAGGTCTCCGGTTCGGGTCTGCAGATCCAGCGCGAAGCCGACCAGTTCCTCGGCGCCGCGCCGGGGACGGAGCTGATCGGCGCCGACGGGCTGCCGGGCGGCCGGTATGTCCAGGAGGACTACACCATCGTCAACCTGGCATTCGGCGTGGAGAAGGACGTCTGGGCGGCCGAGTTCTTCATCGACAATGCGTTCGACGAGAACGCGCAGCTGTACATCGACACCCAGCAGTTCACGCCCCACGTCGTGACAAACCGCCCGCAGACTTACGGTATCCGGTTCTCCTACGATTTCCTCTGAACCGGCGGGCGACGATGGAGGGGCAGGCTCGTGCGCGGGCCTGCCCTTTCTGCATCCGGGCTATAGTCCGGAATGGCCGCAGGATCGTGCGGCATAGCGGAGGCCGATGACAGTGACCGGAACCGCCGAACCGGCGCAGACCGACTTCGAGGAAGCTCTGGCGGGGGTCAGGCACCTGATCCGCACGGCGCGTTTCGCGGATGCCGAAGCCGCGCTCATCGGCATGCTCGCCTCTTCGCCGAATCCGCGACAGGAGGCCGAAGCCCGCTACGCGCTGGCGGTGGCCCGCCGTTACCGGCAGGATTTCCCCGGCGCTCTGGAGGCGGTAGAAGGGTTGCTTGCCCTCCGGCCCGAATACGGGCGCGCCTTCCAGGAAAAGGGCTATGTGTATCTGGCCATGAATCGCCCTGCCGAGGCAGCGGCGGCCTTCGCGAAGGCGACCGAGCTCAACCCGGGGCTGGTGGCCAGTTGGAAATCGCTCCTGAATCTCTACGAGGCCGCAGGCCGGGAGGAGCGTGCGCGGCATGCCGA
>JARRPZ010000225.1:0-5728 GCA_037382365.1 Gammaproteobacteria bacterium
CTCGACGCGGCGACGCCGGCAGGCCGGTTCGCAGGGGCGGTCACAGACGCGACCGAGGATGCCCGGGAACACGTTGGATTCCCGATTCACCATGTAGGCATCCGAGAAGCGGCCCTGGGCGATAAGGCGGATGTATTCGGGAACGTCGGTATGTGCGGGACAGGCCCACTGGCAGTCCACGACCCGATGATAGAAATCGGGATTTGAGGTGTCGGTCGGCTTCATTTCCTGTGGTGCGGAACTCCCCCGCTCGCGGGATATTCGCACCTCTGCCCCGTGTAGGTTGGAAGGGTACTAAAGGCAGCGGAAATCGCAATGCTTTTCATTGCTTTCGTGACGGATGTCCGCTTCCGCCCCCCTGGACCGGGCACGGCACGCGGACTCCGGCCGGTTTCCGCTACACTCTCGACGTCTTCGTACGGAGTGCGGATGGTGAGCGACCGCTACTCGGCCCTCGCATTGCAGATGGGCACCAACTGCGTGAACGAGTGTCCGGACCGTGACTCGGCCCGGCGGCGCATGCGTGAAAACCTGACCCGCGCCGGGCGTCTCCTCGCCGGCAGCCAGGCATTCGTGAAACAGTTCAGCGGCAACGACGTGCGGCTGGTCGTCCTGCCCGAATACTTCCTGACCGGTTTCCCCATGGGCGAGAGCGTGCCCGAATGGCGGGACAAGGCGGCGATCGAGCCGGACGGTCCGGAGTACGCCGCACTCGGTGCGCTCGCGAAACGCTTCGACGTGTACCTGGCAGGCAACGCCTACGAAGCCGACCCGCACTTCCCGACCCTGTTCTTCCAGACCTGCTTCGTGATCGATCCCGCCGGCGACGTCGTGCTGCGCTACCGCCGCCTGATCTCGCTGTCGGCACCGACGCCGTGGGACGTGTGGGATCGCTACCTCGACGTTTATGGTCTGGAGGCCGTGTTCCCCGTCGCCCGCACCGAGCTGGGCAATCTCGCGGCCATCGCCTCGGAGGAGATCCTGTACCCGGAGATCGCCCGCTGCCATGCCATACGCGGCGCGGAGGTATTCCTGCACCATACCAGCGAGGTCGGCAGTCCGGCGCTCACACCCAAGGACGGGTGTAAACGGGCCCGGGCCATCGAGAACATGGCTTTCGTCGTGTCCGCGAACTCGGCGCGGCTCGAGAACATCGCCATCCCGGCCGAATCCTCCACCGGCATGTCGAAGATCGTCGACTACCAGGGCCGCGTGCTGGCCGAGGCGCCGGCGGGCGCGGAGAGCATGGTGGCAAACGCGACCATCGACCTGCCGGGATTACGGGCCACGCGGCGCACCAGCGGTATGAGCAACCTGCTGTCCCGCCAGCCGCTGGAACTCTTCATCGAAGGCTTTGCAGGCATCACTTTGCGGCCGAGGAACCGGTTGCTGCGGGACGGCGAGGTCGTCACACCGGACCGCGGTCAGCTCCCCGCCATGCAGCGCGAGGATATCCTGAGGCTCGCCGACGAAGGCATCCTGTAAGCTGAATGCACGCTGAACGGATTGCAATTATTGATTTTGCCGACAATGCGGCTCGGGTTATGATCCAGTCAGGTTCAAAGTCACTGGAGAGTGAACCATGAAGAAGTTGATGACCCTGATCGTCTTGCCGCTCGCGTTCTTCGGTGCGTCCGCCCATGCCGACGCTCACATGGAGATGGCGAAGGCCAAGTTCGAAGCCGTCTGCGCCGACTGTCACTACGCTGACGATTTCGAGGGCACGTCCGCGGACGAACTCAAGGGCATGATCAAGGCTGTCGTTTCGGGCGAGGTGGAGCACGACGAAGACCTCTCCGGCCTGACGGATGACGAGATCGGTGCTCTGGCCGCGTTTCTCTCGAAAGGCGGTGCCTGAACAGGCCACCTACGCGCCGCCGGCGTAGAATCCCGGCACGGCGATTTCGAAGGCCCATGGCAGCAAGACTGCCATGGGCTTTTTCGTGTCATCACTTTTCGTGTCATCACCGATCGCAACGGAAACTACGGATTGCCGCCGATCAGCGGGAACGGGAAGCTTGGCGCGCGCCTGCGGGATCGCGGTCGGACCGCGACCGACAGCCCGATGCGCACACGAATGCAGACGAGAAGTGGAGGACAAAGGATGAGGAAGACGGGGATTGCCGCCGTAGCCGTACCGCTGCTGTTCCTCGGTGCTGCCACCGTCCAGGCGGACGCCCACATGGAAGCCGCCAAGGCGATGTTCGCCGAGCAGTGCGGGGACTGCCATTACGAAGACGATTTCGCCGGTACGCCGAAAGCCGACATCAAGACCATGCTCAAGGCGGTCGCGTCGGGTGAGACCGAGCACGATGACAGTGTCGATTTATCCGGCCTCTCGGACGCCGACATCGACGCGCTGGCCGGCTACTTCGCCAGTTTCGAGTAGATCTCGCTCGAGGGCGCTCCCTGCAGCTCGTACCGCTGTGTGCCAGCGGCAGGGCCGCGTCATCACAGTTGCCGGGCCGATGGCGTGCTGCGCCATCGGCCTTCTTTATTAGCATATGCAAGCACTGCTGACCGGGATGCTCCGGCGAACCAATCGTCGCTACATGAGCTTCGAGCGGGCTCCGGTTGCCAACGCGCTGCCCGAACCGGCGTCGGACCGCCTCCACCTGCTTTACCTCCACATCCCTTTCTGCGAGGTCCTCTGCCCAACCGGCGTCGGACCGCCTCCACCTGCTTTACCTCCACATCCCTTTCTGCGAGGTCCTCTGCCCGTTCTGCCCATTCCACCGGGTGGAGTTTCAGCACGAACGTACGCTCCACTACTTCCGCTCGCTGCGCGACGAGATCCGGCGCGCGACGGATCACGGTTATCTATTCGGCGAGGTGTACGTCGGTGGCGGTACCCCGACGGTGCTGCCCGACGAACTCGCCGAGACCATCGCGCTGGTGCGCAGACTGCACCCGATACGGCGGGTCTCGGTCGAGACGAACCCGGACGATCTGGCCGACCAGCGCCTGCCGATGCTCCGTGAAGCCGGGGTAAACCGGCTGTCGGTCGGCGTCCAGAGCTTCGACGATGAACTGCTCCGGGCCATGCAGCGTTACGAGAAGTTCGGCAGCGGCGCCGTGATCCGGGAGCGGCTGGCTGCCGTCCGGGGGGTGTTCGATACGCTGAACGTGGACATGATCTTCAACTTCCCGGATCAGTCGAAGGAGCACCTGGTCCGCGACCTGGAGATACTCACCGACGAGCTCGGCGTCGACCAGGTGTCCTGGTACCCCCTGATGACGGCGCATGCCACGCGAAAATCGATGCTGAAGCACCTCGGCGAGGTGGACTTCAGCCGCGAGGAATCCTTCTATCGCTACATCGCTGCCCGCATGATGGACGCGGACTACGACCGCTCGTCGGCCTGGTGCTTCTCGCGTTCCGGGACGATGATCGACGAATACATCACGGAACACGAGGAATACCTCGGTCTCGGCAGCGGCGCCTTCAGCTACCTGGACGGCACGCTCTACGCCAGCACGTTCTCCATCAACCACTACCTGCGCCTGGTGGACGGCGGCGGCACCGGCATCGTCCGCAGCCGGCGCATGGGCGAACGTGACCAGATGCGCTATTACCTGCTCATGTTCCTGTTCGGCGGCACGCTGGACCTGGCCATGGCCGAGAACAGATTCGACGGCCGGTTCCGCCGTGTGCTCCGCCCCGAACTCCTCGCCCTGCGGCTGCTCGGCGCCGTGCGCCGCGACGGGGGCGCGCTGCGACTCACGGAGCGGGGCTATTACCTCTGGGTGATGATGATGCGCGAGTTCTTCATCGGCGTGAACAACTTCCGCGACGAGATGCGGCGCCAGATCCACGACGAGGGACGGCTCGTCGCCTGAACCCGGAGAACTCCCGAGCCCGCTGCGGCAAATCCCGATTGCTGCACTGCATCGCAACTGGTCTCCTTGTACGCGGGGAGTGGTGCCTGTCGTCGTGCACGGTACCCCGGAGCCGGGTAGCCGTGTGAAGGGATTTCGCAATGGAAAACTCGGTCTGCAGAAACCTGCTGCTCGTTCTCGTTTCGGCCTTTGCCCTCACGCTGCCGCTCACGGCGGCGGCGCAGGAAGAGGAAGCCCCGAGGCCGATCAAGTGTGCCGGCTGCCACAAGAAGGTGGAAGTCACCTCGACGGCGCACGCGGATAAAGGCTGCCAGGATTGTCACAGCAACGTCACCAGCCGCAAGCACCGTGCCGAAGATCTCGGCGATCTCGCCGGCGATGCCATCTGCGCCCAATGCCATTCCCTCTCCGCGCGCTCGCTCAGCCGCAGCGTGCACCACGAGAACGCCGCCTGTGGCGACTGCCACGGTCCGGCCCACGCCGTGCACAAGGTGGAGGACCTGAACGCCGAGGTCTCCCCGTTCAAGCAGATCGAGACCTGCGGCCAGTGCCACAGCGAGCCGGAGGGCCTGATCGACGGGTTCATCAACAGTGTGCACGGCCGCGGCCTGCTGCGCTCCGGTCTGGTCGATGCGCCGTCCTGCAACGACTGCCACGGCGACCACCGGATATTCGCCACCGACAACGAGCGCGCGCCGACCTCGCACAAGAATTCCCCAGAGATGTGCGGCGACTGCCACGTGGGTATCCTCGACACCTGGGTGAACGAGAGTGCCCATGGCGCGGCCTGGAAGGCGGGCAACGCGGAAGGGCCGGTCTGCACCGACTGCCACGAGTCCCATCGGATCAAGGATCCGGTGATGGGGGAGACGAGGCTGCACATGCCGGACGAGTGCGGCGGCTGCCACAGCGACGTCTATTCGACCTACGAGTGGAGCTTCCACGGCAAGTTCACCGAACTCGGGCGGATGACCTCGGCCACCTGTTCGGACTGCCACACACCCCACGCGAATCTGGCGGCGGACGATCCCCGCTCCAGCATCCACCCGGATAATCTGGCCGAGACCTGCGGCGCCTGCCACGAGGGCGCATCCGGCAACTTCCTGAATATCGATCCGCACAACGATCCCGGCGACCCGGACGACAACCCCTGGGTCTACTACATCTACATGTTCATGATGGCCCTGCTGATCGGCGTATTCGCCTTCTTCGGCATCCACGACCTGCTCTGGCTGCAGCGCTCGTTCGTGGGCACCCTGCGCGGCGAATACGGCGACCTGAAAGGCCACACCGGCGACGGGCCCTACGTCAAGCGGTTCCCGGGCGTCTACATTTTCATGCACGCCACGATCATCGTCACGTTCCTGGCGCTGGCTCTCACGGGTCTGCCCCTGAAGTTCGCGCACGCGCCCTGGGCACAGACGCTGATGAATCTGATGGGCGGCGTCCAGGCGGCCGGTATCATCCACCGGATAGCCGCCATCGGCACGTTCGGCTACATGTTCTTCCACCTGGTCCACCTCGCGATCCGGGTCATCAAGAAGCACGAACGAGGCCTGTTCTGGGGTCCGGAATCCATGGTGCCCCAGTGGCAGGACGTGAAGGATTTGTTCGCGAACCTCCGTTACTTCCTCTACCTCGGGCCGCATCCGGAGGGTGACCGCTGGACCTACTGGGAGAAATTCGACTACCTGGCGGTGTTCTGGGGCGTGATGATCATCGGTCTGTCCGGACTGATGCTCTGGATGCCGGAGTTCTTCACGGCCTTCCTGCCGGGCTGGACCATCAACGCGGCACTGGTCGTGCACAGTGACGAGGCCCTGCTCGCGACCGGGTTCATCTTCCTGTTCCACTTCTTCCACACGCATCTGCGTCCGGAGAGCTTCCC
>JARRPZ010000226.1:0-3101 GCA_037382365.1 Gammaproteobacteria bacterium
TCCGGCCTCCTCCGCCAGGGCGGCGACATCGAGTATCTTCACACGGCCATAGCCGGTGCTGATGATTGCGCGTTTCTCGAAGTCGACTAGGCGCTCCGCGATGACCGAGCGCGACAGGTTGCAGAGCTGACCCAGCTCGGTCTGGGTCACGTCGAGATCCGTATGAACGAAACGCGCGAATTCCGGCACCCTGGCGCCGCAGATTCGCAGCAGGACGGCTGCGAGTCTGCCGGAGGACGAGCGGATCATCAGATCGTTCAGGCCGGCGACTGCCACGTACAGATGCTCCGCCGCCAGGTAGCCGAGGCCGCGCCAGAGTTCCGGATATTCTTTCGCCAGGGACACAATGACGGACCGGGGCAGGAACATCAGGGAACACTTTCGAAGAGCGGTCATCCGGGTGATCCGGCCGGTGTCGGCGATGATCTCCGCCTCGCCGATCCACGATCCGGCGTGAAAGATCGTCAACATTGCCGGGCCGTGGCGCGTCTGTGAAGTCTCTGCGCGAATGCAGCCGGACACGATGAGGTAAAGCCCGCTCGCCTCGGAGCCCGTACGCCAGATGGTGTCTCCCTTCTCCGCAGTGCGAGGAATGCAGGCGTCCATGATCCGGCTGCGCAATTTCTGCGAAACGAGGGTCAGCCATCCCTGCTCAATAATCCCCTGCAAATCTGCTTCTGAAGGTTGAGCCATTGACCGGGCTGCCAATCGTAAATTATCTTGAATTGCCTGCTGCCGACATTCTGCGCACCGCCGGTATGGTACACAAGAGGGCCGCGTCAACGGACGCGACAAGACAATAACCAGAGGGCATGCGGCCATGATTAAACCACGTCAGTTTCTCGATCTTCCTTACCAGCTGATGCGCGGCTCGCCCACACATCCCGTGGCCGGCAGATCGGGAGCGATGCTGATCGCAGTCGTGACGTCGTTCCTGGCCGCGTGTGGCGGCGGTGGCAACGAAGGAACGCTCGGTGTCATCAGCACTGCCAATGCGCAGTCGACCGCCGGCACCGTCCTGGCTGCGTCCGCCTCTGCGCCATCGACGCGTATCGCCGAAGCGGAAGCGGCGGCGCCGAGCAATCCCCTCAAGGACGCCTACTTCGGCGAGACCCACCTCCATACGGGTGTATCGATGGATGCCTTCATCGGCGGTAACCGGCTGAAGCCAGACGATGCATACCGTTTCGCGAAGGGCGAAGAGGTCATGGTCAACGGGAGCAAGCACCGCATCAAACGCCCGCTCGACTTCTGCGCCGTCACCGATCACTCGGAGTTCATGGGCGAGTCCTACAGCCTCATGAACCCGGGTGCCCCTGGTTATGATCACCCTGTCGCGAAGTCTTTCCGCGAGGCGGAAGATCTGGAGACGGCCCTGAGTCTCTACGGGAAGTACGTTCTCGAACCCCTCAGCAGTGGTGAGAATCCGCACCCGCCGTTCTTCCAGGGCGACGAGGCCATCAAGTCCACGTGGCGTCAGAATTACGAGGCGACCGAGAATCATTACGAACCGGGGAAATTCACCACTATCCACGGTTACGAGTGGACGTCGGCGCCGGACGGTTCCAATCAGCACCGCAATATCCTCTTCCGCGATGCCAATGTCCCGGACATGCCATTCTCCTCCAACGAGAGCGGCGACCCGGAAGACCTCTGGAAATGGATGCAGGAGCAGCGTGCCAAGGGCCGGAAGCTGTTCGCGATGCCGCATAACTCCAATCAGAGCAAGGGTCTCTTGTTCACGGAAACGACGTTGAGCGGAGAACCGGTCGACAGGGCATACGTACAGACCCGCGCCAGCATGGAACCGCTGATCGAGATCATGCAGGTCAAGGGCAACTCGGAGGTCGTCCCCGATTTCTGGCGCGCGGACGAGTTCGCCGATTTCGAGAACGCCGAGAGTCTGCAGCAGTACAACGGTCGCGTCTTCAAGAAGCAGAATTTCGTGCGCTACGGACTGGACCGTGGTCTGAAATACAAGGCCGATCTCGGTACCAATCCGTTCAAGTACGGATTCGTCGGCGGTACCGATAACCACAACGGCTCGCCAAGCAACGTCGCCGAGGACAATTACCGGGTCGGCAGCCACGGTCTCACGGATCAGACTGCCGAGGCGCGGGCGAAGAACGACCTCGAGGGTGAGATGCGCATCGCCGACACGAGTCCCGGCGCGATCACGGGGGTCTGGGCGACCTCCAATACCCGTGGTGCCATCTGGGATGCCATGGCGGCCAAGGAGACCTTCGCGACCAGCGGACCGCGCATCAAGGTGCGTGCCTTTGCAGGCCAGGGGTTTTCGACGACTTATGATTCCTACGAGAGCATGATCGTCGACGGCTATGGCAGGGGCGTGCCCATGGGCGGCGATTACAGGTTGAAGAAGGCGCCGCAGATTCTGGTCTGGGCCGCCAAGGATCCGGATGGTCCCAATCTCGACCGTATCCAGATCATCAAGGGCTGGGTGGAAAACGGAGAGATGAAGGACACCATCTACAACGCGGTGGCATCCGGCGACCGTCTCCGGCAGGATGGCACGGTGGAACCGATCGACGCCCCGATCGACATGAAGACCGGTCAGTTCAATACGGAAAAGGGCAGCCCGGAACTCGTGGGCCTGTGGACGGATCCCGATTTCGATCCGACGCAGCAGGCTTACTACTATGTCCGGGTTCTGCAGCTGCCGACCGCTCGCTGGACGCTCTACGACGAGATTCGCGAGGGCGTGGAATATCCGGCCGACGTGAAGATGCAGGTTGTCGAGCGGGCCTGGGGATCGCCGATCTGGTACGAGGCTGACTGAAGGTTGCCTGGCCCGGCAGGGGCCGGGTCTACATATTTAAAAACGGGAGTTATCACATGCATTGCAGAGCGCCAGTGGCCGCCTTGGCCGTACTTTTCGTCCTTCCGGCGGCGGCGCAGGACTTCGCCGTCACCGAAAACGATATCGACGTCGGAGAGCAGGAGTATTCGCCGTATCTGCACCAGAGTTACCCCGACCGGGTTTTCTGGGGCGACACGCATCTGCATACCAGTTACTCGACCGATGCCGGGATGGTGGGCAACCGGCTCGGGCCGGACGAGGCCCTGCGCTTCGCGAAAGG
>JARRPZ010000227.1:0-4628 GCA_037382365.1 Gammaproteobacteria bacterium
ATCCCGGACCAGGAACTCGGCGCCGAACGGCAGGTCGTCGACGCCGGCGGCGTACCGGCGGAATGGGTGCGCGCCCCGGACGCCGACCCCGATCGTCGGCTGCTCTACATCCATGGCGGCGCCTTCTACGTCGGCAGCCCGGCGAGCCATCGCACGCTCACCGCTGCCCTGTCGCGAGTGGCCGGCGTCTCGGTCCTGGCTATCGACTACCGCCTGATGCCGGAGCATCCGCGCATGGCGGGTATCGAGGATTGCCAGGCCGCCTGGCGCTGGATGCTGTCGAACGGCCCCGACGGGCCGGGCGAGCCCGTCGACGTCTATGTGGCTGGCGATTCGGCGGGCGGCAACCTCACGCTCACCCTGATCGCATGGATCCGCGATCACGGCCTGCGGCAGGCGAATGCAGCCGTCGCCCTGTCGCCGACAACCGACAGCACCTACTCCAGCCCGAGCATGCGCTCGAACATCGTCACCGACGAGATGCTCGGCCCGATGCTCGGACCGCTGATGAAGATCCCGCGCTGGGTGCTGGCCTACGCCACCCTGTATCTCGCCCGCATGAAGCCGCAGAATCCGCTGATCTCACCGATCTACGGCGACCTCTCGAACCTGCCGCCGACCCTGATCCAGGCGAGCACGAGCGAGATGCTGACCGACGACTGCCGCCGTTACGTGAACAAGGCGCGCGCGGCCGGCTCGCCCGTCGAACTCCAGCTCTGGCCGGAGATGGTGCATGTCTGGCAGTTGTTCGAACCCGTTTCCGCCGAAGCGCGCGAGGCCATCGGCAAGATCGCCGAGTTCCTGGGTCGACACTCCGGCCAGAGCGAGAGCGCGGCTGCCTGAGCGCCGTCAGGCGGCCACGCTGCGGCGCTTCCAGACGAGATATATCGCGGGGATCACGAGTAGCGCCAGCGCCAGAGTGCTGACCATGCCGCCGACCATCGGCGCGGCGATGCGCTGCATGACCTCGGCTCCGGTGCCGCCGCCACGCAGGATCGGCAGCAGGCCCAGCGCAATCGAGGCCATCGTCATGACGATGGGTCTGAGACGGCGCAGGGCACCCTCGTGCACTACCTCGCGCAGCTCGTCCCGGCTCAGCGCCGGATTCTCCTCCCGATGCCGGGCGAGCGCGAGATCCAGGTAGACCAGCATCAGCACGCCGATCTCCACTGCGACGCCCGCCAGGGCGATGAAACCGACTGCCACCGCCACGGAGAGATCGAAGTCCATCCAATACAGCAACCAGATGCCGCCGGTGAGCGACATCGGCACGGTGCCCAGCACGATCAGCACTTCCGTGAATCCACGGAACGCGAGATAAAGCAGGAGCGCGATGATGCCGAGGGTCAGCGGCACCACGACGGCGAGCCGCTGCTTGGCACGCTCCATGTACTCGTACTGGCCCGACCAGCGGAGCGAGTACCCCGGCGGCAGTTCGAGGCGCTCGCGCAGCAGCGCCTGTGCCGCCGCGACGTAGGAGCCGACGTCCCTGCCGGTGATGTCCACGTAGACCCACCCGTTCAGGCGTCCGTTCTCACTCTTCAGCATCGGCGGGCCGTCTTCGACCTCGACCCTGGCGACGTCGCCGAGCCGGATGCGAGCGCCCCCCGGGGTGACGACCGGCAGATCCCGGATGGCCTGCACGTTCTCCCGAACGAGACCGTAACGCGCCGCCTTGCCACGCTCGATGTCCACGACCACGTAACGGCCGCCGGCGACCTTCTCCGCGAAGACCGAGGCGGTGCCCTCCACTTCCGGCAGCAGCCTTTCGATGTCTGCCCCGATCGCCTGGATGACGTCCAGATCCGGGCCGCCGATCTTGATGCCGACCGGCGTCTTGATGCCGGTGGCCAGCATGTCGATACGGGTCTTGATCGGCATGACCCAGGCATTCGTCACGCCGGGCAACTGCACCCGTTCCCGGATCTCGGCACGGATGTCCTCGATATCGTAACCCGCGCGCCACTCGCTCTCGGGCTTGAAGCGGATCAGCGTCTCGATCATCGTGAGCGGCGCGGGATCGGTGGCGGTTTCTGCACGCCCGATCTTGCCGAACACCTGCGCCACCTCCGGCACACTCTTGATCAGCCGGTCCGTCTGCTGCAGCAGTTGCGCCGCCTCGCCGATGGACAGTCCCGGCCGGGTGGTCGGCATGTACATCCAGTCGCCTTCGTCCAGCGGCGGCATGAACTCGGCACCCAGCCGGCTCGCCGGATACAGTGCCGAGAGCATCAGCGCGATGCCGGCGACGATGAACAGCCACGGCGCCCGGCTGACCCAGCCGATCACCGGCCGGTAGGCCGCGCGGAGGGCGCGATTGACCGGGTTCGCTTCCTCCGGCCGGATGCGGCCGCGCACCAGATAGCCGATCAGCACCGGCACTGCCGTGATGGCGAGCGCCGCCGACGCGGCCATCGCCCAGGTCTTCGTCCAGGCGAGCGGTGCGAACAGGCGTCCCTCCTGCGCTTCCAGGGTGAAAACAGGCAGGAAGGACAGCGTGATGATCAGCAGCGAGAAGAAGATCGGCGGCCCGACCTCCGTGGTGGCCCGGGCCACGATCTCCCAGCGGCTGCGCCCGGAACGATCCTCGGCCAGATGTTTGTGCGTGTTCTCGATCATCACGATGGCCGCATCCACCATCGCCCCGATGGCGATGGCGATGCCGCCGAGGGACATGATGTTGGCATTCAGTCCCTGCAGGCGCAGGATCGCCAGTGCGGCGAGGATACCGAGCGGCAGCGTCGCGACGGCCACCAGTGCCGAGCGTGCGTGCAGGAGGAAGACGGCGCAGATGAGCGCCACCAGCAGGAACTCTTCCAAGAGCTTGCCTTTCAGCGTGTCGATGGCGCGCCCGATCAGTTCCGAGCGGTCGTAGGTGGCGACGACCTCCACACCCTCGGGCAGGCTCGCCCGCAGCTCGTCCAGGCGCTCCTTCACGGCGTCGATGGTGCGCTGGGCGTTCTCGCCGAACCGCATGACGATGATGCCGCCGGTGACTTCACCCTCGCCGTCGAGTTCCGCGATGCCGCGACGGAGCTGGGGCCCGAGCCGTATTTCGGCGACCTCCTCCAGCAGCACCGGCGTGCCGGTCGGCGAGATCTTCACCGGGATCTGTCGCAGCTCCTCCAGTCCCTCGATGTAGCCGGTCGCCCGCACCATGAACTCGGTCTCGGCCATCTCGATCACCGAGCCGCCGACCTCCGAATTCCCGCGGCGGATCGCATCGCGGATGCCGGGCAGGGTGAGGTCGAATGAGCGAAGTCGATCCGGGTCCACGACGACCTGGTACTGCTTCACCATTCCGCCCACCGTGGCAACCTCCGCCACACCGGGCACCGTCTGCAGCTCGTACTTCAGGAACCAGTCCTGAATGGCTCTGAGTTCGGAGAGATCGTGGCGGCCGCTGCGATCCACCAACGCGTATTCGTATATCCAGCCGACGCCGGTGGCATCGGGACCGATGGCCGGCCGCGCCTCCGCGGGCAGTCCGGGAGCGACCTGGCTCAGGTACTCCAGCACCCGCGATCGGGCCCAGTAGAGGTCGGTGTCGTCGTCGAAGATGACGTAGACGTACGAATCGCCGAAGAACGAATAGCCGCGCACGGTCTCCGCTCCCGGCACCGACAGCAATGCGGTGGTCAGCGGATAGGTGACCTGGTCCTCGACGACCTGCGGTGCCTGACCGGGATACGACGTCTTCACGATGACCTGCACGTCCGAGAGGTCCGGGATGGCATCTACCGGCAGGGTGCGGAGATTCAGCAGGCCGGCGATCGCGAGGGCGACCAGACCGGCCAATACCAGGCCGCGGTTCGCGATGGACCAGCGGATGGTCGCTGCGATCATCGCTGTGCGCCCTCTTCCGCATTATCCTCGCTGTGGTCCCCATTGCCTGTGTTCCCCGCTTCATGGGTCGAGTGATCGGCCTCCTGCATGTCGTGACCGGAGTGATCCATTCCCTCCATGTCATGACCGCTGTGATCCATCTCCCGCATGTCGTGCCCGGCGTGAGGATCCGGCTCCTCGAGACGCGCCAGCGCCTGCTCGCCGCCGGCCTCTGCATCCAGCAGGAATTGTCCTGAGGTCACGACCCGGTCTCCCTCGGAAAGACCCTCGAGGACTTCCACGTGAATGCCACTCCGGAGGCCCGTCACCACTGGCTGAACCCGGAAACGCCCCTCCCCGGCATCCAGCACGACCCGCTCGCCTGCGCCGGAACGGATGACGGCCTCCCGCGGGATGTGCAGCACATCACGCCTCGGCTGGCCCTCGATGCGCACCTTGGCCAGCATGTTCGGCCGCAGCCGACCGTCCGCATTGTCGAACACGAGCCTGAGGCGCAGCGTCCGGGTCGCCGGATCGAGCGCCGGGTAGATGTAGGCGATGCGGCCGTGCCACGTCTCGCCCGGCCAGGCCTCGAATCGTGCCTCGGCAGGGAGCCCTTCCTCCATCCAGCCGATGTCCTGCTCGAAGACCTCCACCTCGGCCCAGATCGGCGACAGGTCGGCGATAGTGAGCACGTGGGTACCGGGCATGACGTAATTGCCCTCGCGGCCTTCCATCGCGACCACGACACCGTCGCGGGAGGCACGCCGGGGCAGGTTCTCCTGCACACGGCCACGGCGTTC
>JARRPZ010000228.1:0-4360 GCA_037382365.1 Gammaproteobacteria bacterium
GTATCGGGAACATCCGCGAACTGGCGGAAGAGGTGGACGAACTCGCCGACGTGGACAATGGCTCCGCCGCGCCGCAGGCGGTCGTGGTCGAACAGCCGGGCATGATGAAGCGCATGGTCGTCGGGTTACCGCTCGCACTGATATTCTTGATCAGCGTGACCTTTCTGACCTTCTTCCTGCTGGCGTTCGGCGACCGGCTGATGCGCCAGACGGCACGGTTCGCTTCCAAATGGAAGACGAAACGCGCACTGCTCAAGACGAGCCGACAGATGCAGGGCCAGCTGTCACGCTATCTCGGTGTGGTGACCGTAATCAATATCCTGCTCGGCTGCGCCGTTGCACTGACGATGTACTTCCTGGGCGTGCCCAATCCCCTGTTGTGGGGCGTGATGACGGCCGTTTTCAATTTCGCGCCCTACCTCGGAGCGGCGGCGTCTCTGGCCGTGTTGACCGTAGTCGGTTTTACCACCTTCGATTCGTTCGGCCAGGCGATGCTGGTGCCGGGCTCCTTTTTCGTGCTGACGACGCTGGAAGGTCAGCTCATCACCCCTTCCATACTGGGACGGGAGATGTCGCTCAGCCCGCTGGTGGTGTTTCTCTCGATGCTCATCTGGGGTTGGCTGTGGGGCATCATCGGAGCCCTGCTTGCCGTACCCATGCTCTGCAGCGTCGTCGTGATCTGCGACAATCTGCCGAACGGCAGACTCCTGGCGGATTTCCTGCGGGGAGGACAGGCGCCGGTCAGAGACGAGTGAGGGCATCCTGCGGCGCAATGATGCTGGCATGGTCGATCAGTAGACGGTGATAGCTTTGAAGATAATGACACCCTCGTTCGGAGCGGGAATCAGGACGATCCAGCCGCCGTATGCGACCGTTCGTATCCGTTCATATCCGGGCGGCGATCGTCCGGGCCTGAGCGAGGTAGTGTGAGCATGACGGATCAATTCGCGGAAAAGTCGAAGGACTGGGACGAGCGACCGGTTCCCGTTCAGATCTCCCGGGCCGTAGGGCGACTCCTGCAGCGACTGCCGTGGGACACCTCGATGCGTGTCATGGATTTCGGTGCAGGTACCGGTCTGATCGCCGCTAGCGTCGCTCCGCGCGTCGCCCGGATCGTCGCGGTCGATACCTCTCCATCCATGCTCCAGGCACTCGCAGCGAAGCCGGAATTGCAGGGGAAGGTGGAGACGCGCTGCCACGACATCCTGGAGTCGCCATTAGACGAGCGCTTCGATGCCATCATCAGCGCAATGGCGCTACACCACGTCGAGGATACGCAGGCCGCAGCGTCACGGTTCGCGGAGCACCTGAAGCCCGGAGGCCGCCTCGCGCTGGCGGAACACCACGTCGAGGATACGCAGGCCGCAGCGTCACGGTTCGCGGAGCACCTGAAGCCCGGAGGCCGCCTCGCGCTGGCGGATCTCGATAGTGAGGACGGGAGCTTTCATCCGCCGGATACCGAAGGCGTGTTCCACCACGGATTCGACCGGGTGGCACTGCAGTCGACGCTGCAGGCCGCCGGATTCGAGGACGTTCGGTTCGTGACCGCTCTCGAGGTCGAGAAAGAGGGCAGCGGGCCATTCACGGTCTTCTTCGTGACGGCTCGCAGGGTGTCTTTCTGAAGCGCTGAAGTAGAAGGCACTTTAAATAAGCGACGTAAGAATCTAAAAATAATCATTTTTTTCTGTTTCTCTTGAAGAGCAAAGCGGGACCGCAACCCGTGTCCCGCAAGGAATCGTTTGAACGCTTCCGGCCTCGCAGCGGTCCGGGCCCGAGAGAACACGCGCAAAGCAATCTGGGATGCCTTCAAGCGAAGGGAGGTCTTCGCCCCTTCCGGGACACGTATCAGGGTTCGCGTCTTTGGCGGTTTCGATTTCGAAGAAGGTGACCGCTACACGTCGAACTTCGCCGGGCACGGCCACGACAACGGCGTGCCGATGGGCGGCGACCTGAACAGTGCACTTTCCGGCGCGGCGCCAGTACGCTTCTCCGACCAGGACGACAGGTACCGACCTGACCTTCCGGGTCTGGATCAGGGTCAGCGTCTCGAAGCGTTCATTGATCGTACCGAAGCCGCCCGGGAAAGCCACGAGCGCGCGGAATTCTCCATTTGCGCGCACCCGTGTTCGAGTCGGCCGGACGTCGGGGCTTCCCAGATCCTTTCCTGAGTATTGGTGAGCATCTTGTCCGTTCTCGCCATGGGCGGCTGGATGCCTGATCCCTGAAACGACAGCACCGACTCGAGCAGGGGGCCTTCCCCACGTTCACTAGTCACGAGATATACGAATTTGACCGGATTGCCACGGCGGTCGTCGGTTCTTAGGCTTTCCAGAGCCGTCACTGACAAAGAGGTGATTCGCCATGGAACGGAATCGCATCGAAATTCTGCTCCCGGTCGCCGTGTTGTTCGCCGTCACTCTCACGGCCCATGCCGAGGATGTACTGCTCACCCGCTCGCAGAGCCTTTTCAAGCCTATACCGCAGCAACCACCTGGCATTCCGGATGTCACCAGCACACCCGAGAGGGTAGACCTCGGCCGGATGCTCTATTTCGAGCCGCGCCTTTCCGAGAGTCATGCCATATCGTGCAACTCCTGCCACATGGTGGGCCTCGGCGGCGTGGACCTGCAGGAGACCTCCATCGGCCATCACTGGCAGCGTGGCGGACGAAACGCACCGACGGTGCTCAACGCGGTCTTTAACACCGCGCAGTTCTGGGACGGACGCGCTGCGGACCTCGAGGAGCAGGCGGGTGGCCCGTTGGTGAATCCCGTTGAAATGGGTACTACCGAGAGGCATGTGATCGAGCAGCTCAGAGGCATTCCGGGCTATGTGGCGGCGTTCGATCGCGCGTTCCCGGAGTCCGAAGAGCCGCTCAGCTTCACCAATGTCCTCGACTCCATCGCCCTGTTCGAGGCGACCCTGGTCACGCCGGATGCTCCTTTCGACCGTTATCTGCGCGGCGACGACTCCGCTCTCGGTGCCGATCAGAAGGAGGGCCTGCGGCTCTTCATGGACAAAGGCTGCGCCGGTTGCCACAACGGCATAAACGTTGGTGGCAGCCAGTATGCGCCGTTCGGTGTGGTGGAGAAGCCCGGCGCCGATATCCTGCCGCCCAACGACAAAGGACGCTTTCAGGTTACCCAGACCGCTACCGACGAGTATGTATTCAAGGTACCGACACTGCGCAACATCGAGCTGACCCCGCCGTACTTCCACAGCGGCAAGGTCTGGGACCTCCGCCAGGCCGTCGGCATCATGGGAGTGAGTCAGCTCGGCGCCCAGCTCAGCGACGAAGAGACCGGTCTCATAACGGAATTCCTGCTCAGCCTGACGGGCGACCAGCCCGAGGTTGTATATCCCGTTCTGCCGCCGAGCGTTGCTGAGACGCCTCGCCCGGAGAAGTAAGGAGAATTGTAAGGAGGATCACGAAGGACCAACGCTCATCCGGAAAAGACCTGGCGCTGCTCGCCCGGCCGATGCACGGCTTCGTTCGGCCGGTATGAACCAGCCGAACGGACGAGACGCGCCATTCCGCGACGCCCGGCACACGCCGGTGCTATCCAGAAGTGGCTGTCACGATCAGGGTAAGGCCTTCGCGATCGACCACGCTCACGAACATTCCCGCGGTGAGAGCCCCGGTGTCGCCGGGCGCGCGAATCGCCCGCCACGTCTCGCCTCGGATCGACACATGCCCATCAGGGACCGTGTCGAAGCCGGAAACGACGAGCGCTCGCTCAGTTGACGGATCGGACGACAGGTACTTCTCGCCGGGGCCGACATGCACCCTGGTCGGTGCGGTCGACTCCATCCATGCCGCGATAGCCAGGTCGGCGAATGCCGCTGCAAGGGCAGCGACGGCGAGACGCACGAACAGACTCCAGTCGGTCACGATGCTCGCAAGCAGAATGAGACTCCCGCCTACGGTCACTGAGGTAGGAAGGATGACCAACCACCAGGCAAAGGAATATCGCTTCATTCAGGTATCGAGTCTGTCGGCAATATAAGGATTGGAGAAACCTCATCTGTCCGGGAATGACTGTGTTGCGTGCGCGGCCTCCGAACCGGGTAACGCCCGATAGCTGGCGATCATCATCGCAGATTTGGCGGGAAACAATAGAGCCGCTGTCTGAAGCGGCCGGCATGGCACGGCGGCGCGAGAGGCGCTCTGCACCTCGTCCATCCGCGCTGCAGGACGCAGCACGGATGGACTAAGCACGCGGACTCCCGCTAAGGTTGTCAATTCAGACCAACGACGGAAAACATGCATCGCTCGGGCAACGAAGTTCCATTCTGGTCTGCCGTGGCCATGGGTATCGGCGCAATGGTCGGAGCGGGGATTTTCGCGTTGCTCGGCGAG
>JARRPZ010000229.1:0-3718 GCA_037382365.1 Gammaproteobacteria bacterium
CATCGCGCCGATGTCCTGGATGGCGGCTGCGGTCTCGGCGGCCGGGGCGGTCGGATACTCGGAGCAGTCGGGGGGGCCGTGGCAGCTGGCACACGCCGAGTCGTCGAGGGCGACGCCGTCCGGAGCCGGTGCCACCGGCTCGGTCGCCGTGATCACCACCTCGTCGGTCAGGCTGTCTTCCGACCCGTCGTTCACCGTGAGCGCCGCCACGTAATCCCCTGCCAGATCCGGCGTGAAGGTGGGCGTCGCGCTGGTCGGATCGTCCAGCGTCGCCGTACTGCCCGCGGGCACGGCCAGCTGCCACGAATAGGAGAGCGCGTCGCCGTCCGCGTCGGAGCTGCCGGTGCCGTCCAGGGTGTACGGTGTGCCCGTCTCGGCCGTGTCGTCGGGACCGGCATCGGCGCTTGGCGGCGTATTGACGGTGCCGTCCGTCGCTGTGACCTCCACCTCGTCCGGCAGGCTGTCCTCTGTTCCGTCGTTCACGGTCAGGGACGCCACGTAGAGGCCGGGCACGTCGGGTGTGAAGGTCGGGTCGCGGCGGGTGGTATCGTCCAGCGTCGCTGCACTGCCGTCCGGCACCGCCAGTATCCAGCTGTAGGTCAGCGCGTCGCCGTCGTCATCCGTGCCGGAGCCGTCGAGGATGACCGAGGTGCCGATCGCGACCGTCTGATCCGGCCCGGCGTTCGCCACCGGCGCGGTATTGCCGGGGCCGGTGGCCGTCATCTGGTCGTCCTCGGCCCGGATGATCTCGGCCTCGAAGCAGCCTGCCTCGGCGCGGAGATCCTCGCCGAAGACGTCGGCGGTCATCGTGTCCGTGAGCGCCTCGAGGGCGACGTACGCGGACGTCGTGCCTTCGTCGGTGATCGTGTTCAGCACGATCTCGGTGTCGTCGTCGGTGCATACCGTCACGAGCGCTTCGGCCGTCTCGAGATCGAGGGTGCCAGCCTCGCTATCCACGAAGCGGATGGCGCTGCTCGCGACGTCCAGCGGATCGTTGGGATCCAGGACGACCAGTGCCGTGCGCAGGCCTGTCTTCTCGGCCTCGCCGAGCGGTGTCGGCACGCCATCGAAGTGGCCCCGGGCACCCGGGACGAGATCGGCATAGGTCAGCTCGTTGGCGTATTTGTCGAATACCCGGGTGCCGCCCAGGATGTCGCCGGTGAGGATCAGGTCGTCCCCGTCGGGCCGGACGTTGACCTCGTAGTCCGCTTCGCCGGCAGCGGAGCCGTCGAAGCCGGTGACGATCGTGCCGCGCAGCCTGGCGAAGGTGCCGAGTTCGCCGAGTTCAAGCACGTAGGCGTCGAGGATCAGGTCGTCGTCATCGTAGGCGCCGTCGCTGTCGCTGTCGGAGTCGCCGTCGGTCGAGGCATCGCCGTCCGTGCTGCCGTCGCTGTCGTCGCTATCGCCGTCCGTATCGCTGTCGGTATCGTCATCCGTGTCGCCGTCGTCGCCGGCCGAGGCCTCGTCGGCCACGGACAGCTTGCCGATGGCGACCAGCGGATCGCCCACCTGCAGCGCCAGCGGAAGCGGGCTCTCCACCCAGGTGCCGTCGTCGCGGAACACGCCCGTGTCGGCGCCGACGTTCACCGTCATGCAGGTTTCGCCGTCGCCGTCGGTGTCGCTGTCGTCGTCGCGGGTGTCGGAGACCCGTTCCTGCTGGCACAGGATGAACGTATCGTCGTCCTCGACGGCATCCACCGTGCCGTAGACCCGGGTGAGCTTGCTGCCTGCCTCCTTCTCCGAGATCTTCGCGATGATCACGGGGCGGAAACGATACTGGCCGCTGTTGCCGGCACTGACGATCTTGACGGACTTGCCGACGTCCACGTCCAATTCGATGGTCAGCGTCGCGCCGGGCGTCACGAAGAACGTGCCCCGCGTCTCGATATCCATCTTGCCGTTGCCGGGCAGCCTGACGTCGGCCTGCTCGATGATCCCGCCGGTTTCGTCCAGGTCGTACAGCGTCAGGGAATCCAGGATCAGCCGGATCTTCCCGTAGTCGCCGGCAGGCACGTCTTCGGCGATCGCGAACAACTCCGTGAAGCTCTGCAGTGCCAGCAGGTCGATCTCTTCACCCGGCTGGCCGTCCGGGACCGAGAAGATCAGCGCATCGCCGCTGTCACCGAGAATCTCGATGCGGCGAACTTCTGCGATGGCCTGATCGAATTTGTCGGTCGGCGAGTCCGTGAACAGGATACCGACGGTACCGGTCTTCGCCGAGGCCGTCGGTGGAGGCGCGTTCGACGCCGGTTCGGTGTTTGTATCGCTTCCGCCGCCGCCACCGCAGCCGCTCAGCAGGAAGAGCGCGCACAGCATGGCCGTGCCGCTGCGCCTGTAGCTGATCCTTGCATTCATGGGTCCGTCCCCTTCTTGGTCGGTTTGCCGTCCCGATCCATTCTGGAAGACGCCGGCAGCGTTTCAAGGTGTCGCAAATGCCAGACAGCGGATGCGGCATGCGCCGACCAAGAAACAGGCATTTAGCCAGCCGGCGTTTTCGCTTATGTCAATACAGGCGCGCACCGGGCAGAACAGTGGGTCCGCCGCTGCGCAAGACGATGGCGGGATTGCCTATACTGCGGGGCGTCGAACGCGAGTGGGGAGCCGCCATGCCGGACACGGGATTTCTTCGCGCTGTCGCCATGTCGCCCTCGCCATGACGATGCCGGGGCCTTTTTCACTGACAGGCCAGACGGTGCTGGTCACCGGCGCTGCCGGCGGTCTCGGCAGCGCCACCGCGCTGCACCTCGCGGAGGCCGGTGCGAGGGTCGTGGTGCATTACCTGACCGGCGAATCCGGCGCGAAGGAGATCGTCGAGCGGATCCGCGCGGCGGGCGGCGAGGCTTTCGCCCTCGGCGCGGATCTCTCCCGCGAGGCCGGCATCGACGGGCTGCTCGGCAAAGTCGCCGACCGTGGTGACCTGCCGGACGGCGTCGTGAACATGGCAGCGCGGCAGGACGTGACCGCCTTCGCCGAGCTTTCCGCGGCGGAGTGGCGCCGGCTCCATCGAAGGGCTGGACCCGGCGCCGGGCCATGCCCACTACGCGACGAGCAAGGCGGGCCTGATCATGCTGACCCGGGCGAGTGCCATGGAGCTCGGTCCCCACGGCATCCGTGTGAATGCGGTGTCGCCGGGTCTGGTCGACCGGGAAGGGCTGGCGGAAAGCTGGCCGGAAGGCGTGCGCCGCTGGCGGGAGAAAGCGCCGCTGGGCCGCCTCGGTCGCGGCACCGACGTAGCGAATGCCGTGCTCTACCTGCTTAGTCCGGCCGCGGCGTGGGTGAGCGGTGCGAATCTCGTCGTCGACGGCGGCATGAGTGCGGCGGCGCGCTGGTGACGCCGCCGCTCGCCTAGTCGGATTCCTCTTCGTCGGTCGACTTCACCCAGGGCGCGACCTGCTCGGCGATCTGACCCCGGTCGCCGACGACGACCACGGTCATGTCGTCCTCGCGCAGATACATCCGGGTCGTCTCCGAGACCTCCTCGGGTGTCACCGCGAACACGTTGCTCACGTAGTCGGTGAGGTAGGAATCCGGCAACTCGTGCAGGGCCTGGAAAGCGAGCACGTTGATGATGCCGCCACGGGTGGAGTTCTGCAGCACGAAGACGCCGGCGGCGTAGTTCTTCACGCCGTCGAGTTCGTCCACCGGCGGCGGCGTCTCACGGAGGCGGTCGACCTCGCCCAGGATCTCTTCGATCGCCGGCCCGGTGACCTCCGTCGTC
>JARRPZ010000230.1:0-2997 GCA_037382365.1 Gammaproteobacteria bacterium
AGTGGCCCGAGGATATCCAGTTTCCATACGGCGGCGAGGCGCAGCCCGAGGTCCGGCACGCCCAGGGTCAGTGCCGCGTGCTCCATCAGATGGACGACCTTGCGGAACGGGATCAGCGCGTCGTCATCTTCGAACAGGGCGGGATCGACGCCGCATTCCCGGCAGATCTGCAGCGGATCTCCGCCGAGCCGTTGCACTATAGCGGGCAGATCGCGCAATCCCGCGACCCGGACTGTTGAAGACATGGTTTTCCCCCTCTGTCTCCAATTGTCAAAAAATAGTCCTGACTCGTCAAGAGCCGCCGTGCTGAGAAACGCTTAAATCGCCGCTGGAAACATACGCCCAGGGGGGACCGACCATGAGACCGAACAAGTACACCGGTGCATTATCCGCACTGGCTCTGACGCTGGCCGCCACGGCGCCCGCATCCGCCCAGCAGCCGCTGGAAGAGATCGTCGTCACGGCGACCAAGCGCGCCGAATCGCTCCAGGACGTGCCGATGTCGATCCTCGCCTTCGACGGCCCGTCGATGCGCGAGAACGGCGTGACGAAGATGGAGGATCTCACGCAGAACATGCCGGCCGTGACGGTGGCCCAGAATCCGATCGGCAACGCGATCTTCATCCGCGGCATCGGCTCGAGCGCCAATCAGGGCATCGAGCAGTCCGTGGCGATATTCCAGGACGGCATATTCCTCGGCCGTCATCAGCTCTCCCGCGCCCCGTTCATGGACCTGGAGCGGATCGAGGTCGTGCGCGGTCCCCAGTCGATCATGTTCGGGAAGAACACGATCGGCGGTGCCCTCAGTGTCATCACGGCCAAACCGACTGACGAATTCGAAGGCAACGCGAGCGTCCTGGTAGGCGAATACGGGGAACAGGAGCTGAACCTCGTACTCTCCGGTCCGATCACCGACGGGCTCGCCGGACGGCTTGCCGTCCGCAATTATCAGCATGACGGTTACATGAAGAACGTCATGAACGGAGCAGACGAACCGGGGCGCGACGACTGGACGGCGCGGGGCACGCTGCGCTGGGATGCCACGGACAGCCTGACCGTGACCGCGAAATACGAGAGGAACGAATTCGAACAGGACGGCTCGCTGGTGCAGCTCGGCATCCTCAACCCTTTGACACCGGGCGCGACAGCCACCAACGGCCTGAACGCGGCGTTGGTGGCAATCGCGGGAGGCGCTCCGGAGACCTACGACGACGAGCGTGCCGTGATCAACGACGGCGGCGAATTGTTGGGTCTTGCCGTGCCCTCACTGGCCGGGCTGCCGGGCTTCCCGGCGCTGGCGGAGGGCAGTGACAACAAGATGGACACCGCGGCGCTCACGATCGACTGGGATATCGACGGCTACACGGTGACTTCCGTGACCGGTTACGCCGGCTACGATTACCGTGACATCTGCGACTGCGATTTCGCCGCACTGCCGCTCATCCAGGTGGATGCCACCGAGGATTACGAACAGATCAGCCAGGAGATACGGCTGACCTCGCCGGGCGGCGAAACGCTCGACTACATCGTCGGTCTCTACTATCACAAGGCCGACCTCTACTACACGTCGGACGAGAGCTTCGGCACGGCCCTGCTCGACCCGGCCGCGCCGCCGCCCAACGTCACCCGCAGCTATTACCTCGATCAGGAGCAGGAACAGTGGGCCGTCTTCGGATCATTCACCTATTCGCTGACCGACCTGACCCGGGCGACGGTGGGCCTGCGCTACACCACTGAAGACAAGACGGCCAACCGTCAGCTCTACAAGCGCTTCACCGATGGCTGGGATTTCGGCGCGCTGGGCACGTTCGGAAGCACGGCGGCCGAATACGATCGATTCGAGGAGATCACCGAAGCCGTCCTCGGCGGCGATCCGCTCGATCCCGGCCTCTGGCAGGGCGCACTGGGCACATGGGAACACGTCTTCATGGATCGTGAACGCTCGGAGGACTTCTTCTCCTGGTCCGTCAGCCTGGAACACGACCTGAACGACGAGATCATGGTTTACGGTCTGGTATCCACCGGCGTCAAGGGCGGCGGCTTCGACGCCCGGTATCTGAAGAACCCGAATCTCGACCCGGCCGTGGTGCCCGGCGCCGATCGCTTCGAGTACGAGGAAGAGAACGCCATAAATTACGAACTCGGGATGAAGAGCACCCTGTTTGGCGGCGCCATGAATTTCAACGCGACCCTTTTCCGCACGGAAGTAGAGGACCTCCAGGTCAGCATCTTCGACGGCGCTACGGCATTCCTCGTGGACAACGCCGCGGAAGTCCGGGCGCAGGGGCTCGAAGCCGAGCTGAACTGGGCCGCCACCGACAATCTGACCGTCGCACTCGCGTTCTCCTTCCTGGACAACGAGTTCGTGGAGTTCACCAACTCGCCGTGCTGGGCGAGCGAGGCGGTGGCTGATCCGGTAGGCTGTCTAGACGGCAAGGACGTTTCCGGCCAGCCGAGCATGTTCTCACCCGATTTCTCGGCCAACCTGAAACTGGACCATTATCTGCCGCTCGGCAGCTCATTGGAGCTACACTCGACGTTGAACGTCAATTACTCGGACGGCTATTTCAATGCGTCGGACCTGGACCCGGAGATCGCCTATCAGGACAGCTGGACGAAGTTCGATCTGCGTTTCGCGCTGCGGCCCATGTCGGACACCTGGGAGATCGCGTTGCTCGGCAAAAACCTCACCGACGAGAAGACCAGTGGCAACAGCAATGACCAGCCGCTGGTGCCCGGCAACGGATTCGCACAGCTCGATCGCCTGCGGTCGGTCTCCGTGCAGGCCAGTCTGAGATTCTAGGAGGACCGAACAATGGAAGCAGTACAGAACATACGACCCACCGCGGAGGACCCGGCGGGCGCCATCCGCGCCGAACTCATGGAGTGCTTCCGCAAGCAGCGCGAAGCCTATCTCGAGGACCCGATGCCGGACTATCAGCAGCGGCGCAAGGATCTGCTCGCTCTGAAGGCCATGCTGAACGAGAACCGTGAAGC
>JARRPZ010000231.1:0-2996 GCA_037382365.1 Gammaproteobacteria bacterium
CAGGTCGTCGTTCCATTCATGGCGCTCGGATACATCGTGACCGCGGTCGGTATCGTCGCCATGCATGCCTCGGCCCTGCCCGGAGTCATCGGACTGATCGTGGAAAACGCCTTCACCATCGAGGCCGTGACCGGCGGTGCGGTATTCTGGGGGGTGAAACGGGGCATCTTCTCCAATGAGGCGGGCCAGGGCACGGGTCCGCATGCGGCTGCCGCTTCCGAGGTGGAGCATCCGGCTCAACAGGGACTGGTCCAGGCCTTCTCCGTCTACATCGACACCCTCTTCGTCTGCACGGCGACCGCGCTCATGATCCTCATCACGAACTCCTATAACGTGGTGGACGGCAACGGCGTGCCACTGGCCGGTTTCCACTTCGTGGACGCAGCGATCGACCCGAACACGCCGACCTTCACCCAGCTCGCCGTGGAGAGCGTACTGCCCGGCTTCGGCAAGCCTTTCGTCGCCGTGGCCCTGTTCTTCTTCGCGTTCACGACGCTGCTCGCCTACTACTACATCGCGGAGACCAACGTCGCCTATCTGAGGCGCTTCTTCCGCATCCCCTACGAGCTGACCATCCTGAAGGTCGCGCTGATGGCCTCCGTGTTCTACGGCGCGGTGCGCACGGCAAGTCTGGCCTGGGGCCTCGGCGAGATCGGCGTGGGGCTGATGGCCTGGCTGAATATCGTGGCGATACTGATCCTGTTCCTGCGCGCCCACCCGGCGATGACGGCACTGCGGGACTACGAGCGGCAGCGCGCCGCAGGCGTCGCTTCCTACAGCTTCGATCCGGCGGCGCTCGGCATACGGAACGCGGACTTCTGGAGCGAACGCCTGCGTCGCCGCTCGGGTCGCTAGTCCCCTGCACGACGCCGCCGTCCGCCCAAGGGCTCAGTCGTCGAGCAGGATACGGATCTTCTGTCCGGGATAGATCTTGTCCGGATCGGAGATGACGTCCCGGTTGGCGTCGAAGATACGATGGTAGGCGGATGCTTTGCCGTAGTAGCGCTGCGCGATCTCGCTCAGGGTGTCACCACTGGCGATCGTGTAGTACTCGACCTTCGGCTTCGGCTTCTCCGGGGGCGGCGGGGGCGCCGTCAGCTCGTCGGCCACCACCTTTTCGACGCCTGCGACGTTACCCGCCACGAGTATCGCGCTCTCACGGGCCGCCTGATTCGTGCATTCGCCTTTCAGGGTTGCGCATCCGTCATCGAAGTCGACTTCGAGGTTCTTGACGCCGGAGGTCCGCACCTCGACGTATTCCTTGATCTTGTCGGCCGCGTCGGCATCGGTGTGAAAGATGTTTTCTCCAACGTCCTTCACAAAGTCGAATAGCCCCATCTTCAGTACTCCTGTCATGGTTCGGCGGGTGCCGTCTTCGATACTAGCAGACTGGCGTATGATCGGATGGAAGCGAACGACGGCGTTTCAGCACACCGGGATCGATGCCCGCGCGGTCGGTCACGGCAGAGTGCGGCTCGAAACCCCGCCTGGCAGCGAGTTTCGGGACCTCATTTGCGGATTGTATTATGCTCGACGATCGAAAAGCCGCGGCCCGGGCGGGCGCCGCCGGCCACGAACAAGAACAAGGCATAAGACTCGACCACAGAGCGAGAGGAGCGATCAGCGATGAGTGACAAGAACGACACGCCCATGCGGTATCTCGACCGGGCGATGACCCAGCTCCGTGACCTCGGCCTGGTGCCGGACAAGACGCGCGAGGCCCCGATCATCGACCTGCTGAACCGCATCACCGACCTCGACGAGGAGCGGGTCGTCGCGATCGCCCGGACCCTGAATCAGGCCTCGCTGTTCAACGAGGTCGTACGCGAGCAGCTCACCTCCATGGAGATCGGTGAGCGCTACGAGAAGATCGCCGCCGCCTTCGACAGTATCCGCAACGACGCGAAAGGCATGGTGGAGCAGCTGGAGGACGGCAAGATCGATACCTGGGAGCGGCTGGGCAACGTGTGGATGAAGGTGAGCCGCGGCGACATCTCGGACCGTTTCGAGAAGATCAAGAACACCTACCTCGACGTGGCTGAAGATTCCAAAGCCCAGATCGAGCGCGAACGCATCATCATGAACGCCTACCTGGATTTCCGGGGCGCATTGAAACAGGCGGAGGTGCAGGCGCTCGAGGTCCTCGACACCGCGGAAGGCAAGGTGGACCAGGCCAAGGCCGAGCTGGAGAAGGCCGTCGCGGCGGTCGACGGATACAGCGGCGACGATCCCGCGGAGCGGGCCCGGCTCGAGCTGGCGCGCGACGAACGGCTGCGCGCCGTTCAGGATGCGGACGACCGCTATCAGATCGCCAAGGACATCTCCGACAACCTCACCACCGGTTATCACACCTCCGAGGTCATCATGGCGCGGCTGAAGCAGACGACCGCCGCCAAGGAGCGCGTCTACAAGCAGGCCGTCGCTTTCTTCGGGACGAACGAGACGGTCCTGACCGCGCTGAGCGCCTCGTTCACCGGCCTGTTCGGACTGCACGAGAGCACGAAGACGCTCGAAACGATGAAGAAAGGCGTCAGCGACAGCCTCGAAGATCTCTCGGAGATCGGCGGGAAGGTTCAGGAGGAGGCGCTGAAGGCGGGCTACGGCCCCACGATCCGCGCCGAGTCCGTGCAGAAGCTGGTGCAGGCCGTCGTCGACTACCAGGAACGTTCCCACGACATCGTGGAGGAGATGCGGACACTCAGCACGCGCAATGCGGAGGAGATCCGGGAGGCCGTCGAAGAGGGCAAGAAGCGCATGGCGAAGCTGGAGCAACGGGTCCACGCGCTGCCCGAGCGCCCGGACCCGAGCGCAGTCTGATCCGTTTCCCATAGCACGCCCGAACGATCGGGACGACCGGAGCGACAGGGATGGCGACCGCGAACGCTGCCAGCAGAGAGGCACCACTGGACGAGGTCATGCTGGCCATGGACGTCGTCGATACGATCCGCCATCAGGAGCTGATCGTCGAGCGGGAACTGCGGTCCGGGGAGCGGCGC
>JARRPZ010000232.1:0-5442 GCA_037382365.1 Gammaproteobacteria bacterium
GGAGGCAGCCGGCGGGCCCTTCGTCGAAGAGGTGACGTCGCTGGCCGGCGGTCCCGTCGACTACGTGGTCTCCCACGCCGGCGAGCGGGCTTTCGGGCGATCTTTCCAGGCACTGGGCGCAGGCGGCGTACTCACATTCTTCGGCGCCTCTTCCGGCTACCGCTTCTCCTTCATGGGCAAGCCCGGAGAGGAGCGCGCCGCCACGATGCTGACCCGCGCCGGACTGCGGGCCGGGCGTGCGCTCCTCGTCGTCTACGGGCCCGGCGCAGAAGACGGCATCGTCGATCCTGCTGCGATCGAGGCCATCGAGATCGGCTGCTCGCTGAACGCCCGGGTCGCCGTGCTGACGGATACGATCGCCCAGCGCGAATTCGTCACCTCCCTCGGGTTCGGCACCCAGTTCAAGGGCGTGGTCAGCCTCGAGGAGATACGGCGGCGTCTGGGAGAGGAATTCGAGCCGCCCGGGCCGATGGCGCCGCTACCGAACCCGTTCAGCGAATCCGCTGCCTTCAAGGAAGCGGTCCGTCGCTTCTCCGACCGGACGCTGAAGCCGGTGGGTTCTGCCATCGCGCCCTTGCTCCGCAGCACGCTGGACAAGCGGGGCCTGCCCGACGTGATATTCGAGCGGCCAGGCCGCGACGGTCTGGCCCTTGCGACGGCACTGGTGAAGCCGAACGTGGGGTCCGTCGTGTACGCGGAGGACCTCGCGGGCCGGCGTCTCAGCTTCTATGCGCCCCAGGTGTGGATGCGCCAGCGGCGGATACTCATGCCGAGCGCCGAGATCCGTGGCACACACCTCAACACGGCACGGGAATTCGCCGAAGTCCAGGAACGCATCGCAGCGGGCATGATCGACGTGGTGGCGCCGGTGCAGGTCCCGCTCACCGATCTCCCGGACGCTCACCAGGCGATGTGGGAGAACCGCCACGCCGGGGCCACCTACGTCGCCGTGCACGCATTGCCGCGGACCGGCCTGAAGACCAGGGACGAACTGTATCGCGCCTGGGCCATCCGCGAGGCGGAAGCCCGCGGGGTGGAACTCCGGCGCATCGACACGGGTTCAGCAGGGACACTCAGATGAACGAAAAGAACAGCAAAGGTGGCCGGATTGCGGGCCGTACCGTCATCCTGACCGGCGCAGCCGGCAACATCGGCAGTTACATCTCCCGCTCGCTCCTCCGGCAGGGCGCCAGGGTGGTCATGACCGGGCGCAGTCGCGAAAAACTGGACGCCTTCATCGACGAACTCGTCGCCGAGGGTTACGACCGTGCCTCCATGGTCGCGGCGACCGGCGACTGTGCGGACCCCGAGGTGTGCCGCGAGATCGTTGCGACCGCGGTGGAGCATTTCGGCGAAGTCGACGTGCTGATCAACAACGCGGGCGCCGCGGGCCCGAAACGCACGCTCCGCTACATCCCGTTCAATAACGCCGAGAAGCGGGCACTGGGCGAAGACCAGACCATGTACGAGTCGGCCATGAACCTGCTGGCGGGTCCCTGGCACATGGTCCGCGCGACAGTGCCTCACATGTCCGTCGGCGGCTCCATCATCAATGTGTCGACGATATTCTCGCGGACCCGCTATTTCGGCCGGATCGCCTATACGGTACCGAAGTCCGGTCTGAACGCCCTGTCGCTGGGCCTCGCCCGGGAACTCGGTGCCGGCGAGAAGGGCATCAGGGTGAACACCGTCTTCCCGGGCCCGATCGAGTCCGAACGCATCGACAACGTCTTCGCCGCCATGGATTCGCTGCAGGGCCAGACCGAGGGGACGACGTCGCGCGAGTTCCGTAACCTGATGCTGATAAAGCAGCCGGGCGAAGACGGGACGATGGATTATCGTTACCCGACCCCGGACGACGTCGCCTCCACCGTGTTGTTCCTGTCGTCCGACGATTCACGCTCGTTCTCGGGTCACGGGTTCGAGGTGACGAACGGCATGCAGGTGCCGACACGCAGCCGCTCGAAGCTCGTGTCCTGGCCGGACGACCGTCTCGTCGATCTGGGCGGCCGTGTGGTGCTCATACTCTGCGGCAGCGACATCGACGAAGCCATGGTCTTCGCCGAACGCAACATCCACCGCGGCGCCTCGGTCGTGATGGGTTGTCGGACGCTGGATGCACTAGGCTACCTGCGTGCCCGCGTTCAGGAGCTGGAGCCGGTCGCGATCCAGGTTCAGCATCTCGATCCACTGCGTCCCGAGTCCATGGAGCGGGTGTTCCAGTTCATATCGGACAATTACGGCCGCCTCGACGGCGTCATCGTGTTGCCCGCCACGCCGAACGGCCAGCACGGTTACTCCCTGAGCACGGCCGACGACGACGATGTCGCCGCTTTCGTCGAAGCGGAAGTCGTGGCCCCGGTCGCGTTCGCCTCGTCCCTGACACGCAAGCTCGCCTCGTGGAAGCCCCGGCGGGCCGCACCCCAGGTTACCTTCATCACGAATCCGGACGACGGGCACGGCAACCTCCTGAACGACATCAAGCGCGCGGCCGTGGAGGAGCTGATCCGGGTGTGGCGTTACGAGGAACGTCACGAAGACGATCAGGGTCACTGGGGCTGGCTGAACGTGCCGAACCAGCTCGTGCGCTTCGACAACAACGAGGCCGACAATCTCGCGTTCTCGGCGGACTGGACCGCGACGCTGAATAACGGCGTGAGGAAGATGGATCCCATCGACCTGTGGGTGCCCAAGAGCATCCGTCGGGCGACGGGCAAGTCCTCGATGCCGCTGTCCATCCAGCGCGTGCTGCCCGGACTGCACCGCGGGGGTGCTCCTGACCGCGCGCAGCGGACCGAAACTGGAAGCGGCGCAGCGCGAGATCATCGAAGAACTGCGCCGCGTCGGTTACTCGGAGCCGGACGACCGGGTACACATCCTGGCCGGCATCGACGTCGGCAAGGAGAACGCGCTGGAGCGGCTCTACAAGCACACGAGGAAGCTCTTCGGCGAGCTCGACTTCCTGATCAACAACGCCGGTATCGCCGGCGCCGAGGAGATGGTCGTCGACATGAGCCTGGAGGCGTGGGAGACGACGATGGAGGCGAACCTGGTCTCCAACTACTCGCTGATCCGCAAGTTCGCGCCGGCGATGAAGAAGCGTGGATCGGGCGTCATCCTGAATGTCTCGAGCTACTTCGGTGGCGAGAAATACGTGGCCGTCGCCTACCCGAACCGGGCCGATTACGCAGTCTCCAAGGCCGGGCAGCGCGCCCTGGCCGAGATCCTCTCGCGGCATCTCGGTCCCGAGATCCAGATCAATGCCATGGCACCGGGGCCCGTCGACGGGGCTCGTCTGCGCGGCTCTTCCGACGCCCCCGGCCTGTTCGACCGGCGCGGCCGCCTGATCATGGAGAACGTGCGCCTGAACCGCGTGCACGCCGCCATCCTCGCGGCACTGGCGGAGGGCGAGACCGGCGTGGAATCCGTCGTCCGGCTGGCCCGCAACGGCATCGACGAACTCGGCGAGTGGCCGGACGCACCGGAGCCCTTCCGGAAGCTCTTCGCGCAGGTGGCCGAGGGTCGCCCGGAGACCAACGCCGCCCGCTACCTGCTGAACGAGAGCCTGGCGCCGAAGCTCGTGCAACGACTCGTGAACGGCGGCCAGCTCTCGCAGTCCGATGCCGACCGGTTCCTCGACAACTTCGTGCCGGCTCCCGAGCCCTTCTTCGACGATACGGACATCAAGAAAGCCGCCAAGAAGATCGAGATCGGTATCCTGAACCGGCTGCATCTGCACAAGATGCCGACCGACGAGGAGGTGGGCCTCTCGACGGTATTCAGTCTCGCCGACAAGAGCGTCAGCGGCGAGACCTTCCATCCGTCGGGCGGTCTCAAGTTCGATCGCTCGGTCACCGAAGGCGAGCTGATGCTGCCGCCGGGCGCCGAGGATCTGGCCGGCCTGCGCGGCAAACACGTCGTGCTGATCGGCGACGCGATGCGGGACGAACTCACCGCCATCGCCGAGGGTTTCGCCCGCTTCGACGTCGCCAGTCTCACGCTACTCACCCGCAGCAAGGAGGCCGCCGAAGCGATCGCCAATACGGTTTCCCTGCCGGAAGGGCTCGAACTCGCCGTGAGTGCCGTGGGCGACGATCTGGAAGAGGGACTGCACGAGGTGTTGCGCGCCCGGGGACGCTGCGACGTCGTCGTGAACACGGCCTTCTCGCGCCTGCCCCTGAATCCCCTCGCCGCGGAACCCGCGGCCAGCTGGGACCGGGTCCTGTCCCGGGACGACTTCGAGAGCCTGGTGCGCGACCATCTGACCCATCATTTCCGTGTCGCCCGCATCGCGGCGCTGATCCCGCGTTGTCAGATCGTCCTGGTGACGCCGGACACCTCGCGCGCGTCGACGCGCGAGGAGTTCGCCCTGGCGATGTTCATCAAGACGGCGATGCACGCATTCACGGTCACGCTCGGTGTCGAGACGGAACGGCTGCCGACATTCCCCGCGGTCAATCAGGTCCAGCTGACCCGCCGTGCGCGGGCCGAGGAGCCCGGTAACGAGCAGGAAGTCGCCGAAGAGATGGAGCGTCTCGTCCAGGCCGTGCTGCAGTGCTCCGTGCCGGCACCGAGTCCGGCCGAGAGCCGCTACCTGGGCCGTATATTCCGCGGGAACGCCGTCACCGTCTAGGCGACGCGGGCCTGCGGATCCGCCGACAGCGGCGGCGCTGGCTTTCTGCCCGCCGCCTGCTGCAATTCCCGCCACGCGTCCAGAACATGGTCGCGCAGGACATGGATATCGGGCACCGTCCGGCGACAGCCGATGAGACCGAAGTCCATCCGCCCGTCGTAGGATTGCACGGTGATGTTCAGCGCAGCGCCGTGGCTCGGGATGGATACAGGGTAATGGGTGAGCATGCGGGCACCGTCCAGATAGACGGTCTCCCGCGGGCCCGGGATATTCGAGATCACGATATTCATCGGCAGCCGGATCACGCTGCCGAGGCGCAGCCGGTTCGCCAGCGTCGCCATCCCCTGGAATGCGATGGGCAGCCCGAGGATCGTGATGTCGCCCAGCCTCACGTTGTCGAGCCGACGGACCACCTCGATACCTCCGTCCACCGATTCGCGGATCGTCTGCATGCGCTCGATCGGGTCCTCCCGGTCGGTCCCCAGTTCGCACATCAGCATGCTGACCTGATTGTGCATGCTGGTGTCGCCGGGCTTGCGCAATGAAACCGGCGTGCCTGCCAGCAGCGAGCGGGCCGGCAGCTCGCCGAGTTCCTCCAGGTACGAGTGCAGGGCGCCGGCACAAACGGCCATGAACGCATCGTTGACGGTACAGCCGTGTGCCTTGCCGATGGACCTCAGCGGCTCCAGCGGCAGCGAACCGAATGCGACGATGCGCTCGCCGCCGATGGCCACGTTGAATCGGGTCCGCGGCACGCGCGGCATGATCGCGCCCATGCCGCCGACGGAGCGGAAGGCCCTGGTCGCGAG
>JARRPZ010000233.1:0-2863 GCA_037382365.1 Gammaproteobacteria bacterium
TCGGAGAACGGCCAGGGCGTGTACATGATCCAGTTGGCCATGTCGCAGTCCCAGTCCATGGCCCAGCGGTAGGTGTCCTCGATGCTCTCGGCAGTCTCGTTCTCGAGCCCGATGATGAACTGGGCCTCGGCCACCATGCCGGCCTCCCGCAACAGGCGGATGGCTTTCTTGTTCTCGGCGACCGTGGTCTCCTTCCGGAAGCGTTCGAGATTCAGCTGCGCGGAGGCTTCGGTGCCGAGAGAGACGTGGACGAGCCCGGCCTTCCGGTACATCGGCAGCATGTCCTCGTCGCGGAGGATATCGGTGACCCGGGTGTTGATACCCCACTCGATGCCCAGATCCCGGTCGATGAGTTCCTGGCAGAGGTCGATGAATTTCTGCCGATTGATGGTGGGCTCCTCGTCCGCGAGGATGAAGAAGCCGATATCGTGTTCCTTCACCAGACGTTCGATCTCGTCCACGAAGTTCTTCGGCGTGCGCATGCGATAGGAGCGCCAGAATTTCCACTGGGAACAGAACGAACAGGTGAACGGGCAGCCGCGGGCGAAGTTCGGGATCGCGACCCGTTTCCCGAGCGGCAGATAGATGTAGTTGTCCCACTCGAGCAGGCTCCAGTCCGGCTCCAGGTCGTCGAGTTTTCTGATCGGGGGATGCGCCGGGGTGGCCACGATTTCGTCGCCGTCCGCGAAGGCGATGCCGCGGATCCGGTGCCGGTCGCGTTCGAGGGTGCCGGCTTCGACCGCCTGCACCAGGTTGACGAGGATCTCCTCGCCCTCGCCGCGGGCGATGATGTCGATGTGCGGCGCTTCCTTCAGCACCTGCTCGTACATGAAAGTGGCGTGTATGCCGCCGAGCACCGTGACCGCGTCCGGGAAGACGGACCGGGCGATCTCGAGGGTCTTCTCGGCCTGGTAGATGCTCGGGGTAATGCAGGTGCAACCGACGAGATCGGCCGATCCGATCCGTTCCAGACGGGCACGCAGCGCCTCGTCGTCGAGGTGCCCGGTCATCGCGTCGATGAACTGGATGTCCGTGTAGCCGTGCTTCCTGAGCGCGCCGGCCAGGTAGGCGACCCAGGCGGGCGGCCAGTTACCGGCGATCTCGGCGCCGCCGGAATGATAATTCGGGTGGATCAGGACGATACGCATGGGTTCTCTCCGCGGGCGGTAACGCCCTCTGTCTGCAGCGCAAAGCGGCACTCGGCGTCGCCGCGTGCCTGGCACGCGACTTCCCGCACGGTGATGCGGGGAGCGGCCAGGCGGAGCAGGCCCTGGAAAGCCGCCTCGTAGTACGCGCCCGCCTGCTCGTTGTGGGGTGCGTGGCGGCATGTGGGTCCGCCGGACAGGACGATGCAACCGGGGTAGCGCCCTTCCGCCGAAAATCGACCGGCGCCGGCGAAGGTCCAGGCATGCCGGCGAAAGGCGGTCAGCAGTAGCGGGACGGCCAGTCGCGGCGGCAGGACGTGCAGTGCCTGGCGGAACAGCGCCGGTATCCGGTTCTCCGCGACGTAGTCGGCGGTGTATTCCCCCGCGCGCCGCAGCACGGCCTCGGAGCGAGGCCAGGGCAGCGTGGCGCGGAGTGCCTCGACGAGTCGCACGAACCAGGCCTCGGGGATCATGCTCTCGAGGTCTGTCGCAGGCAGGTACGCGCGACCTGCCAGGGTCGCGTAGTACTCGATCCCCTCGAGTTCGGCGGCCGCGCGCAAGGTCTGCAGCACGGCATTCGGGCCGATCATGGCTTCAGTGGTCGCCGCGCTGTGCGCCGCCGGCGGTTGCCGGGTAACGGGAATACTGACCATCGAATCTGCGGACCCCGTGTCAGTCTGGCATGACAATCTTTATGCCAACTCAAGTTGACACATTAGCCAATTGTGCCACTGCTGGCGATTACGGCAAACCGAAACGGGTCATTTCAGGTCTTCGATGTCCGGTATGCCGTCGGTGACCGTTATTTCCCGGGACCGTCCGCGACGGCGGTGTGGCAGTCGGCGCAGTTGGCGAGAAACTCGCCGTAGATCTGCGCTTTCTCCTGCCCGCCGCTCGCCATCATGCCGTTACCGGCGAGCTGATGGATGCGTCGCGCCATCTGGGTGACGCGTTCCGCACCCGCTTTCTCCCCGTGCAGCTCCTGCACCGTGAGCGGCGCTTCGAGCAGGGCGTCGATACCACTGGCCCAGGCGGGTTCCGAGGGACCGATGATGCCCTCCCACATGCGATCGGCCGCCCACTGATGACGGATCATGTGCGATTTCGCGTCGGCGCCGTAGTCGGGCGCATCCCCCGGCTCGAATTCCACGTCGACGGCGACCGCGGTATGGCAGCCGCCGCAGGCCGCGCCCATGAGGGCGGTGGCGCTGGCTGCGGCGGAGAAATCCTGCGCCCCGGCGACTGCGGTCGCCGCTTCACGCATGGCGCTGACATGCTCCTCCCACTGCGCGGGCAGAGAAGCGGGCGTCGGATGTTCGGCAAGGTATCGCGCCGGTTCGCGCACGGCAGCGAGGTCGCCGCGGATCAGCGCGGCCTGGATCTCCGAGATGCGCTCCCAGTGCTCGTGCATGTGGGCGGCGAGCGCTCCGTCCCGGTTGTCCGCGAGAACGGCACCGCCGAAGGTGACGAGACACATCGCGGGCGCGGCGACCAGCGTGACAAGTACTCTCTTCCTGATCATAACGACTCTCCGTGGCCGATCGTATGCGTGAAGACAATCGTCTCCGTCATCGTCCGCCGTCGCGTAGCGGGGGCGCGACGGCGGGTATACTCTTCGTCCGGTATCCAGAGGGGGAGTAACCGTGAAAGAACTCGTCTACCACCAGCAATTCTTTCCGGCACTGCGTCAGTACGCGGACAGGACGGTCATCGCGGAC
>JARRPZ010000234.1:0-2854 GCA_037382365.1 Gammaproteobacteria bacterium
GAGATGCCGGCCGTCCGCCGGGCAGTAACCGGCGGGCGCAGCCGGCATCATCGGGTCCCGGTAGGCGATCAGCGCGTGGACGAGCGTCCCCGGTGCGGCGCGCACGGCGAGCCGTGACGACAGGGCGGCGAGCGCGGGGCGCTCCAGGTAGTTCAGCAGGTCCCAGGCGAACACCACGTCCGGTGCCTCCCGGGCCCGCGGCGGCAGCAGTTCCTCGACCTGCTCCCGGAGCCGTGCGGCGTCTCCCTCCTCGTCGGGGACCAGCGCCTGCAGGTGCTCACCGAGGTCCGCGATCTCGAGCCGGCAGCGGAATTCGCTGAGCAGCGCCAGCGTCTCGGGCCTGACGGATCCGAGATCGAGGACCACCCATCGCCCGCCCGCCGCCATCCGCTCGACGAGGCCCTGGAACAGGGGCGCGCGGAATTGCGCCGGCCGGCCTGCCAGGACCGGCGCGCTCGAACCCGTCATGTCATGCCGCCGATTCCTCTTTTTTCCGGGCCGGCGTCGGCGGCGCGGCCGGCGGGGAACTCTTGCCCGGCTTCGACGACTTGCCGAGGGCCGCCTGGACGGCATCCGGATCCATCTCGATGGACCCCTTGAAGCGGGCCCCGTCCTCCAGGCTGACGCGCGGCGCGGTAATATTGCCCTTGACGCGGGCGTTGCGGCGGATGGCCACCTGCTCGGCACCGTAGAGGTCGCCCTCCATCACGCCGTCGACGGCGATGCTCTTCGCGTACACGTCGGCGTGTATCTCGCCTTCCTTGCCGATCGTGAGACTGTTGTCCGCGAGCTTCACCGTACCGGTGACCCGGCCCTCGATGCGCAGGTCCTCTTCGCCCTGCAGGTCCCCGTCGATCCTGATCGAACGGCCGATGACGGCAATCTCCCCGCTGCCGCCGGGAGAGGGCCGGGCCGTCGCTGCCGGTGCCGTGTCCTCGGACGCCGGCACAGTGGTCCTTTCGTCGCCTTCTTTCCTGCCCCGTTCAAACATGTCAGTCCCCTGTTTATCGCTATCGTCCGGTCCCGGTTTCTAGCACGGTGCCGGAACGGTCAACAACTGTCGCAACTCGGCGACAGGCAGGCATAGGCCCGTTCGAGAATGCCGCGACCTGCCGACCCGTGGCCCCGGGGTCGGTTAGACTGGCGACCAACCCCCCGGAGAGGCATGTCGATGGCATTGGATGGAAGAACACCGAGACTGACGCGGCGCGAACTGCTGGCGCTGGCGGGGGGCGCCGGTGCGATCGCGCTGGCCGGTTGCGGCGACGGTACCGATATCAGCGGCGCGGAGCCGGCGCCGTCGACGGCCGCCCTGCCGGCCGGCGTGCCGCTCCACTATCAGAGCCTGCTCTCGGTCGCGACCCGGATCCAGGCAAGAGAACTCTCCCCTCTGGCGCTGACCCGCTCGATGCTGTCCCGCATCGAGGAGCTCGAACCCGCTCTCCACGCGTATGCGATCGTCATGTCCGCTGCCGCCCTGGAAGCGGCCGAGCGGGCGGAGGCCGAGATCGCGAGCGGCGAGTACCGGGGGCCGCTACACGGCGTGCCGATCGCGGTAAAGGACCTCTGCTACACGAAAGGCGTCCCCACCCGTGCCGGCATGGCCGTGTACGAGGACTTCGTGCCCGACTACGACGCCACCGTCGTCGCGCGTCTCGAGGCCGCGGGGGCGGTCCTGCTCGGCAAGCTCAACCTGACGGAAGGGGCGATGGCGGGCTACCACCCGCACTTCGAGATACCCCGCAACCCCTGGGATCCTGCGCTCTGGCCGGGCGCCTCTTCCAGCGGTTCCGGGGTCGCGACCGCCGCCGGCCTGTGTTTCGGCTCCCTGGGCACGGATACCGGGGGTTCCATCCGGTTCCCGTCCCAGGCGAACGGCATCGTCGGCCTGAAACCGACCTACGGTCGGGTGAGTCGCTACGGCGTCATCCCCCTGGCGGAATCGCTGGATCACGTCGGGCCCATGACGCGGCGCGTCGCCGACGCGGCGGCCATGCTGCAGGTGATCGGCGGACCCGATCCGAAGGACCCGACGACGCTGGACCAGCCCGTGCCGGATCTGTTCGCGGCCATCGACGCCGGCGTCAGGGGGCTGCGGATCGGTTACGACGAAGCCTTCACGTCCGCGGACGGGGATCCGCGTCTCGTCGCCGCCATCCAGGACTCTCTCGGCCAGCTCGCGGCCATGGGTGCCGAGATCGTCGACGTCACGCTGCCGCCGGGCAGCACCGAGCTGACCGACGCCTGGTCGGCCATCGCGGCGACGGAGGCACTGGAGGCGCATCGTGACTACTACCCGGCGCAGGCGGAGCAGTTCGGCGCGTTCTTCGGGCAGTTTCTGCAGCTGGCCGAGGGCCTCAGCGGGGAACAGGTGGCGGGCGCACGGGCATTCCGTGCCGACTACAGCGCGCGGCTGAACGCGTTGCTGGCTACCGTCGACGCCATCGCGATGCCGGCGGGCAACCCGCCCATGCCGATCACGGACGAGATCCAGCGCGGCGGAGTGGAGGATTTCGAGCCTTATGCGGCGCAGGTAAAACAGTCTTTCGCAATACCCGCCAACTTCTCCGGTGCGCCGTCACTGACCCTGCCCTGCGGCTTCACGGAAGACGGCATCCCGCTCGGCATGCAATTCATGGGGGCGCTCGGTAGCGAGGCCATGCTCTGCCGCATCGGTCACGCCTACGAACTGGCGACGGGCTGGCACCAGAGACACCCGGACGTCTGAGCGTCGTCCGCGTTACCGGTTCAGGGGAAGCCTGCGCGCCGGAGCATCCCGGCATAGCGCGGGTCCGTGCGCAGGGTCGCCAGCTCCGGATCGGCCTTCAGCTCGATCAGACCCGGATCGCGATGG
>JARRPZ010000235.1:0-2811 GCA_037382365.1 Gammaproteobacteria bacterium
ATGCCGCTTTCGACTGGCAACTCCTCCCTCGCGAGGAAATTAGGCGTTATTGACTCCGACGGTTCGCTGACCCGCGGAGGCTTTTTCCTGTTGCTCGGGCTCGGCGCCGGGATCGTCGTGCTGAAGGAGGTGTTCCGCTACCCGCTCGGTCTGCCCGGCCATCATGGCGTGGAGGCGATGGCTCTGCTAGCGACGGCGCGACTAACCACGGATTATCGCTGGGCGGCGACCATCGCGGCTGCCGGTGCGGCGACGACCGCCGCCGCCATCGGCACGGGCGGCAGCGCTCTCGTACCGATGCTCTACCTGCTTCCCGGGCTCGTGATTGATACCGGCGTCATGCTCGTGCCCGGCTGGCGGCGGCGTCTCCTGTGGTTACCGGTAATTGCCGCCGTGGGACACGCAACCAAGCCGGTAGCGAAGTGGATTGCCCTCGGCGGCTCGGACGTACATCTCGGCTCGATGGTCAACGGTCTGCCTTATCCACTGGCCACGCACCTTCTGTTCGGATTCACCGGCGCGCTGGTCGCGACGCTGGCATGGCGGAGCCTGGAGAAGCGAGCGTCACGATGACGGCCGCCCGAGGCTTGCCTGGACGGCCGAGCGGCGGACCCTCATGTCCTCGCTAACGCGATCGACCAGTTCATCGTATCCGGATTCCCCGCTCAGCATGGTGATGATGGGGTCGTGCAGCAGGTAGAAGCGCCAGAGGTTGCGCCATCCGGCGTCCACCGCTTGCTCCAGCCAGCGCATGCCGGATGCCGGATTACCGCGGAGCACCATGAGCTGTACATCCGTCAGCCAGTAGCCGTGGATACCCAGGCGACGCTGCGTCGGCAGGAACGCTTCCACCGCGTCAAGTAACTCGGCGACCCTCCCCTTGTCTCCATCTCGGCTGTACGCGAAGGCAAGATAGATCGCTGCACGATAGTTACTGGCATCCACGCTGACTGCGGCGCGCGTGAGGCGCGGAAACCGTGCCTCGTACTCGCTGATGGCGGTCTGGAAGCGACCGTCCAGCAGAGAGCGGAGTGGGAGATCGACGAGGGCACCGTACCAGTACCGCGACATGAATCTGCGGCCGTCGGGGAGGGTGCCGTATTCCTCACCGTGGTAAAGGCGTAACAGTTCCTCGGGGAGCATCGCGTCATTTTCATCGTCGGCTTCCGTTCGCTGCAGCGCAGCCTGGATCATCGCCCTGGCGCGGGTGTCGTCCTCGATCTCGAGGCACATCAGAGCCGCCAGAGCCCGGAATACGTCGCTCTCTGGCGCGCGGTACACGGCGTTCTCGAACCAGCGGAGGGCCTCCTCCGGTCTGCCCGTCGACCAGTAGAGTGTTCCGAGCCCCCAGTGTGCGGCGACGTAACGCGGATCGATCTCGATCGTATCCCGATACTGGCGCTCCGCTTCCTCGAACCGGCCGAGGTCGCGAAGCAGGCTGCCGCGGCTCTCGGTTATCGTAGGATTCAGCGGATCAATCTGCGCCGCGCGATCGTAATAGGGAATGGCTTCCTGCGCCCGTCCCTGCAATCTGAGGGTCAGTCCCATGCCGTGCAGTATCTGCGGATTGCCCGGCTCCAGATCGATGGCGCGACGGAACAGGTTCTCTGCCTCGTCCAGTCGGCCCTCCTCTCGACGGACCACGGCCAGATAGCTGTAAGCCATGCCGAGACGAGGGTCGAGTTCGAGGGCGGCCCTGGCATACTCATCGATCTTGCCGCGCGCCTCGGACTCGGAGACGCCGAGTTCTTCGACGGCGATCGTGTAAGCCCGTGCCAGGGCGAGATACGCCTGCGGGAAATCCGGATCGAGATCGATCGCATGTCGGTAGTAGGCGATCGCCTGCTCCAGGGACTGACGTCCTCCCCGCTTCAGTGCCAGGTGTCCGCTGCGCAGGGCCTGGTAGGCCTCGAAGGGATGGGTTGCCGTCTCGATCGCGCCGACCGGGGTCCCGGGCGCCGAAGATACGCTTGCGGTCGATGCGTCACCAGTGCGAGATGCGATCGCCGGTCGCCGATCCGCCCAGCCGGCCGGCTCGCGAATCAGCCAGATTCCGCCTGCGGACACGCCGAGGGCGAGCAGTGCCGCGAGCAACGCACTCGGGCGTCCCAGGGCGGGCGGTGATCTGCCGACGTGGGTAGCGTGTGGTCCCGTACCCGGAGGTGACAGTGGCGACACCGGAGCGATCAGCCGGAAGCCGACCTTAGGGATCGTTTCGATGACCGATGGCTGCCGCGCACTATCTCCGAACGCCTTGCGAAGTTCGACGATCCGCTGGGTCAGGGCGTCGTCGGTGACGATCGAATCGCGCCATACGGAATCGAACAGCACCTGGCGTGCCACGACCTCACCGTCGGCGCGAGCAAGGCAGCACAGAACGCCCATCGCCTTCGGCGCGATATGCACGACCGCCTTACCTCTCTCGAGGCAATCGCGCTGCGGCCGGACGATCCAGTCGCCAATACGAAAATCTGCTTCCACGGCAGCTCGTCCGATCACTGGTGCCAGCGATCTGGCTGGATAACCAGTGTGGCACCCGGCCCGGCCGCAGGCAAACCGGCACTTTCGCATTTCCGTCGGACATTCGTCGGGACAGTGGGTATCGGCCGTGGCTAGGCTATTCGCGGGGGTTACGACAAGCACCAAAGGGGGCAAGGAAATGAGAACGTTCCGCAATTCGGTAAGGAATACGCTGTTCGCCGTTTCGCTGCTGGCTCTTCCGGCCGTATCGATGGCGGGTGCCGAGCAGTTCCGGGGAACCTTCTGGGAGACGGTCAGATGCCCGACCGACGACGGCTACAGTGAGGAGAT
>JARRPZ010000236.1:0-2777 GCA_037382365.1 Gammaproteobacteria bacterium
CTCTTCAGTATGGCGCCGCCGCCGATGAAACCGATGCCCGTGATGAGGCCCTGCAGGATACGCGACTCGGCCTCGGTGGAATCCAGTACCGAGATACCCACCAGCGTGTAGCCGCAGGCTGCGATGGCCACGAGCGGGAAAGTGCGCAGTCCGGCACCGGGACTCTCCTTCTCGCGGTCCCAGGCAACCGGCAGCGCGAGCACCCAGGCGATCAGCAACTGGCCCAGGTTGAATACGACTTCGTTCCAGTTGATGTCGAAGGAAGGCATCGTTCTATCCTATAGCATCCGTTGGCAACCCGTGAGTGATCGCCACGCCTGCCCGCCATACGGGGGCTGCCACCGCCTGCAGACCTCGACAAAACGCGGCGGCCTCTGCCGCCCGCCCCGGGACGATGCTAATCTCCCGCGCATGGACCGATTGTTCCGACGGTTGCATGATCGCAGGGATCCGCCGGGTGTCGAAGTCGACATCCTGCGCCGCATGCCCCTGATATTCCTGCTCGGCACCGCCGCACCGGCGGTCTTCGCGGCGACGGCACGTCTGTGGTTCGCCCGCGATCCCGGCCTGGACGTCGCAAAGCGCATCGCCAGCATCGACATCTTTGCGATCGCACTCGTAGTCACCTTCTGGACCGCCGTGCTCACGGTCTCCATCGCCTGTTTCATCGTCTTCGTGATGAAAGGGCCCGGCTACGTGGCCGACGCGTATCACCTGAACGATGCGCCGCGGCCGGCGGCGCGGCCTTATCACCGATCGGAATAAGCAACTAACAAAGCTCTATTTCAAACGCTGCCTTGCCGCAGGTAGCCTCGCATGCCTGATCAACGATGGAACGGGAGAAGCAGCATGTCCGCCACGAATGATTTCCTCGCCGCCAACAAGCGCTACGCAGAGCAGTTCGACAAGGGTGACAAACCGATGCCGCCCGCCAGGAAGGTGGCCGTCGTCGCCTGCATGGATGCGCGGCTCGAGACCGGCCGCCTGCTCGGCCTCGAGGAAGGCGACGCCCACGTCATCCGCAATGCGGGCGGCGTGGTCACCGATGACGTGATCCGCTCCCTGGCCATCTCCCAGCGCCTGCTCGGCACCCGGGAGATCGTCCTGATCCACCATACCGACTGCGGCATGCTCACCTTCAAGGACGACGCCCTGAAAGCCGAGATCCAGGAGGAGACGGGCCTGCGCCCGCCCTTCGCTTTGGAAGCGTTCCCGGACCCGGCGGCGGACGTCGTCCAGTCGATCCGCCGCATCCGCTCGAGCCCTTTCGTGCCTCACAAGGACGCGATCCGCGGATTCGTCTACGACGTCCGGACCGGTCGTCTGAACGAGGTCGATGACGCGGACGCGAAAGCCGCCTGAGCCCGCAACGACAAGAGTCTGAACGGGAGAGACTGCGCGCACACCGTCGTCCCGGATGAACTGTCGGCGCCCCGGCCGGTCAACCATGAGACAGCCGGAACGGGGAGCATCGGCATGAAATTCGGGGCGACGCTGTGTGCGCTGGTCCTGGCGCTCGCCGCCTGCGGCGGTGGTGGCGGGGGCGACGACCGGACGACGCCATTCTCGCCACCGCCGGCTTCGGGCCCGGCGCCGGCGGCCCGACAGCTCGCCGCCGACCTCGAAGGACTGCCCCTCGAGGCGTTCTACGAAAAGTCATTCGCCGCACTGATTGCACGCAGCCCCGAGCGGGTCGTCTGGGAAGCGCTGGAGGACTTCTCGCCGCTCGAAGGCGCGAATCTGGACGACCTGTCGGCTGCGTGGCAGAGCGAGACGTACGAGATGTACGGCGTCGTCCTCGATCTGCTCCGGGACTACGATCGCTCGATGCTGGATGCCGGCGGGCGCCTGACCTTCGACGTCTACGACTGGTACCTCCGGGACAAGGTGGAAGGGGAGGCGTGGCGCTACCACGACTACGCGGCGGCCTTCTCCCTCTTCGGCGTCCAGAAGAACACGGAGACGTTCTTCACGGACATTCATCCCCTGGCGAGCAGCCAGGACGCCGAGGACTACGTAGGCCGGCTGGCGCAGGTCGAACGCAAGCTGGACCAGCTCTCGGATCACCTGCGGCGCCAGCGTGACGCCGGTGTCATCGAGCCGGCACCCACGATGCAGCTCGCCATCAACGAAGTGTCGGCCATCGCCTCCGGCAGCGTGGACGGCAACCCCTACTTCTCCCGGCTGCAGCGGGACATCGACGGCATCCCGGACCTCGCCGACGACCGGCGCGGCGAGCTGCTGGACGAGGCGCGCCGGCTGACGGCCGACGGGGTCATCCCCGCTTACCGACGCCTGCGCAATACGCTGGAGGAGCTGCGCGCCACGGCACCGTCGGGCATCGGCGTCGATCAGCACACCGGCGGCCGGGATTACTATGCCTACATTCTGCGCCATCACACGACGACGGACCTGACACCGGCCGAGATCCACCAGCTCGGCCTCGACGAACTCGAACGCATCCGCGCGGAGATGCGCCACGCATTCGACCGGCTCGGCTATCCCCAGGACGAGACGCTGCAGGCGCTTTTCGCACGGGTCGCTCGCGCGGGCGGGACCATCCCCGCTGCATCGGTGCTGCCCACCTACGAGGGCATCATCGCCGACGCCGAGACACGTCTCGACGAGGCCTTCGACCTTTTCCCGTCCGCCGGCGTCATCGTCCTGCCGGATCCGTCGGGTGGTTTCTACATCGGGCCCTCCTTCGACGGCAGCCGGCCCGGCGCCTTCTACGCCGGCACACGGTCCGGCCAGCCCTGGTACATGATGCCCTCGCT
>JARRPZ010000237.1:0-2771 GCA_037382365.1 Gammaproteobacteria bacterium
GAATACCCGGGCGTGGCCGGCTGCGGCGTCGAGCCCGTCTACCGCTGGAATTATCCGGCCTACCTGGGTCTCGACGTGGCCGATCCGTACGACATCGAGACCATGTATCCGTTCATCGAACACAGTGGTGATGCCGCAGAGGCGATGAGCTACCTCACCTCCGCCGACGATGCGGCGGCGATCTCGGATCTGTATCCGACGCCGGATTACGCGAGCAGCACCGGCTCGATCTCCGGCACGCTGTACCTGAAGGACGGCAAGACCGAGTACAGCGGCGTCAATGTGGTGGCTCGTAACGTCAACGACCTGATGGGGGACGCTGTTTCCGCGATGACCGGCTACCAGACCCAGGGCAAGGTCGGACCCGACGGACGCTACCGCATCAACAACCTGACACCGGGTGAACAGTACGTCGTCTACATCGAGAGCATCCGCGCGGGCGGTTATCCGACCTCTCCGCAGAGTCTCGTCTCCGTGCCTGAGTACTGGAACGCCGCAGAGGGCACCAGCCCGGCGACTGACCAGGCCTGCGATGCGACACCGATCGTCGCCGAGGCGGGTGTCGAGAAGACGGCCGATATCTACTTCAACGGCTATCCGAAGGGCATCGAGTTCCGCCAGATCATCAGCGGCGCATTCCTCGTGGATCTCGCGAAGAACGGGCGTTCGGCGATGGGCACGGCCGGATCGACGCCGTTCGTCTGGGACGAGAACTTCGGCTTCAGGCTGTTGAGCGACGATGTCAGCGTCGGTGCGGGCAGCATGACCCGCAACGGCCAGAAACTGCTGGTCCTCTACGACGACAACGGTAACGGCATCCAGCAGGCAGCCCTGTGGACCGACTCCCGGGGCCCGGTGCCGCTGGGTGACCTCAATGGCGATACCTGCGGCGGCAGCGGCAGCGCCGGTGTCAGCAGCAGCTACGGCTGGGCAGTCGACGATACCGGAGCGACGGCCGTTGGCACCGCCTACATCGATGTCGACTCGGATGGCAGCTGCCAGTCGAGCACCCGCGGCGAGATCGTGCCGTTCAAGTGGACGAAAAAGACGGGCATGCAGCAACTGGAGACACCCGAGCAGACGTACTCATCCTGGGTGCGGGCGCACGGTATCTCGGGTAACGGCGAGGTGATCCTCGGCGGCAACGGTCCGTCCCGTGCACTCGCCTGGGTCAACGGAGATCTGTACAACCTGTACGAGCAGTTCGGCTCGCGCAGCGCGTACGCGGCCAATTTCGACGGCACCACCGTCGCGCTGAACGGTACGCCGGAAGGCGTCATGCTGTGGGATCCGATCAACGATCCCGCGAACCCGGTTGCCATCGGTGGCCTCGAGTGGTGCAAGGATCTCGACTACGTCTCCTTCGGCCGTAACTTCTGCGACCTGCTGGGTCCGGAAGCCGTGCAGGCGCAGCTGGGTCCGATCCCGGTCGAGGTCTTCGATATGTCCGACGACGGCAGCGTCCTGATTGGCCGCGCCGGCTCGTTCTTCGCGGGTTTCGTCGGCGGCATCTGGATCGAGGGTATCGGGTGGATGAACTTCAGCGAGTTCTTCGCGAAGCAGGGCGTTGCCGAGGCTGCCTCGGTGCCGTTCGACAACCCGATCGCGATCAGCGGCACCGGCCGCGAGATCACCGGCGGTATCGCGGGTGCGACCGCTGCCTGGCACGTGGACATCGATCAGGTGTTCGTCTGCCGTGACGGCGCCGATCTCCAGACGGGTTTCCCGAACGGCCTCCGCGAAGAGCTCGCGGCGGGCGCCGAGTTCGGTCGGTGTGCCCATCTGGACGACTGACCATCCAGCGCGTCAGCAACCGACGCGAAATCCGGGAGGCGGGGATTTTTCCCCGCCTCCTATTTTTTGTCTCCTCGGACCTGAGAGAATGAGCGAGCTGCGGATGTTCGCACGGCTGTCTTGCTCAAGTGCCGTCTTTCGGGATCGGGCCTGAAGGCGCTCCTGCACGGGGAGATTCAGCCAGGGAGACGACTGATTATGCGAAGAATATTGCTCGGCCGCGATCTCTGCGGTCTGTTGATTGCGGTATGGCTCGCGCCGGGCACGACGTGGGCGGCCTCCGCGGCGGACGACGGCCGCTGGGCGGTCGGACTGGAAACGGGCGTGGTGGGATTCTCCAGGAACGATGTCCGGATACCGGGAGATTCAGGCACCCGGTTCGATATGACGGATCTGACCGATTCGGGTCCCGACTTCTTCGTGCGACTGGCGGGTCACTGGCAGATCAACAGGAAGCATGGACTGCGCCTCGTCCTCGCTCCGCTCGAGGTCTCGGGCAGCGGCGAACTCGACCGGGAAACCGACTTCGCGGGAGAGACCTTCGCCGCCGGCACGACCGATGCGACGTACAAGTTCAATGCTTACAAACTCAGTTACCAGTACACGTTCGCCGACCGGGGATCATGGCGCTGGCGCGCCGGCTTCACGGCCGTCATCCGCGACGCGAACGTCGAATTGCGCCAGGGTACGCTGCAGGCCAACGACGACGACGTGGGCTTCGTCCCGGCGCTCCACCTGTCGGGGGAATACCGTTTTTCCGACCGGTGGCAGCTGCGCATCGACTTCGACGGGCTGGCGGGCGGACCCGGCAGATTGTTCGACGCGGCATTGTTGCTCGACTACGACCTCGACGAACACTGGCAGATCGGCGGCGGATACCGGACGCTCGAAGGCGGCGTCGACACCGACGACGTCTACAATTTCGGCTGGCTGCACTACGCCGTCGTGGATCTGCGCTACCGATTCTGAAGTCGGGA
>JARRPZ010000238.1:0-2771 GCA_037382365.1 Gammaproteobacteria bacterium
GGAGGCAGCCGGCGGGCCCTTCGTCGAAGAGGTGACGTCGCTGGCCGGCGGTCCCGTCGACTACGTGGTCTCCCACGCCGGCGAGCGGGCTTTCGGGCGATCTTTCCAGGCACTGGGCGAAGGCGGCGTACTCACTTTCTTCGGTGCCTCCTCCGGCTACCGCTTCTCCTTCATGGGCAAGCCCGGAGAGGAGCGCGCCTCCACCATGCTGACCCGCGCGGGACTACGGGCCGGGCGTGCGCTGCTCGTGGTCTACGGGCCGGGCGCCGAAGACGGTATCGTCGACCCGGCGGCGATCGAGGCCATCGAGATCGGCTGCTCCCTGAATGCCCGGGTCGCCGTGCTGACGGACACGATCGCCCAGCGCGAATTCGTCACCTCGCTCGGGTTCGGCACCCAGTTCAAGGGCGTGGTCAGCCTCGAGGAGATACGCCGGCGACTGGGCGAGGAATTCGAACCGCCCGGACCGTTGGCGCCGCTGCCGAACCCGTTCAGCGAATCCGCTGCCTTCAAGGAAGCGGTCCGGCGCTTCTCCGACCGGACGCTGAAACCGGTGGGCTCCGCCATCGCGCCGCTGCTCCGCAGCACGCTGGACAAGCGCGGCCTGCCCGACGTGATATTCGAGCGGCCCGGCCGCGACGGCCTGGCCCTCGCGACGTCGCTGGTGAAGCCGAACGTCGGCTCCGTCGTGTACGCGGAGGACCTCGCCGGCCGGCGGCTCAGCTTCTATGCGCCCCAGGTGTGGATGCGCCAGCGGCGGATACTCATGCCGAGCGCCGAGATCCGGGGCACACACCTCAACACGGCGCGGGAATTCGCCGAAGTGCAGGAACGCATCGCGGCCGGGATGATCGACGTGGTGGCGCCGGTGCAGGTCCCCCTCACCGAGCTCCCGGACGCCCACCAGGCGATGTGGGAGAACCGCCATGCCGGGGCCACTTACGTCGCCGTGCACGCGTTGCCGCGCACCGGCCTGAAGACCAGGGACGAACTGTATCGCGCCTGGGCCATCCGCGAGGCGGAAGCACGCGGGGTGGAACTCCGGCGCATCGACACAGGCTCAGCAGGGACACTCAGATGAACGACAACAAGAACAGTACCGGGGGCCGGCTCGCCGGCCGTACCGTCATCCTGACCGGCGCAGCCGGCAACATCGGCAGCTATATCTCCCGCTCGCTCCTCCGGCAGGGTGCCAGAGTGGTGATGACGGGACGCAGCCGCGAGAAGCTGGATGCTTTCATCGACGAACTCGTCGCGGAAGGTTACGACCGGGCCGCCATGGTCGCCGCGACCGGCGACTGCGCGGACCCCGAGGTGTGCCGACAGATCGTCGCGACCGCCGTGGAGCACTTCGGCGAAGTCGACGTGCTGATCAACAACGCGGGCGCCGCGGGGCCGAAACGCACGCTGCGCTACATCCCGTTCAGCAACGCCGAGAAGCGGGCACTGGACGAAAACCAGACCATGTACGAGTCGGCCATGAACCTGCTGGCGGGGCCCTGGCACATGGTCCGCGCAACGGTCCCCCACATGTCCGTCGGCGGCTCGATCATCAACGTGTCGACGATCTTCTCGCGGACCCGTTACTTCGGACGCATCGCCTATACGGTACCGAAGTCCGGTCTGAACGCCCTGTCGCTGGGCCTCGCCCGGGAACTCGGCGCGGGCGAGAAGGGCATCCGGGTGAACACGGTCTTCCCCGGCCCGATCGAGTCCGAACGCATCGACAAAGTCTTCGCCGCCATGGATTCGCTGCAGGGCCAGACCGAGGGGACGACCTCGAGCGAATTCCGTAATCTCATGCTGATCAAGCAGCCGGACGACAACGGGACGATGGAGTATCGTTACCCGACCCCGGATGACGTCGCCTCCACCGTGCTGTTCCTGTCGTCCGACGATTCACGTTCGTTCTCGGGTCACGGGTTCGAGGTGACGAACGGCATGCAGGTGCCGACCCGCAGCCGCTCGAAGCTCGTGTCCTGGCCGGACGACCGTCTCGTCGATCTGGGCGGCCGCGTGGTGCTCATACTCTGTGGCAGCGACATCGACGAAGCGATGGTCTTCGCCGAACGCAACATCCACCGCGGCGCCACGGTGGTGATGGGTTGCCGGACGCTGGATGCGCTCGGCTACCTGCGCGCCCGCGTCCAGGAGCTGGAGCCGGTCGCCATCCAGGTGCAGCATCTCGACCCGCTGCGTCCCGAGTCCATGGAGCGGGTATTCCAGTTCGTCTCGGACAATTACGGCCGCCTCGACGGCGTCATCGTGCTGCCCGCCACGCCGAACGGTCAGCACGGTTACTCCCTGAGCACGGCCGACGACGACGATGTGGCCGCTTTCGTGGAAGCGGAGGTCGTGGCTCCCGTCGCGTTCGCCTCGTCGCTGACACGCAAGCTCGCCTCGTGGAAGCCCCGCCGCACCGCGCCCCAGGTTACCTTCATCACGAATCCGGACGACGGCCACGGCAATCTCCTGAACGACATCAAGCGCGCGGCCGTGGAAGAGCTGATCCGGGTGTGGCGTTACGAGGAACGTCACGAAGACGATAAGGGTCACTGGGGCTGGCTGAACGTGCCCAACCAGCTGGTGCGCTTCGACAACAACGAGGCCGACAATCTCGCTTTCGCGGCGGACTGGACCGCCACGCTGAACAACGGCGTGAGGAAGATGGATCCCATCGACCTGTGGGTGCCCAAGAGCATCCGTCGGGCGACGGGCAAGTCCTCGATGCCGCTGTCCATCCAGCGCGTGCTGCCCGGACTGCACCGCGG
>JARRPZ010000239.1:0-2725 GCA_037382365.1 Gammaproteobacteria bacterium
CCGTTGCCCTCGTCGAACTGATCCGCATCTTCGACGTCGACGAAGTGCAGCCTGTCGGTGCTCATGACGAACTCGCGCATGCGCTCGTCCAGCGTACCGGGCAGTACCTGGCCGAGCCGGCGATGCCGCAGCACCTTGTCCGACACCTTCAGCGCCTTGTCGGCGGGTGAGACATAGAGATTCAGTTGATCCTGCACACGCAGCAGTCCGTCCAGGACGTAGCTCGCGAAGGTGCCGGAATCCACGTCGGAGCCCACGAGTATCACGCGACCGAGGCGGTTGGCAGCGACGATCTCGTCCGGCGTGCTCTGCTGATGGATGAGAGCCAGTTCGTGCATTGCCGTGAGCACGAGGCGGGTCCCCGCGCTGTAGCCGATGATGTTGATCCGCTCGACACTCGTCTCACGGGCCAGGTAGGTGATCAGTTGCCGCAGGCCCCAGGCGGCCACCCGCGCCGTCTCGGTGTCCTTGAAATAGGCGAGACGCGAGGGCGTCGACGGCCAGGAGAATGCGACGAATGCGCCCTGGTAGCCGAGGAAGTGCCACATCTCGGCGGCGACCAGCAGCGGGTTCTCGAACTCGACCTTGTAGCCGTGGACGTAGATGAAGACATCCTTGCTGTCCGAACGTGCCAGGCGCTCTTCGACGGCCGCGACGAAGCGGTCGTCGCTGCTCTCGTCTATCGCATCGAGTTCGCCTCGTGGCGTGAAGATCGAGACGCTGTCGGGCACGATGCCGTACTCGGCCGCGTCGCGGATCTCGAGCGGAAATTCACCGGGTCGGTTCTTCAGCAGAGAGATCTTCCGCGCTTCGTCCCAGGTGATATCGCTGTCGCCGAATGCGATACGGCCCGAACCCAGGCGCACCAGATAACCGCGCTCGTTCGTATAGAATGCCTGTTCGTCGTCCGCGCCCGCCGGAGCACGGTTCGTCGCATAGAGGATATCGAGGAGCGCCGTGTTCCCTTCCGCGATCGGGAGGTCGACGCTGCCGGCTTCTTCCCCGGCGACGGCCGGCGCCGGCATCATCTCCTGCATGGAAGGCGGGCTGCCGGCACAGGCGCCCAGCACGCCGCAGACCAGGAGGCAGGCGAGCAGGCGCAGCGGTCCCGGTCGCACCCGGTCGGCTAGTAGAATGGTGGCATGCATTGGGATCTCCGAAGTGGCGCTCCGGGCTTTCGTTTCCAGACGGATCCTTACGCCTTCGCCGACATTGCTTTGCGTAACGGCGATGAGCTGATGCGGCGGTAGCAAATACACCGGACCTGCCCGGGGCCACGACAGAATATTAGACCGGCCGCGACTGACGCTTCAAGCGACCCGTTCGCGTTGCGCGCGGGTGGCGGGACAACATCGAGGATTTGACATGCGCGCAGCGAAGCGCCGGGTGACCGACATCGCCACGGCGGCGGCACTGGGCCTGGCCCTGGCGGCGACCGGCTGTACGTCTCTGCCCGAGGCGGCCGAATACCGTGCGTCCACCGCACTGCTGGAGCCGGCATCCGGCGGACCGGCCGGCGCGGATGGCCGGGCACGTTTCCGTGAGGTCTTTTGCGCCGTCGCAGCGGCACAGGACCGGGTCCCGCCCGACGACCCGTCGTGTGATCGGCTCCTGTGGCGACTCGCCGACGAACCGGCGCCGGCGTTGCCATTCCCGGCGGCTCCCGCGCTGGACCCCGATCTCCGCGTCTTCGTCGTGGGCGGGGCTTTCTCCGACTGCTTCGGAGAGGCATCGGTCGCATTCGGGTCCGCGCTCTCGGCCCTGCGTGCCGCCGGACACCACGCGATCAGCGTGCCGATCAGCAGCCGCTCGAGCGCGGGTCTGAATGCGGATCGTATCGCCGACACGCTGGTTGCCGCGGAGCTCGATACGACGGACCGGGTCGTGCTGGTCGGATATTCCAAAGGCGGGGTGGACATCCTGCGTTTCCTCGCGGACTTCCCCAGCCTCGCCTCCGCCGTGGACGCCGTCGTCAATGTGTCCTGCCCGGTGCGCGGCAGCCGCGTCGCCGACCGGGGTTCGTGGCTCTACGATACGCTCCTGAGCGGAGCTTTCGCGGCCCGCTGCGATCCCGGTGACGGCGGCGTGGTGGACAGCCTCAGGACGGAGGTGCGCCAGGCCTGGCTGGCGGAGCACGCTGTCCCGTCCCACGTCCGCTTCTATACGCTGTCGGCCTTCACCACCCGCGAGCACATGGCGCGGGGGCTCGTATCGAGCTGGCGGGCGCTCGCGGCCGACGGCTGGCGCAATGACGGTCAGGTGACGCTGGAAGAGGGGTTGCTGCCGGGCTCGACCCTGCTCGGCTACGCCAACACGGACCACTGGGGGCTCGCCATCGACATCGAAGACGAACTGGAGTTCTTCGCGGCGAGACCCGACGATCGGGCCTACCCGCGACGCGTACTCTTCGAGGCGATCCTGCGCTACGTGAGCGATGACCTGAGCGCCGCGTCGCTTCCCGTCGGGTCGGCGGCGCCGTAGCATCCGCCGCCGGAATGCCGGACATGATGGCAACGAAGAACTCGTTCCTGGTCACGGTGGCGGCCGGTCTCCTGTCCGATCAGCAGGCGGCGACACTAGACGCGCAGCCGGTTCGCTGAAAAGAAGGGGTCAGCCCCGCGCCGGACCGATCCAGACCTGCTGGGCGTTCACGAACTCACGGATGCCGTGGGGCCCGAGTTCTCGCCCGTAACCGGAGCGGCCGACGCCACCGCTCGGCAGCCGC
>JARRPZ010000240.1:0-3556 GCA_037382365.1 Gammaproteobacteria bacterium
CCACATCGTCTCCAGAACCACCATTCCGTATCCCATGGCGATACAGGAGACGAGGAAGAAGAAGGGCAGCCAGGGCGTGAGCCAGAGGGGATGCAGCTTCGGTCCCGCGAGGAGGATCATCGATCCCAGGCTGGACTGGTGCATCGTCGGCAGCACGATGCCGAGCGCGATGAGCCAGGGCATGGCTTTCATCAGGATCGGAGTCCACTTGCGCGAGAACTCCTGCAACCTCGGCTTTTCGTCCTCCTGCTCCCAGCGCTCCATGAACACCGGCGCCATCTCGATCCAGAGCACTGCCGTGTAGAGCATGATGCAGAGGGCGACTTCCAGCTGGACCGAATCCAGGTTCCAGGTCCAGAAGAAGATCGGCAGCTTCCAGGTCCACCAGGGGCGACCCAGATCGATGATCACACCGATCGCTCCGAGGGTATATCCCAGAGCGCTGGTGAGGATCGCTGAGCGGATCAGCGGATGGTACTTGCCCTTGTTGAAGACGTAGATCAGCAGCGCGACGGCGTATCCGCCGCATGCCAGCGCGGTGCCCGTAACGACATCGAACGCGATCCACAGGCCCCACGGGTGCCCGTCGGTCATGTTCGTGACCGGCCCGAGCCCGACGAGGAATCGGAACACGAGGAGCAGCCCCGTGATTCCGGCGAGCGCGAGACAGATTTTCATGACCGGCGTCATGATCGGACCACCGACCGGACTGGGTACTCCGTGTCCGTTGTTGTTCACGCGCCCACCTCCTCACCGGCCGCGTCGTGCTGCCGACGCGATCGCCACACCAGGCCCGCCACGATGCCGTACACGGCGATCGGCGCTACGAATCCCTTGTAGATCGTGTGCTGAAGCCCGACCGGCAGCGCCGGGACCGGCTCCGGTCCGAGCTCCGGCAGACCGAGCTTCGCGAAGGGAACGCCCTTCGTCGTCAGGTAGAGAACCTGCGTCCCGCCGGCCTCTTCGAGACCGTACACGTGGTCCTCGTAGCGGTCGGGATTCTCGGCGATCCGGCGCAGCGCTTCCGCCTTCAGCTCCTCGTACGGACCGTAAATGACGGCCTGCCGGGGACACACTTCCGTGCACGCCGGCTGGCCGACCTCGTTCAGCTGGCCTTCCTCCGTGGTTCCCGCCTTGGCGAGGCACATCTGGCACTTCACCATCGCGGGAATCGGCGAATTCCATTCGAACTTCGGAATGCTGAACGGACAGGCGACCTGGCAGTAGCGGCACCCGATGCAACGGTCCGGTTTCCAGGTCACGATTCCGTTCTGCCGCTTCTGAAACGAGCCCATCATGCAGGCCGCGGCGCAGGCCGGGTCGATGCAGTGCATGCACTGCTGCTTGACGAAAGAGACCTCTCCTTCGCCGTCACCGCCGCCATCGTAGTACTTGATGATGTTGCAGGTATTCGCGGAGAGATCCACCGGATCGTCGTAGAGAGTGCTGCTCTTTTCGAGCTCCAGGTCGTTGGCGTCGCGGCAGGCGGCGACGCAGGCCTTGCACCCGATGCAGAGCGTCGCGTCGTAGAGCATGCCGGTGGCGTCGGGAGGCGCCGTCTTCTTCTCCCGGGCCTCGGCCTTTCGGGCACCCGCCGCGGTCGCCGCGCCAAAAGCGGCGACCTTGAGGGCTCCCCGCCTCGAGATGTTCATCGTCACACCTCCCCCAGCCCGATTTCATCCTCGGAGGGCTGACTCACCTTCTTGGCGGCGATGATTCCTCCACCGATCGCTCCGCCGATGATGCCACCGAGCGCCATCGTGGCCCACGGGTTCGGTCCTTCGCGACTCGAGAAGATCGGGGGATAGGTCGCGGGGGGCGTAGCCTCCGTGATCTCGACGGTCTCGAACTTCCCGATCGTGAAACCGACGCCCTGTTCCGTGCATCCGAAGCAGGGTGCCCCGATCCCGATCGGCCAGGCATCGTCCACTTCCCCGAAGTTCAGCGTCGAACAGTTGGCATGGGTGACGGGACCCTTGCATCCCATCTGATAGAGGCACCAGCCCTGCCGGTGGCCTTCGTCGCCGAACTGCTTGACGAAGCGGCCCGCGTCGAAGTGCGCTCGTCGGGGACAATGCTCGTGGATATATCTGCCGTACGCGAACTTCGGTCGTCCGAGCGCGTCCAATTCGGGCAGGGTTCCGAAGGTGGCGTACTGGAGGGCGACGCCGAGGAAATTGTACGGGTTCGAGGGGCAGCCGGGGATCGACACGACCGTCTTGCCCTCGAGAAGCGTCGGCGCTCCCACGGCGCCCGTGGGATTCGGTGCCGCAGAGGGGATTCCTCCCCACGAGGCACAGGATCCGATCGCGATGATCGCTCCCGCACTCTCGGCGACTTCGCTGACCAGATCCTTCGAGGTGCGACCGCCGATCTTGCAGTAGATGCCGTCATCCTTCATCGGGATCGCGCCTTCGATCACCAGAATGTAGGCGCCCTTGTTCTCCTCGATCGCCGTCTGGAGGACCTCTTCGGCCTGGTGCCCGGCCGCCACCATCAGCGACTCGTGGTAGTCGAGACTGATCAGATCGATGATCAGCTCGTCCAGCGTCGGGTGGTTGGTGCGCAGCAGCGACTCCGTGCAGCCGGTGCATTCCTGGTTGTGCAGCCAGATCACGGAGGGCTTCCGGCCCGCCTGGACGTTCGCGACCATCGCCGCCGCCGCCTCGGACGGCAATCCGACGGCTGCCGCCGCCATGCTGCACACCTTGACGAAATCCCGCGGGAGTCGAGCTCCCGTCCATGAATCGAGATCTACCGTGAACCACCGGGCGGTCCGGTTCCTCCGGTGCCACCCGGATCAGCTCTGAACGTCACCGATCTATCGGATCCGCGGGTCGCTCTGTCGCGTCCGACCCCGGTCCCAGATCCGACGGGCGGTGAGTCCGGGGCGAGACTGCGCCGGGACCGTCGCCGGAATCGTCATCTGCCGCTGGGAACAAGCAGTCGATCCTGCAATGGGCAACAGATATGCCAAGTCATCACGCCCGGACACGTGCACGTGGAGCGAGGGACAGGTAGGAGCTAAAGCGAATACTGATAACATTTTGCCGCTGTACATATTTTTCGCGCCCGGCCTCGGGCGCGGACAGATCTCCAGCGGCAGGCGGGACAGGCCGTCGAATCCGGCGGAGTGAATTGGGACGCTTCGGCCCATCCGGGCACCCGGCCATCGATGGCTCCCGGTCGCCGTGCCCGGGAACCCGAAAGAACCCCGGTCGCCGACCCGCGGTGGGCGACTAGGCCGGGCGACCCACGGGAACGAGATAGAGCGGCACCAGCTCCTCCGGCAGGTCGAACGCCGTCCGGATGAGATCCGCTTCGAGCCAGGCAATCGGTACGCCCGCCAGGTCCAGCGCCGTCGCTTGCAGAAGAAGATTCTGCGCCGCATGGCCCAGGTCCATGTGGACGTAAGGTTCGGAGCCCGGTCCGAGCTTAGCTGCCGCCCGAGCGTAGACCGCGGAGAACAGAAAGACGACCGGCGCCGACGTGATCGACTCCTGATCGTGTGCTCCGGCGCGGATCGAAGGCCGGATGTCCTGCCGGGATCGCTGCT
>JARRPZ010000241.1:0-2713 GCA_037382365.1 Gammaproteobacteria bacterium
CACGAGACATCCGCGGCTGTTGTGTCATAATAGCGCGCCGAATCCCGCTACGACGGTGTCAATATGGATTTCCTGATCGAGAGTGCCTGGGCGCAGGGTGCGCCGGCCCAGGAGAGCCCGCTTGGCTTTCTTCTGCCGATGATCATCCTGTTCGCGGCCTTCTATTTTCTGCTGATCCGCCCGCAGCAGAAGCGCCAGAAGCAGCATCGGGACATGGTGTCCCAGCTGTCGAGCGGTGACGAAGTCGTCACGGCCGGCGGCATCCTCGGCAAGATAACGGCGCTCGATGATCAGTTCCTGACGATCCAGGTCGCCGACGGGGTCGAATTGAAAGTCCAGCGTCAAACCATCAGCGCGGTGCTGCCGAAAGGCACTGTCGAGAGCGCCGGCTGAGCGCCCGCGCTCGCCGACCGTCCCCTCAACCCGGTCTTCTTCGCCATGAATCGATATCCCGCGTGGATGTATGCCCTCGTGATCGGCATCGTCGCCCTCGGCGCTCTGTTCGCTCTGCCGAACGCCTTCGGCACGGTGCCGGCGTTGCAGGTGGCGCGCACCGACGGAGAGGCCATGGACACCTCCATGGTGGAACGCTTCCGCGAAACGCTGGTGGGCAATGAGCTCGCGCCCGAGGCCGCTTACCTGGATGACGGGCGTGTCGTCCTGAGGTTCAGTTCCGTGGATCGCCAGCTGCGCGCCAGTGATGCGCTCCGGGACTCGGTGGGCGACGACTACGCCGTCGCGCTGACCCTGGCGTCGCGTTCGCCCGCCTGGGTACGGGGCCTCGGTCTCGAGCCGATGAGCCTCGGGCTCGACCTGCGTGGCGGCGTGTACTTCCTGTATGAAGTCGACATGGAGGCGGCCATCCGCAAGCGTCTCGAACTCTACGTCGACGATTTCGAGACGCGCCTGACCGAGGCGGGGATCGCCCGCCGGGTGCGCGTGGAGGACGATCGCATCCGCGTACAGGTGCGCGACGCGGAGGATCTCGCCGAGGCGCGGCGCATCGTGCGCAACGCCGATCAGGACCTGGACATTTCCGACGGCGGCGACGGCAAGTCTCTGGTCATCAGGATGACCGAGCAACAGGTCCGCGAGCGTCAGAATTTCGCTATCGAGCAGAACACGACGACGCTCCGCAACCGGGTGAATGCGCTGGGTGTGGCGGAACCTCTGGTCCAGCGTCAGGGCCTCGATCGCATCGTCGTGCAGCTGCCGGGTATCCAGGACCCGGCGCGTGCCGATGCCATCCTCGGTGCCACCGCGACCCTGGAATTCCGTCTCGTAGACGAGGACGGTTCGGCGCTCGGTTCCGAGCTCTTCCCGTTCAGGCAGGGCGCGGATACGTGGCTCAGGCGGGAGGTGATCGCGTCCGGCGATCAGATCGTGGATGCGAGCTCCGGATTCTCGGAGGGCCAGCCGGCCGTTTTTATCCGCCTGGACTCCGCCGGCGGCGATCGCATGCTGGACACGACGCGCGCGAACCTGGACAAGCCGATGGCGGTGCTGTTCATCGAGACCACCCGCGATGCGGTCGAGCGGAACGGTGAGATGGAGTACGTTACCCAGCGCTCGGAAGAGATCATCAATGTCGCCACCATCCGTGGCGTGTTCCGGAACGAATTCCAGATCACGGGCCTCACGCCACGGGAGGCGCGCGACCTCGCGCTTCTCCTGCGCGCGGGATCGCTCGCCGCGCCCATCTTCAAGGTCGAGGAGCGCACCATCGGCCCGAGTCTCGGTCAGGAGAATATCGACAAGGGATTCATGGCCGTTACGATCGGTTTTCTGGCGGTCGTCGTATTCATGGCGATTTACTATCGCGTTTTCGGCGTGATCGCCGATCTGGCGCTGCTCGTGAACCTGGTCCTGATAGTGGCGCTGCTGTCGCTCTTCCAGGCCTCACTGACCCTGCCGGGCATCGCGGGTATCGTGCTGACGGTGGGCATGGCCGTCGATGCGAACGTGCTGATATTCGAACGAATACGCGAGGAAGTGGCGAACGGCAACTCGCCCCAGGCGGCGATCCACGCGGGTTACGAGAAAGCGTTCTCGTCCATCGCCGACGCCCAGATTACGACTCTGATCGCCGCCATCGTGTTATTCACGTTCGGCACCGGGCCGATCAAGGGCTTCGCGATCACGCTGACCTTCGGCATCGTCACCTCGATGTTCACCGCGATCATCGGTACCCGGTCGGTGGTCAACGCGGTGTACGGTTCGCGACGTATTGAGGCAGTGCCGGTATGAGTCTCAAGCTGTTACCCGACAATACGCACATCGAGTTCATGGGTCGGCGATGGCCGGCGATCATCCTGTCGCTGATCCTCATCGCTGTCTCGATCGGCTCGCTGGCCGTCCAGCGACTGAACTTCGGCATCGACTTCACCGGCGGCATCCTGCTGGAACTCGGTTACCCGCAGCCGGCGGATCTGGAACGCATCCGCGGCGTACTCGCCGACGCCGATTTCCCCGACGCCGAGGTTACCAATTTCGGCACGGCGCGCGACGTGCTCGTCCGCCTGCCCCCCCAGGAAGGGGTGAGCGGTACGGCAGTGCGGGAGAATCTGCGTGACGTTCTGCAGGCGGATACGCCGAACGTCGAATTGCGGCGGGTGGATTTCGTCGGCCCCCAGGTCGGTCGCGAGCTGACGGAGAAGGGCGGGCTGGCCATGATCTTCACCCTGATCATGATCTTCGCCTACGTGATGTTCCG
>JARRPZ010000242.1:0-2712 GCA_037382365.1 Gammaproteobacteria bacterium
TTCTGGGACGAGTTCGGCGTGCGTTTCAATTTCATCGCGGTGGATTACCTGGTCTACACGACGGAGGTCGTCGACAACATCGTCGAATCCTACCCGGTGTTCCGCGAGATCGCGGCGCTCGCCGTCATTGCGCTGCTGCTGGCGGGCCTGACGGTTCGCCTGCCCGGTTACCGGCGCTGGCTGGAGACGGCGACGCCGGCCCGTGCGCGTCTGCGCGCCGGCGCCACTCTGCTGCTCATTCCCGTCGTCGCCACCGCCACGGTGGATGCCCGGGGTCTGCCCGACTTCGATAACCGCTACCTGGAGGAGATTTCCCGCAACGGACCGTACTCCTTCGTCGCCGCATTCCGCGACAATGAACTCGACTTCCACGAGTTCTACCTGGACGAGGCGCCCGCGGTGGCGGAGGCACGCATACGCGGCCTCATCGCCGATGGAGATGTGCAGTTCGCACCGGCGGGGCAGAATCCCGAGCGTCGGCATGTCGAGCATCGCGGGCCGGAAAAACGCTACAACGTGATACAGATCGTGGTCGAAAGTCTGAGTGCCGAATTCCTCGGCACGTTCGGTCACGACGGCGGACTGACGCCGAATCTCGACGGCCTCGCGAAGGAGAGCCTCCTCTTCACGAACTTCATGGCAACCGGCACCCGGACGGTGCGAGGCATGGAGTCCCTCGTACTGTCCGTGCCGCCCACGCCGGGGCGCTCGATCGTGAAACGGCCGGAGAATGCCGGACTGTTCTCGATTGCCACGGTGCTCGCAGAGAAAGGTTACGACGCCAATTTCTTCTACGGCGGTTACGGCTACTTCGACAATATGAACGCGTTTTTCGCCGGTAACGGCTTCGCAATCCACGACCGGGCCAGCGAAGGTGACGACGATGTCGTCTTCACGAATGCCTGGGGTGTCAGCGACGGGGACCTGTTCCGCTGGGTGCTGGAGGACGCCGATCGCCGCGCCGCCGATGGCAAGCCGTTCTTCGACTTCGTGATGACCACGTCGAATCATCGCCCCTACACCTACCCCGAGGGCCGCATCGACATTCCCTCGCACACGGGACGTGCCGGCGCGGTGAAGTACACCGACTACGCGATCGGGCAGTTCCTGGCCGAGGCGCGCAAGCGCCCCTGGTTCGAGGACACGGTGTTCGTCATCGTCGCCGATCATTGTGCCGGCAGTGCCGGCAAGACCAGCCTGCCCGTCGAGCGCTACCGCATCCCGTTGCTGGTCTACGCACCCGGCCTTATCGAGCCCGGCGTCGTCGGCACGCTGGCCAGCCAGATCGATCTCGCGCCTACGCTCTTCGGCTTGCTGAACTGGTCCTACGACAGCGAGTTTTTCGGCCGCGACGTGCTGCACGTGCCGACTGCCGATGGCCGTGCCCTTATCGGGACATACCAGAGCATCGGCCTCATCGAGCACGATCACCGTCTCACCGTGCTTTCGCCCGGCAGCAGTGCGGCGGCCTGGATCTACGATCCGGTGACCGGGGAACAGCGCCCGGTCGAGCTGAATCCCGACGAGCTCACGGACACGATCACCTACTACCAGCGTGCGGCGGACAAGTATCGCGCGGACGTCGCAGGCACCGCGACCCGGGGATGAACCGCGGGCACTGCGCACGCTGCATCCTCGTCTCTTTGCTGCTTCTGGCGACCGTCATCTGGGTCGCGGGCGCGGCCAGCCTCGATGTGCGGTTCTCGGACTGGCTCTACGACGATGCCATTGGCCGCTGGCCCGTCGCTCACTCGGGCTGGCTGAGAGCCGTGGCCTACGACGGTGCGAAGTATGCGCTGGGGGCCACCGCGCTCGGCCTGCTCGGCGGAATCCTCTATCCGTCCTGGTTGCGCAGGCTGCGCCTCGCGCGTGCGGAGGCCGCGTACCTGCTCATGTGCCTGATCGCAGTCCCGGTCATCGTGGCTGCGATCAAGTACTCCTCCGGCGTCGCCTGCGCCGCGGAACTGACTCGTTACGGCGGCGCCTACCCTGACGATGCCGGGCATTTCGGCCCGGCGGCCCTGGCCGGCACCTATGCGGCGCGCGGCTGCTGGCCGTCGGGCCATGCCAGCGGTGGCTATGCGCTTCTCGCACTCGGGTTCCTCGACCGCCCGCCGCCCGTGCGTTTCCGGCTCTGGGCTGCGGGCGCCTTGCTGGGCACGCTGATGGGCGCCTACCAGATCGCCCGGGGCGCCCACTTCGTCAGTCATGTTGCGGTGACGGCGCTGATGGCTCAGTGCCTGGTGTGCGGTATTGCCTTCGCCATGAGCGCGCGACTGTACCGCGCGCAATGATTCGCCGTCGTTCCTGATTCGGGCAGCAGCGCATTGGACTACAACATGCGGATGCGGTCTAATCGGAGGATGCGCAGTATTGTCGCTATTGCCGTGATTTTCGGCGTCCTGGTCGCTTCCGCCGGGCAGCCGCTGCACGCCTGTGCGATGGACGTCACGCCGGAGCCGGCGTCGTCGGTCCAGGCCGAAATGCCCTGCCACGGTCAGTCGCCGTCGACGGCGGACGAAGTAATGGACTGCTGCGACGATGAGGCGACGGCCGCGGGAGTCTGTACCGATTGTCTGTGCAGCGCGTTCGGCACGCCTTTCAGTACCCTGGAGAATGCCTCGCAGCAGGCGACGAAGATCGTTGCCCGGCACAATCTGCCGCTGTCCGCTGCGCCACCGCCGGAACGACCACCGGAGTTTCGTCTCCGAC
>JARRPZ010000243.1:0-4179 GCA_037382365.1 Gammaproteobacteria bacterium
CGGCCGCCGGTGGGAGGACACGGCGACGCGGGAGCAGGACAGACAACTGAACGCCTTCCTGTCCGGCGTCGAGCGACGTGCGCTCAGGATCGCGGAAATCGGCACCGGAGACCGGGACGAGGCGATGGATATGGTGCAGGACGCCATGGTGCGTCTGGTGCGCAATTACGCGGATCGGCCGGAAGAGGAATGGAGGCCCCTGTTCTTCCGCATCCTGATGAATCGGGTCCGTGACAGCCAGCGGCGCCTCGCCGTGCGGCGCCGGGTGCTGGCCTGGTTCGGTGACGGCGGTCGCGAGGACCGGGCGGACCCGATCGCCGAGGCGCCGGACCCGTCCGGCGATCCCGAGCAAGACCTGGAGATGCGCGAGACCATGGCGCTACTCGAGGCCGCCATCCGGGAACTGCCGGGTCGCCAGCAGCAAGCATTCATGCTGCGCAATTTCGAGGGACTCGACGTGGCCGGGACGGCGTCTGCGATGGGATGTTCCGAAGGCAGTGTCAAGACACATTATTCACGCGCCGTGCACGCACTGCGTGCGCGTCTGGACGAGAGCGGATCATGACGCGGCGACACGAAGACGACGGGGGCGGGTTCGAGGAGAGGGCACGCCGTGCATTCGATGACAGCGTGCAGGCACTCGACGCGGCCACCCTGTCGCGGCTGAACCGCGCCCGCCAGACTGCGCTGGAGGGAGCCGATCGGCGGACAGGACTTCGGGCGGGCCGGGGCGTGCTCGCCGGCGTCGCGGCGGCCGCCCTGCTGGCGCTGGGACTGTGGCTCAACGGCGACCCCGGGGATCCGTCGGTCGCCGGCGAGGCGAGCGTCGTCGTCGCCATGGCGCCGGAGGACACCGGCGATCTCGAGATCGTCCTCCAGGGCGAGAGCCTGGACATGCTCGCAGAGCTGGAATTCTACGACTGGGTGGATTCCGTCGAAGGATTCCACGGCTCGGCGGCGGGACCGAACATTGGCTGAGCAACGCGCATCGTGTCTCCTGCTGGCCGCAGCGCTGCTGCTTTCCGCGCTGCCTGCGGATGCCGCGGACGAGCAGCCGCCGGACATCGCTTTCATCGAGTATCTGGGTAGCTGGGAAGAGGACGACAGTGACTGGCTGGCGCTCGCCGGGCGGGAGCGGGAAGCCGCGGAAACGGATGGCGAGCCGGGCCGGCACGAACGGAACGACGAGGAGGCGCGGGACGATGATGAGAGAGGTTGAAGGCTGCCGGGCGGCGCTGACGGACGCCCGCCTGCTGGTGCTCATCCTGCTGTTGACCGCAGCGATGGGCAGCGCGATGGCCCAGCAGCCCGACGATGCCGGGGCGCCCGCGTGGGGTTCGCTGAACGAAGAACAGCATCGGATTCTCGCTCGCTTCGAGGACCGCTGGGACGAGATGCCCGCCGAGCGCCGCCGCCGCCTGGCGCTCGGCACGGAGCGCTGGTTCGCCATGTCGCCCGCCGAGCGGGCTGCCGCCGGCGAGCGCTTCCGTCAGTGGCGCAACCTCAGTGACGAGGAGCGGGGGCGGATCCGGGAACGTTACGAGACGTTCCGCGAACTCCCGGCCGAGGAGCGCGAGCGTATCCGACGCAATTACCGGAGATTCGGTGAATTGTCGGAAGAGCGACGCGAGGAGCTCAGGAAACGCTGGCGCTCCCTGACGCCGGAGCAGCGTCAGGGCATCCGCGAGCGCATGCGGGAACGACGCCCGCAGCGCGGCCGCTGAGGAGGCCGGGCGTCGCCGTCATCGTACTGTCACGTCGCCGCAGTTGCATTTCCCCGGTCTTGGGGCAAACTAACGCGGCGCCTCGAAGGCGACGTGACTCATGCAGGCCATCAGCACACAGAGCATCTTCCAGCAGGTTCTGCGAACGGATGTCGCAGGGATGCCGCTCGAATGGATCGATTATCGCGAGGCGGTGCGGCTCTATCACACGGGGCAGGTGGCTTACGCGTGCGGAACGCTCCTCTATACGCTGCACGGCGGCTACAACGCGATCACCGGCCGGCGGAGTTCCGTCGACGTCAATTCGATCATCGCGACTCAAGGCACCCACCAGAGTCTCGCCGCGGCGCGGGAACATTACGTGCCGCCGCTCAACAACCGCACGCTGTTCCGGCGCGACGCCAACCTGTGTCTCTACTGCGGGATGCAGTTCACGGGACGCGAACTCACCCGCGACCACGTGACGCCGATCTCCCAGGGCGGCAGGGATCTCTGGACGAACGTGGCCACGGCCTGCCGGCGCTGCAACAACCACAAGGGCGGCCGCACCCCCGAGCAGGCCGGTATGCAGCTGATTGCCATCCCGTTCACGCCCAGCTACGCGGAATACATTTATTTGAAGGGACGCCGGGTCCTCGCCGACCAGATGGAGTACCTGCTCGCCCACATCCCGCGTTCGAGCCCGCTGCACGCAAGACTGCGTGATCATCTCCAGGCGAACGCCGACGGACTGGCCTTCCCGGCCTGATATCGGGGCCGGGCGGGAGACGTGCTCTATCTGATCGACGCCAGCGTCTACGTCTTCCGCGCCTGGTTTTCACTGCCCGACGACATGGTCGACGGCGACGGCAACCCGGTGAACGCCCTGTTCGGTTTCGCCCGTTTTCTCGCCGACTTCGTCGAGGAGGTGCGGCCGGAATACCTGGCGGTCGCCTTCGACGAGAGCCTCGAGAGCTCCTTCCGCAACGAGATCTCGGCATCTCCGAGTGCGCGAGCCCGCTGTACGAGGCGGACGATCTTATCGGTGCACTGGTCGTCGACGCCCGCGCCCGCGGCCTGCCCGCCACCATCGTCAGCCGCGACAAGGACCTGGCGCAGCTCCTCTCGGCGAAAGACACGCTGTGGGACTACGCCGGCCGGCGCCGACTCGGCTACGAGCAGATTCCCGAAGCCTACGGCGTCTGGCCCGAGCAGATCGCCGACTTCCTGGCGCTGGCCGGCGACGCCGTCGACAACATCCCCGGGGTGCCCGGCGTCGGCAAGAAGACCGCGGCGGCGCTCCTCGGTCACTTCGGCAGCCTGGACGTCATCTATGCCAACCTGGATCGGGTCTGCGACGTGCCGGTCCGCGGCGCGGCGAAACTCGGCGCCCGCCTGGAGGAGCATCGCGAGGCCGCCATGCTCGCCCGCCGGCTGACCGGCATCGCCTGCGATGCGCCGCTCGAGTTCCGATCGGGGGAGGCGCGCCTGCGCGGACCGGATATGGCAGCGCTGCATGCGGTCTGCGACGAGGCGGGCTTCGGCACCGCGCTGCGTCGCCAGTGCGAGCGCATCTCGGCCATGGGCGGCGCCGGCTGAGCCGTGACCGCCGGTCTCGCCGAGGCCATCGCCGCTCAGTGCGGCATCCGCATCGATCCGAGCACGTGGCAGTCCGTGGGGGGTGGCAGCATCAACCGGGCCGCACGGCTGTCGAGCGACGCCGGGCCGCTGTTCCTGAAGACGAATCGTGCCGACCGGCTGGAGATGTTCGCGGCGGAGGCCGAGGGGCTGTCCGAACTCGCGGCCGCCGACGCGGTCCGGGTGCCCGGTGTGCACGGATGGGGTGTCGAGGGCGGCCGGTCATGGCTGCTGCTCGAATACCTGGAATTGTCATCCCCGGACGCGACCTGCCGGCGCCGCCTCGGTGAACGGCTGGCGGCGCTGCACCGACATACCGCGGCCCGCCACGGCTGGCATCGCGACAACACGATCGGCTCGACGCCGCAGCCGAACTCGCCGGACGACGACTGGGTCCGTTTCCTGGCCGATCGACGCCTGCGTTTCCAGCTCGATCTCGCCATCGAGAACGGTTACGGCAGCGCGCTCTCCCGCGACGGGGAACGACTGCTCGATGCGCTGCCCGCATTCTTCGCCGACTACCGGCCCGAGCCGTCGCTGCTGCACGGCGACCTGTGGGGCGGCAATTTCGCGGCGTGCGAGGGCGAACCCGTGATATTCGATCCCGCGGTGTACTACGGCGATCGCGAGACCGACCTGGCCATGACCGAGCTGTTCGGCGGTTTCGGCGGCGAGTTCTACGCTGCCTACGAAGAGGCCTGGCCGCTGGACGCGGGCTATCCGGTACGCCGCGATCTCTATCAGCTGTACCACGTGCTGAATCACCTGAATCTCTTCGGCGGCGGTTACCTCGGCCGGGCGCGGTCACTCGTCGGGCGACTGCTCGCTGCCGCATGAC
>JARRPZ010000244.1:0-2694 GCA_037382365.1 Gammaproteobacteria bacterium
GGCAGCGTCAGGTAGGCGGGGAGGGTGAGGCCGTCGCGAGCCTCGATCTTCACCGGCTGCATCTTCGCCAGCTTCTCCTCGGGCAGCCATTCGTAGGCGATCGCGAGCTCCTCCATCTGCTTGGACTCGGGATCGTAGAGGTAATAGGCGGCCGGGTTGCGGTCGCTCCATACCGTGAAGACGAACTTGTCCTCCTGCTTGGTCGTGCTGGAGAGAGAAACCTGCTTGTCGGGGAACGCGGCCTCGATGGACTTCATCATCCGTTCCCACTCGGGATCCACGTAGTGATAGCCGGGCTTGTCGGCGTTGTAGGTGATCATCACGGCGTCGTCCTTGACGTCGGAGGCGATGACACCGCCCACGTCCACTTCGGGATGCTCGAATATCAGCCGGCCGAGCTTCTTGTTCCCGAGGTCGTATTCGTAGATCGCCGCCTTGTCGCGTTCCTCGCCCTCCGGCGTCAGTGTGGAGCTGACCCACATGCGTTCGCCGTCGTCACTGATCCAGGCCGGGCTGAAGCCGCCCTCGCCGAGCTCGAACTCCACCAGCGTCGTCCACTCGGCGTCGTCCGACGGCCGATAGAGGACCTTTCGCTTTCCATCTTCGAAGACGGTGGCGCCGATGATCTCGCCGTCGTCATTCGGGAGCCAGCCGGCCACGTTCCCGGGATTGCGCTCCACGTTACGCATCTTCCCGTTATGGATGTTCATGATCTTGACGTCCTGCACCACCGTATCCTGGTAGGGCCGCGAGTGGGACACCAGTACGTGGTCCGGATCGTCGTCGAGCCGGTTCAGCACCGTCGTCGAGCGGATGACGAAGCTGCCGCCACGGATCTGGGTCTCGGCGGGCTCCACGAGGGTGCGGGGCCTCGATCCATCCTTGTTCACCGCGAAGATACCCAGCGATTCGTTGCCGTCCTTGTCCATGAAGAACAGGATGCGGTCGTTGTTCGCCCACATGTAACCGTTGACGTCCCGGTCTGCGACACCCGTGATCGCCTTCGCTTCCCGGGTCTCCAGGTCGATGACTGCGATGTTGCGGCGCTCGTTCTTGCCGAGCGGCGTCACGGCGGCCAGGTACTCGCCGTCGGGCGAGAGCTGGAAGCTGGTGAACAGCGATCGCTTGAAGAAGTCCTCGACCGGGATCTCTTCCACGGCGAGGGCCGGCGTCGCCAGCATCATGGTGGCGACCGCAGTGAGCAAGTATCCGCTTATCCTATTCATATCGGTTCCTGTCCTTGATCGTCGATTTGTCGGCACGGGTCCCTGGCTTCCGTGTGGGTTGGGTTTGTTATTTCTGCTGCAATCGAGGCTGAATCCCCTCCTGCAGCTGTTTTCCCGTTTCCGGGTGTTTTCCGTCCGGTTATCCGACCGATAGTATCCAAAGAAAGTTTCGCGCGCGAGTCTGGCCGGGTGCCGTTTACGCTTCAGGGTGCTGCCGCCGTCACCTGGTCCACGAAGACCCGGCGGCCGGGACCCAGACCGAACCGGGCGGCGGCGCCGCCGTTGAGTTCCAGTACCGAGGCGACCGGTTCCGCCGCATACACCGACTCCAGTGACAGCGGGGTCGTCTCCCGGGCGATGTTGGCGATGGTCCCGTCGTCGCGGATGAATACCATGTCCAGTGGTATCAGCGTGTTCTTCATCCACATCGAGACGCGGCGCTCACCGGGATAAAGAAACAACATGCCCTGATCGTCCGCCAGTTCCCGTACGTACATCAGGCCGCGGGCTCGCTGTGCCTGGTTCAGCGCCAGCCAGACGGTGAGCCGGTGACAGGCCGCCTCGCCCTCGATCGTGATCACGGCCTGACGGAAACGTTCCGAAAGCGCGTCGTCGGTGGTCGCGCCCACGGGTCCGGGGCCGCTCAGCAGCACCAGGATGGCCGCGACCAATACTCCGCGCCGGTACGTCATGGCGAGCGCATCTCCCCGTCGGCTGCCCAGTCGACGCGGCCGCGGAATTCGAGTTCCGCGAGGCTCACGCTGCCGCTGCCGTTGACGGCCGGCAGGGCGGCGGTGCAGTAGGCGCGCCCCGCGACGGCCCGCGCCGTCTCGCTGCCGGCCACGGGATCCTGGGCCGTGACGTCCGCCCAGCACCGCCGGCCGGAATTGGAGAAGAATCGGCTCGTGCGCTCGTCGATCACGGTGATCGTCGCGGGGCTGCCCGAAAGCGTCTCATCGGCGCCCAGCCCGTCCACGCCGATGATGATCACCAGGTAGTCGTCGGCGGGCACCAGTCGCCGCGCGAAGCGCAGTCGTGCGCCGGCGCCCTCGGGGCGCGGCATGCCCTCGCATACCAGTGACGGACCACGCCAGTCGAGCGGGGTCTCGATCGCACCGTAGAGGCGCCCGCGGAGGTAGGCCCCGGCGCCGGCCAGGCAATCGGCCTCGGCCATCGCGACCGGGCTTTCCCCGACGGACGGGCGACAGGCCGCGGCGAGACCGGCGAGCAGCACGAGCCCGAGTCTTAGCGAATTATTGCGGCCCGCCAGGGTCCATAATCGACCCGGGCGGCCGTCTGCGGGCGAGTCGCCGGTATCCCCGGACGAGTGCGGCATCATGGAGCGAGACTGTCTGTCGGACATGGATTCCGTCCCCGGTTTGGCGCGGGACGCCGCCAATCCTACAATGTCGCGCCCCGTCGGTGCGGAGGAAACCGTGGATCTGAACGAAAAATTCCAGGCCCTGGA
>JARRPZ010000245.1:0-2694 GCA_037382365.1 Gammaproteobacteria bacterium
CATGTCGCCGAGGAATACGAGCCCCGCCTCGTAGGCGGCGTTCATCGCGACGAGATCGCCTTCCTTGCGAGGTGCCGGATTCATCGGATCGACGCTGTAGATCTGGTTCTTCGCGCTCCACGGATCGTAGGGCGGTAACGGCAGGAATGGCGAGGACTCCTGGGCCATGTCCGGCTCGCTCTTCCAGGCGCCGATGGTCGAGTTCAGCGTCAGGAATTCCTGCGGCGTGATCTCGCCGCTCGCCACCGCCTTCAGGCCGTACTGCACACCCACGTTGTCCCAGAAATTGCGGGCATAGCCGTCGTCCCGGGTCCCGTAGATGTTCACGAGGTCGCCGAAGTGCGTCCACTGGATGTCCGCGATGGCCGACTGCGGTTCGTAGTACTCCTGGAAATCCGCCCGGCCGAACAGCGGGTTCAGCACCAGCGGCGAAAGCCCGCGCCAGCCACGCACGCACTCGGAGAGCCCGAGCTGACCGGTGAACGGATTGGGCAGTTCGTCACTCGCGTTCATCCCCTCGATCAGCGTCCGGTTCGACCAGGTGTCCCAGAGGGGGTTGGGCGAGAGCACGTCCATATAGAACTCGATCAGCTCGCAGTCGCCGACGTGGATCGCCTGGGTCACCATGTCCGGATAGGAGAGCTGCGGTATCGCCGCGTCCAGCAGGCGCTTGTGGTTCTGGCCGTAGACGTATTGCTGGATGCCGCCGCCGGAGCCGCCGACGCCGACGGTGTAGACGGGCGTGTCGTAGAGCTCGATGAAGCGCTCCTTCACCATCAGTGCGGTCTCGCCGCCGAGCTGCAGGTTGTAGTGCGTGCCGGTCTTGTTGCCGGTGGAGTAGGCGATGGCGTAGCCCTGGGAGAGCCCGTAGTCGTACAGCATGCGGCTGCCGCTGGGATCGCCCTGGGTGTGGCCGATGGCCACGCCGCCCTGGAAGTAATAGATGAGCTTGCCGTTCCAGGAAGACGTATCCAGGCCTTCGGGGTCTTCGCTGAAGGGCGTCAGCATCGAGATGCTGTAGATGAAGCGGTTGATGGTGCCCCGCTCCCAGCGCACGAAGTAGTCGACCGTCTTACCGTCCATGGTGGTCGTCGTGGCCATGTCGGCGGGCCGCGGATCACCCGGCGTGTACGGCTGGAAGCCGCCGCCGGTCGAGCGGTACACGTACGTCACCAGCGTTTCGGCGCTGCAGTCCTTGCTGTAGCCGACGATCGCGCCGTCGTCGAAGCCGTTCTCGAACACCGGGAAGCCCTCCGACTCGTTGTCCGGGAGGGCCTGTCCGAGACCGTGGTCGTGCACGGTGCAGACGAACGGATCCTGGTGCGGACCGGAGAAGACGGGACCGGTGATCGGATAATTCACGAGCGTGAGGCTCACGGGGTCCGGGCGACCGCGACCGCGACCGTTCGGCTGCACGACCACCGTGTTCTCGCCGAGCGCGAGCCCGTCGATCACGCCGGAGAGTGTGCGCGTGCCCGGCAGGAGCGAGAAGTGGTCGGCCTGGTTCTCGCCATTGACCAGCACTCTCACCTGATGCGGCGGTACCGTGCGCGGTACGTCGATGTGCAGACGCGCGTCGCCGCCCGTCACCTGATCGGCCGCGCTGGAGACGACACTCACGTCGAACTGGGGCCGCTCGCCGTTCGGCACGCCCCGGTTCGGGTTGGACAAGGCCGCCTGGCCGGGCAGCAGCACGAGGCCGGCCAGCAGCGCCAGTGCGACGTGCACGCGGCGACGGAATCGCTCTTCGTTCTTCATTGTTCCCCCTTCTTACAGAGCCGGCGAGATGCCGGCCTGGTTCTGTAACTTGTACGACAAAACTGGCAAATGCGGCGCCCCCGGTCAAGGGTCGGCAGACGACGCAAGTCGGTGGCGGGCGGATGATTTGACTTAATCCGGAGCCTGTCTATCTCGACGGCGATGCGGAGAACGACCGGGCGGCGGGGGAGCGTTTCGGCGTGAGTTTGCCGCCGCGGAGGCCGAGGAATCGCGCCGCGTCTGCGAAGGTTTCCTGGACAATGTGCAGGAGGGTCTTCAGGCCCGATCAGATTTCCGATCGGTGATGAATCCCTCCTACATACCCCTCGATTCCTTGATGAGGTCGTAGGCGGCGTTGATCTCGCGCGAGCGCTCCTCCGCCACGGCCCGCATGCTCTCCGGCAGGCCGCGAGCGGCGAGTTTGTCCGGATGATTCTCGCTGATGAGCTTGCGGTAGGCCCTTTTCACCTCGGCGTCGCTCGCCTCGCGCGCGATACCCAGCGCGGCGTAGGCATCGTCGAGGCGCCTCGCGGGCGGCGGCCCGCCGGGAGCGCCGCTCGGGCCCGCCGAGGCGGCCCGCAGCAGCGCTTCCAGTCGCGCGACGTCCTGCTCGCCGAGGCCGAGCCGTCGCGCGACGCGCACCAGCATGTCGTGCTCGGCGGCGTCCACCTTGCCGTCCGCGGCCACGGCCATCATCTGCAGTTGCATGAAGAGCTGGATCAGCGCTCGCTGGCCCCGACTCATCTGCGCGAATGCGTCCACCGCGGCATCGAGATCGAATTCCGGCTGCTTGCCCCGGTTGAATGCGGCCCTGGCATCGCGGCGCTGTTCCTCGCCCAGCCGCAGCATGTCGAAGATGCGTTCGACCGCGGCGATCTCGTCACGCGTGACGACCCCGTCGGTCTTGCAGAGTGCGCCCATCACGCCGAAGGTGGA
>JARRPZ010000246.1:0-2686 GCA_037382365.1 Gammaproteobacteria bacterium
CAGCATCTCCTCGCCCACGATCCGCCCGTCCTTCACGTCGAGGCGCCGCACGTCCCGGTCGACCAGGGCGCCGACGAAGAGATCACCGCGCCATTCCGGGAATCGATCGCCTTCGTAGAGCGTCAGTCCGGACGGCGCAATCGACGGCGTCCATACGTGCAGTGGCTGTGCCATCCCCTCCATGTCGGTGAACGGCGAGACGTAGGCGCCGTTGTAGTCGAGCCCGTAGGTGATGACGGGCCAGCCGTAGTTGACGCCCCGCTCGATCAGATTCACCTCGTCGCCGCCTTTCGGCCCATGCTCGTGCAGCCACACGCTGCCGTCCCGGGCGACGGTCAGCCCCTGGGGATTGCGATGGCCGTAGCTCCAGACGTACGGGGCCTGCGGGAAGGGATTGCCCTCCGCCGGCGAGCCGTCCCGATTCATCCGTATGATCTTGCCGAGCTGGCTGCCGAGGTCCTGGGCGGCCTCGCGGTAGTCGAATCCGTCCCCGGTCGTGAGCAGCAGGGTGCCGTCCGCGGCGAATGCCATGCGTCCGCCGTAATGCACCGGTGTGTCCTTCCGTGGCGAGACGCGAAAGATCACCGCCACTTCGGTGAGCCGGTCGCCATCCAGCCTGGCCCTGGCGACCGCCGTCGCATTGCTGTCGGGCGGTCCTTCGGCGTAGGAGAGAAAGAGTACCCCGTTGTCGTCGAAGTCCGGGTCGAGCAACACGTCGAACAGGCCGCCCTGGCTCGCCCGGTAGACGGCCGGGACGCCGGCGATGGGATCGCCGACGTCACCGTCTGCCGAGATGCGCCGCAGCGTGCCGCCGAGCTCCGTGACCAGGAACGAGCCGTCCGGCAGGAATGCGATGCACCAGGGCATGTCGAGTCCGGTCGCCACCGTCTCCAGTCGGTAGTCCGGGGTGGCCGCGAGGGCCGGCGTGGCCGCGAGGGCGAGACAGAGCACCAGACGCTGCAGCATGACGACTCCCGTCGGCGGCGGATGACTGTGCTAGCCTAGCATCCGAGCCGGTGATGCCGTAGTGCGGCGGGGAATTCGTGGAATGTGGGGCAGGCGGATCGCATCTTTCGTCGCCGCGGTGGCGGTGACCTACGTGCTCGCCGTGATCTCGGCCAGCCAGCACGTCGCAGGCAGTCTCGAGAGCATGGGTGTGGACGTGGATTTCGGCACGCGCCTCGGGATGATCGGTCACGACCTCGGCGGCATGGCCACCTCTTTCCTGCCGATGGTGACGGTCGGGCTCCTGATCGGATTCCTGGTCGCCGGTCTGCTGATCCGCTGGCTGCCGGGATGGCGGATCGTCCTGTACGGCCTGGCAGGCGCCGTCGCCATGGCGACGATCCATCTCGCGCTGCGTGCCGCTTTCGACATCACACCGATAGCGGTCGCCCGCAGCGGCTTCGGCCTCGGCATGCAGATGCTCACCGGGGCAGTGGGCGGTTATCTCTTCGCCCGCCTGACCGCCAGGCGACACGCCAGCTAGCAGGGCCTGCAGGCCCGAGTCCCTCCATCGGGCCCGAAGGCCTTGCTACGGGTTGAACCGACCGGTGCGTGCGCTCAGCGCAGGGCGATCTGGCCCTCCTCCCGGACCCGGATCGGCGGCGTGAACGAGCCGACGTCGAGCTTCGCCTCGAGCGTGTAGGTGAAGCTATCCCGGGGACTCGCCATGAGATCGGCGATGAGGCGTATGCCGCCAAGGAGATTCGGGCTCGCGATGAGGGTGACGTCGCCTTCCCCGTAGCCTTCGATGACGGGCAGCTCGTTGTCCACGCCGGTGATCAGCTTCTGCCCCTCCAGGCTCACCGTGTAGGCGAGGCCCTGCAGCTTCAGTGCCTCCCGGTTGGGGTTGACGATGTGGAGTCCGATCTCGAAGCGCGGACCGCTGCCCTCACCCGGCAGCGGCCGGAGCGAATTCACCGTGACCGTGGGCGTTTCGAAGCCGGGACGAAGCCCGGTGCAGGCCTGGAGCAGCAATCCCGTGATCAGGAGGGCGCAGATGGTGATTCGGTGATGCACGGGCGTCTCCTCAACGGCCCTCGGACACCTCCGCAATGTACCCATCAACGACCTCATCGAGCAACGAGAGGGGGACCGCGCCATTCGACAGCAGCGCGTGGTGGAATGCGACCAGGTCGAAGTCCGTACCCAGTTCGTCCCTCGCCCGTTCGCGCTCGGACAGGATCGTGAGGAACCCCGCCATATAAGCGGTGGCCTGCCCGGGCACAACTGCGTAGCGGGAGACGGCGGCCCGTGAGGCACCCTCCGACCAGCCGACGTTCTCTTCGTTGAAGCGCACGGCACGATCGAAGGACCAGCCGAGATGATGTATGCCCGTATCGATGACCAGTCGAGCGGCGCGCAGTGCCTCGTACTGGAGGCGGCCCAGGTCCGCCAGCGGGTCTTCGTCGTACCAGCCGAGCTCGAGAGCCAGGCGCTCGGCGTACAGCGCCCAGCCCTCCACGTACCCCGTAAAGCCTGCGATCTTGCGGAATGCCGGCACGTCCTGCTCCATGGCGATGGCGATCTGCGTGTGGTGGCCCGGCACTGCCTCGTGATAGGCGAGCGAGGGCATCATGTACCAGGGCTGGCCGGACCGTGTGCCGGCGTAGAAGGCGCCGGGCCGGCTGCCGTCGAAGGAGGGCCCGATGTAGAAACCACCCGACGGATCCGGCAGGACGAT
>JARRPZ010000247.1:0-2668 GCA_037382365.1 Gammaproteobacteria bacterium
GCGTGTCCTCCGTATACCGGTAGCCCAGCGTGAGGTGCCAGCGGTCCGTGATGTGCCAGGTGGCCTGGCCGAAGATGGCCTGGGACACCAGCTTGCGCTCGGGCTGCACGAAGGAGATGCCGCCGAGGGCGCCGAGAGAGCAGCAGAAGGGCTGTTCGACGTCGAAGATGATGTCGTTGTCCTCGCGGAAGTCGAAGAACCCGAGGATCCAGTTCACCCTCCCCGTCTGACCCTGAAACTGCAGTTCGTTGGACCAGGATTCGTAATGAGAGCTATCCGTGGCGAGATACAGGCTGGGCCACGGCTGGTTTCGGTTCAGCCAACCCGTCGTGGGTCCGGGCAGCGCGCGCCAGCCCATGTCGCCGTCCCACTGCTGACGCCGCTGCTGCCGCGCCCAGCCGAAGTTGTAGACGAGGTCGATGTTGTCGGTGAGGACGTAATCGACATGTGCACGTACGGCGTCGTTGCTCATGTCCATGAAGCCGGGGATATTCGGATCGATGTAATCGATGCCGCCGCCGTTGTACTGACAGATCTCCGGATTGTGTTCGCAGTTCGGAGCGACCGGCCAGCCTGCACTGTCGTCCTGGGCCGTTTCGTAAGTCACGCGCGCGCTCAGTCGATCCGTCGGATCCCACTGGCCGCTGACGCGGAGCGCCCATCGGTCCTTGTTGCCGTAGCGGTCCTCGTCGTCGACCGGACGATTCCAGCGCTGATCCATGTCGGGGATGCCGTCCGGCCCCTCGTTACCGGTGCCCTCGAGATCTTTGGTTCCGGAATCCTGGTGGGCGAATCCGTCGCGCTGTTCGGCGAAGAAATTGGCGCGCACCGCAAAGGTATCGGTGATCGGCACATTCACCGTGCCGAGGACGTTGCGCTGCCCCCGGTTGCCCAGTTCGCCGCCGAAGGTGGTGTAGACACCTTCGGTCGTAGGGGCGCGGGTAATCAGGTTCACGCTGCCCGCGGCCGAGTTGCGGCCGAACAGTGTGCCCTGCGGGCCGCGCATGACCTCGAGGCGCTCCAGATCGAACATCAGCGCCGTGGCGCCCTGCGGCCGCGGTGAGTAGACGCCGTCCACATGGAAGGCGACGCTCGGGTCCGCGATCTCCGTGAAGTTGTTGCTGTTGATGCCGCGGATCGTCATCTGCACGCCGCTGTCGGACGGCGAGAATGCCACGTCGAAATTCGGCACGAGCGCGGAGGCGTCCCGGATGTCCTTCACACCCACGCGCGTCAGTTCCTCCTGCGAGAACGCCGACACGGCGATGCTGGTGTCCATCAGGTTCGTCTCGACGCGGGTCGCCGTAACCACGATCTCCTCGATGACCAGATCGTCGTCGTTCTGAGCCGCGCCGATCACCGGCGCCAGAAGCACGGAAGTGAGTGCCAGTGTCGGAAGTGCCTTCATCATCGCCCGCCCCTTGTCGTCCGTCGAACCGCGGAGCGCACGCTGCCTCCGCGGGCTTTGTCTATCGTTCATCATCATGGTCACCCGTTCCCTGTTCACCTGACGCGACTCAGGGCGCTGCCGGCGCGGCGATCGCCACGTCGTCCCACAGATACGTCGCACCGTTGCCGACCTGTCCGAAGTCGAAGAAGATGATCGCCTGTATGTAGGCCTGCGACACATCGAGACCGCCGTCCGCGAGGTCGAATGTCATCGTCTCCCATGCGTTCGCAACCGTGGTGCTGGCCGTCACTTCCGCGAAGATATTGGGATCCGCCGCCTCCACCTTGAACAGCACCGGGATACCGGCCGCGGGCGAGTAAACCCGCACGCTCATCGACGTCTGACCGGCCTGGAACGGCAGCGGGCTGCCGAAGCCGGCGACTACGGTTCCCGCAAAGGTCTCGGCACCGTTGCTCTTCAACGTGCTCGCCACGGTGTTGCCGGCATCGGTCGGATCCACGATCAGATCGGTAAAGGCATTACCGAAGTCGAACAGCGTGTAGGCGACGTTCGGATCATCGAACGTGACCGGCAGCTTCACCGTCAGCGGACCGAGGGTGACGTCGTCCCAGAGATAGGTAGACCCGTCGCCAACCTGTCCGAAGTCGAAGAAGATGATCGCCTGGACATAGGTCTGCGAGACATCGAGACCGCCCGTCGCGAGGTCGAAGCTCAGCGTCTCCCATTCGTCGGCCACGGTGGTATTCACCGTGACCTCCGCGAAGATATTCGGATCCTCCGTCTCGACCTTGAAGAGCACGGGGATGCCGGCGGCCGGCGAGTAGACGCGCACGTTGATGGTCGTGTCGCCTTCCGCGAACGGTATGGGACTCGCGAATCCGTTCCCGTCCGGGATCACGGTGCCCGCAAATGTCTCGGCCCCTTCACTCTTCACGGTGCTGGCGACCGTGTTGTTCGGGTTCGTGGGATCCGCCGCCAGCCCGGTGAAGGCGTTGCCGAAGTCACCGAACACGTATTCGGCGTCCGGATCGTCGAATGTCACCGGCAGGACCTTCTCGGGAACCGAGGCATCCGCACCGAATGCGACGTCGTCCCAGAGATAGGTGGCACCGTCGCCGATCTGCCCGAAGTCGAAGAAGATGATCGCGCGCACGTAGGTTTCGGCGAGGTTGATGCCAACGGTCGAGAAGTCGAAGGTCAGCGTCTCCCACTCGTTGGCCACCGTGGTGTTGGCCAGCACCTCCGCGGCGGCAATAT
>JARRPZ010000248.1:0-2628 GCA_037382365.1 Gammaproteobacteria bacterium
GGGGATCGTATCCGGCCATCGTGTCCGCGACAGACGCTCACGCAGATCGTCGAGCACCCGGTCGGCCACGTGGATACGGAACGGTTCCACGGCGACCCCCTTTACCAGTGCCCCGTGCCGGGGTCGCCCTTGAACGGTCCGAGTACGTCGGGCGTAATCCAGCCGCCGTAAAAACCACCGGCCTGTGCCTGCACCCGGTCGTCGCCGACCCAGCAGGCATCCATCGCAGCGGGCATGAACGCATACCAGCCGGCGATGGACTCGAACGGGGCCCACGCCTCCGGATAGGCCCATACCGCCGCCTCGGCCACGCGGTCGCCCACCCTCAGCGACCAGTAGCGGGCCTGACCCTTCCACTCGCACAGCGTACGCCGGCCGACCGGCACCAGCAGATCCTCCCGGACGTCCCCGGGGGGCACGTAGTAGGTGGGGGGGCTAGCCGTCTCACAGACCTTGACGGCGTGGCGAGTGTCGGCGACGGTCTCGCCCGCGAATTCGACCCGCACCCGCCGCGGGCAGGGCACGATCGCGGGCGGTCGCGGATAGTCCCAGACCGATTCCTGACCCGGCCCGGGCGCGGGCGCTCCCGGCGGCCGCCGTTCACCCCGGTTGGTCCATCCCTCGCGCGCGCGCCGCATCGCATCCGGGATCTTCTTCATCAAGCATGTCCTCCGCCGTCTTCCCTGAGGCGCGCGATGACCTTGTCGATGGTGCCGCGCGCCGGCTCCGGCAGTCTGCCCTCCTGGTATTCGCGCCGGAGGTAATCCTCGATCCGCCCCACCATCGCGTCCATGCCCGCCTCCTCGTCCTCTCCTTCGTCCGCAACCCGACCGGCCCGGTTCATCACTCGGTCCCGCGCACCGAACAGGTTGATCCAGCGGTCGGCCCTTGCGCCGGCGTCGACGACCCGGTAGAAGGCGTAGCGGTCTTCTCCGCGCGAGAAGAAACTCACCAAGGCCGCCCCGGCCGACACCGGGATCAGGAGGAAATCGAGCACGCCGTCGAAGGCGAGCTTGGCCTGGAACACGAGTACGTCGCGCAGCAATTCCAGCCGTGTGGGCGGATCTGCGGGCGTCTCCGTCGCTTCCTCTTCCGTCATCGATTCTCTCCCGACAGCTCGGGCCGACTATAGCCTCCCGAACCCGGGCTTGATACTTTAGCCCGCCAATTCAGGATTCTCGGATCACGATGCCGGACTATCAGGGCGAAACCGGATTCCGCCACGCAGCGCCGGACGCGCTGGGCGTACTGCTCGTCAATCTCGGTACGCCGAGCGAGGCCAGCGCGTCCGCCGTACGCCGTTACCTCGCCGAGTTCCTGGGCGACTCGCGGGTCGTCGAAGCGCCACGGCTGTTCTGGTGGCTGGTGCTGAATCTGGTGATCCTGCGGGTGCGTCCGGCACGCTCGGCGGAAGCCTACGAGAAGATCTGGACGGAGGAGGGCTCCCCGCTGCTCCTGAACAGCCAGCGAATCGCCGGAGGGCTGAAGGAGAAGCTCGCCGGTCGTGTCGACGGTCAGCTCGCCGTCGAGCTGGCGATGTCCTACGGCGCACCCGGCATCCCTGAGGCCCTGGAACGCCTGCGCGAACAGAACGTACGCCGGCTGATCGTCCTGCCGCTCTACCCCCAGTACTCGGGCACCACCACGGCGACGGTATTCGACCGGGTAACCGGGGTGCTGCAGCAGCGCCGCTGGGTGCCGGAGTTCCGGTTCATCAACCAGTACCACGACGAGCCGGACTATATCCGCGCGCTGGCCCGGTCCATCCGTGAGCATCGCGAGGCTCACGGCACCGGCAAACGGCTCCTGTTCTCGTTCCACGGCATCCCCCGGCGCTATTTTCTCAGCGGCGATCCCTACCACTGCCAGTCCCGCAAGACGGCCCGGCTGGTGGCAGAGGAACTGGGTCTCGGGCCGGACGAGTGGCTGCTCAGCTTTCAGTCCCGGGTCGGCCGGGAGGAGTGGCTGCGGCCCTATACCGACGAGACCCTGCAGGCCTGGGGAGAAGAGGGTCTGGAGAGTGTCGACGTGGTGTGTCCCGGCTTCTCGGCGGACTGCCTGGAGACCCTGGAGGAGATCGCCATGCAGAACCGGGAGCTCTTCGAAGCGGCCGGCGGAGGAAGGTTGAACTACATCCCGTGCCTGAATGACCGGGAAGATCACATCGAATGCCTCACCGAACTCGTGCGCCGGCACGCGTCCGGCTGGCCGGAGACCGGCGCTCATCCGGAGGCCCGTGATCCGCTGAAGAGCGAGGAACTCGCGAGGGCCATGGGCGCGGAGCAATGAGCGGATGACAGCCCGCTTCCTGGAGCTCGGCATCGCCACGCCGGATATCCTGGAGTCGCTGCACTTCTATCGTGCCCTGGGGTTCACGGAACTCGAGACCGGCGAGGTCTGGGCGCACAAGTACGCGGTGGTGACGGACGGACGGATCGTCATCGGCCTGCACGACGATCCGGTGGCGAGCCCGAGTATCACCCTCGTACAGCCCTCCCTGCGCCGGCACGTACTCACGCTGCAGGATGCCGGGACCGGGTTCGAGACCGTCAGGCTCGGCGAGGACGAATTCAATCTGGCGTTGCTGCGTGATCCAACGGATATCCCGGTATTGCTCGTGGAGGCGCG
>JARRPZ010000249.1:0-6109 GCA_037382365.1 Gammaproteobacteria bacterium
CGCTACGACGCCGGCAACCTGTTCCGGCTCAACAGCAATATCCGCCCGGCCGAAGTCTGATCGGCGTGGCGCCTGTCGGCGGCCGGGCGTTGGGCCCGGTCGCCGACGACGCTCTCAGAGGTCGCGAACGAAGTCGCGCATGCGCTGGCGGGTCTTTTCGTCCGGCAGCGGCCCGAAGCCGGCGCCCACGTTGTCCACGGCATGTTTCGGGTTGGCCGTCTCGGTCAGCACGCAGGTAACGGCCGGATGCGCGAGGATGAATTTGAGTGAGAACTGTGCCCAGCTGTCGCAGTCGAATTCCGCGGCCCAGGGCGGCAGCGCGCGGCCGCGCACCAGCCGGAACCACTCCCCGTTGATGAAGGGGCGATTGATGGTGACGGCGACGCCGCGTTCCCGGGCCATCGGCAGCAGTCGTTCCTCCGCCTCCGGCTCCAGCAGCGAGTAATTCACCTGCACGAAGTCCAGCGTGCCGGTCCGCATCAGGTCCATCATCGTCTCGTAGTATTCCTTGCGGTGCCGCGCCACGCCGACGTAGCGGGTGAGGCCCTCATCCTTCCAGCGCCGGAACGTCTGCCACTGCGGGACGGCGATTTCAGGGTATGCCTGCAGGAGGTCGAGGGCCGGTTTGCCCGTCGTTTCGAGCACACGGCGCGCCTCGTCCCGGGCGGCGTTCTCACGCTCCAGGTCGAAATAGGTGCCGAGAAAAACGTCTTCGCCGATACCCTGCGCGCCGACGACGTCCGCGACGACGAAGCGACTGGGCCCCGAGCAATCGATATAGCGCGAGCCGTAGCGCCGGAACATCCTGATCACGTCCCATGTCGCCTCGCGGTCGCCCGCACGGAACGCATTCGAGTTACCCATGCCGATCACGGGCAGCGATTCGGTCGTGCCCGGGATGGGACGGGTCGGCAGTTTCTTGTGCTCCGCGACCAGGATCGGCAACGGAGCAGTCACTGCGAAGGCGGCTGCGCCGCCGTATTTAAGGAACTGACGTCGGTTGGCCATGGTGGCTGGCGCTACGCTTGGGCGAAGTCCCGCAAGTTTTCAGAGTTCCGGTCTCACTGCAAGTCGGAAATTCCGCAATAGGTGGCGGCGCTGCTGCTGGAGGAATCCGGCTTCGACGTCACCAGCATCGACAGCCGGAAGCTGGACATCGGGACGATCTTCCCGCTGCTGCAGGAAGACGTGCCGGTGATGGAGTGTCTGAAGACCCGGACCGGGGTGCTGTTCGGCGAGAAGGTCCAGCCTCACCAGGTATCGACGTAGGACCGCCGCGCCGCGCTGCGGTGTTCCCGCTTCGGCAGCCGCGCCAGTGCCTCGGCCAGTGCGCGGCGGGTGTCGGCCGGGTCGATGACCGCATCGATCTCCAGGTGCGAGGCGGCTTCGGTGGCCCTGCCGGCCTCGTACATCTGTTTCAGCAGCGTCTCGAACAGCGCGTCGCGCTCGTCGTCTTCGACGGCTTCGAGTTCCTTGCGGTAACCGAGACGAACGGCGCCCTCCAGTCCCATGCCGCCGAACTCGCCCGTGGGCCAGGACGCGGTCCAGACCGGTGCGGCGAGACTGCCGCCGGCCATCGCCATCGCCCCGAGCCCGTAACCCTTGCGCAGCACGACGGCGAGGAGCGCCCTTCGATGCGCAGGAAACCCGTGACGATCGCCTGGCCATAGGCCCGCCGCAGCTCGAGGAAGCTGTCCGCATCGGCGAGTGTCGTGATGATGTCCCGCACGGGATACACCCAGCGCCGGTCTGCCGGCATCAGGCCGCGCACGGATTCCTGGTCCGCCGCCGTCCAGTTGCCGGTCCGGCCCTGGAGGTACGCGAGCAGCCCGCGGGCCAGGTCCGTGGCGTGGGCCTCGTCGTCCGCCACGAGATCGACCACGCCGTTCCGCTCCTGGACGGCGATCGGGCCGATGTCGGTCGGTGCGTGTCGGCCGAGCCCTCCGCCCTCGATCATGGCCGGTCCCGCCATGCCGATCCAGGAGTTCCTCGTGGCGATCGTGACGTCCGCGCTGCCGAACAGGGCGGCGTTGCCGGCGAAGCAATAGCCGTTGTTCACGGCGATCCGCGGCACGCGGCCGGATAGCCGCGCCCAGGTCCGGAAGGAGCCGATATTCAGGCCGGCGACCTGGGTCTTCACGTCCGTGTCTCCCGGCCGTCCGCCACCGCCTTCGGTGTACATGACCACCGGCAGGTCCCACTGCTCTGCCAGTTCGAGGATACGGTCGAGCTTTTGATGATGGAAGTAGCCCTGGGTGCCGGCCAGCACGCTGTAGTCGTAGACGACGACGGCCGCGCGTGCGTTCTCGCGCCCGAACAGTCCCGCGTTGATGGTCGCCGTACCGGTGATGACGCCGTCCGCCGGCGTGTTCTCCTCCAGGTCGGCGAGATCGCGACGGCTGCGCTGGGCCGCGACGGCGAGTTGCCCGTACTCGATGAACGAGCCCTCGTCGACCAGGTCCGCCAGATTCTCGCGCGCCGTCCGGCAGCCTTTCTCGTGGCGCCTGCGCACCATCTCCGGCCTGTCGGAATCCAGCGTCTTCGAGAGACGTCGCTTCAACGCCTCGACCCGTTCGTCGGTCACGGCAAGTCTCAGTCGGCCTCGGGACCGCGCACCGTCAGGACGGGACAGGAGGCATGGCGTACGACGCCTTCCGCCGTGCTGCCGATGAGCAGGTGCCTGAGGCCGCTCCGTCCGTGGGTGGACATCACGATCATCGCCGCGCCGTTCTCGCGGGCGTACCCGGTGATCTCGTCGACAGGCCGGCCCGCGAGTACCCTGGTGATCGGAGCGTGGCCGAAGCCGGTGAGGTGCGCCTTCGCGAATTCATCCATCTGGGCCTCTGCCTGCTGCACCGTCTCTTCGATGGTGGGCACGGCCGTCGGCACTTCCATGGACGTGTAGACGATCGGTGGCTCGACGACGGAGATGCAATGCAGTTCGGCGTCCATCTGCTCCGCCATCCTGCGCGCCCAGTGCAGCGCCGAGACCGAGGTCTCCGAGAAGTCCGTGGGGAATACGATACTTGTCTTGCTGACCATGCTGGTTGCTCCTTCCGGCCGCGCGACGGCGGCCCGTGTTCATGCTAGTCGGGACGGAGGGGGTTTTCCATCACGGCCTCTCCTTCTGCTCCTGGGGCCGGGGTCATCCGGACGGTGGACCGAGCACGTGCAGACGTGCCATCAGCAGCGGCAACAGGGTCAGGTTCGCGACCATGGCGACCGCCATCGCGAGCCCGGTCAGCAGCCCGAAGTAGATGGTCGGCACGAAGCTGGACAGGGCGAGTATCGAGAAGCCGAGGATGATCGTGATCGACGTGTAATACATGGCGTGGCCGATACTCCGGTGACAGCGGTCGATGGTGGCCGCGTAGTCACCGTCCTTCGCGAACTCCTCGCGGAATCGATAGACGTAGTGGATGGTGTCGTCCACGCCGATGCCGATGACGATGGCGGCGATGGTGATCGTCATGATGTCGAGTGGCACGCCGAGCGCGCTCATCAGGCCCAGCACGGCGAGGGCGCCGATGATATTCGGCACCAGAGCCACGGCCGCCACGGCCAGAGACCGGAACGTGGCCCAGAACATCAGCAGCACGACGAGGATGACGACGCCGGCGGTCGTCACCTGCGAGACCAGCAGGCTCTGCAGCACGTTGTTGTAGAGCACCATCAGACCGGTGAGATGGACGCGCTGCTCGGCGAGCCCGAGCTCACCGGTCAGGTGCTCGTGGATGGACTCGAGCAATTCGTCGCGTTCGAGGGAGTCGCTGGTCTCGTAGACCCGCGCGGCGATGCGCGTCTGATGTCCCTCGACGGAGAGGTAGGGTTCGAACAGTACCTCCCTGACGTCCTGCGGGAGACGCTTGTAGACGACCGAGAGCTGGAAGTTGTCGAGTTCGTCACCGAGAGCTGGAAGTTGTCGAGTTCGTCCTCGCCCATCACCTCACGGATCACATCGAGTGTGGTGGCCAGCGACAGGACCTTGCCGATGTCCGGGCGCGATTCGAGATCGTCATGCGCCTGCCGGACGATGTCGCTGCGCGCCGTGTTGTACCAGTAGCTGCGCACGGCCAGGCCCGGTTCGCCGGCCAGCCCGAGTTCCTCCGCTTCGGCCTGCTCCGTCTTCTGCGCGGCGACGAAATCCGGGTCGGCGTCGAGGATCACGTCGAGGGGAGTCGTGCCGCCGAGCCGCTCGTCGATGATCTTCATGCCCTGGTAGATCGCCGTGGAGCGCTTGAAATAGTCGATGAATCGGTTATCCACGCTGAGCTGGACGACACTCACCGCGCTCGCGGCCGCGATCAGCGCGTAGACGATCAGTGTCGCCCGCGGTGCGGAGGTGATGAGACCCGAGAAGAACCCGGTTATCCGGTTCGTGAAATCCCCGGTCGCGGGGGGTTCCCCGGACGGCAGCAGCATGAGCGAGGCCGGGAGGATCAGGAACGTGAGCACGAATGCCATGCTCATCCCGATGACCATCATCCAGCCGAAGTCGATCACCGGCCGGATGTCGGCGGAAAGCAGGGAGGCGAATGCGACGATCGTCGTCAGGGCGGTGTAGAGGGCCGGATAGAACTTGTTGCGCACGGTGCCGAGGACGAGATCGTGCCGGGACGCGTCCGGGTTCCCGGCGTGGAGTTCGCGATGCCGGACGACGAGGTGCACGTTCAGCGACAGGGTGAGGATCAGCATCAGAGAAACGAAATTCGACGAGACGACCGTCACCGGCCATTGCACGAGACCGAGGAAACCGATCATGCTCACCACGGCGGCCGCGCAGCTCGCGAGCGGCAGTATCACCCAGCGCGGCCGTCGGAAGATGATCGCGAGGAGGAGGACCAGGGCGATGCCGAGCCCCGTGCCGAACACCACCAGATCGTGGCGGATGAAGCTGATCATGTCGGCGCTGATCATCGGCAGGCCGCCGAGGTGGAGCGACGCCCCGTCGCGGTAGTCGTCGACGATCGCCCGCACGTCGGCGACGATCTGTTGCAGCTCGGCCTGCTCCTCGTCACGGCGCCGGCGGACCCGGCGTTCGAGTTCCTCGAGTTCGGCGGCTTCGGATTCGGAGAGATCGCGCTCGAGCCGGGCCTCGCGCAGCTCGTCGCGCTGGCGCAGCAGCGCCGCGTAGTCCTCGTCCTGCTCGAGATTGATCTGCATGGCCGTCGTACCGCCGTCGGGACTCATCAGCCGGTTGCGGTAGAGCGGGCTCTCGATCAGCTCCTTGCGGGCGAGTTGCCTGTCGGTCCGGTCGGAGAGCAGCTTCGGTGCCCCGTCGGCCAGTTCGCGCGGCGAGAGCGGCGGGCTGCGGAGCAGCGGTACGTCCAGGATGGAGATGACAGTGGCGACGTTCGGTACCGCGGACACATCGTCCCGCAGCCGGCCGATCTCCGTCAGGACCGGGTCCGAGAACAGGTCCTCCTGCGGCGTATAGGTGAGGATCAGGAAATCGTCCGAGCCGTATCGCGCCCGGATCGAGCGGTAGTACTGGATGCCCGTGTCGCTCTCCAGCAGCAGGGAATCGCTGGAGGTATCCAGCGCGAACCGGGGCGCCTGGCTCGCCAAGAGTGCGACCACGGCGGCCGTCACCACGAGGGTGAGCGCCGGCCTGCCGAGCACCAGCGAATCGTAGAGGGAGAGTGCGGCTTTACGCATGGCCGGAGCCTGCTTGCCCGAGTGGCGTCCTGCCCCCTCGAGACATGGCGACGCCGGGCGGGGGCGCGGCCGGCGCCCTGCCGGCGTCTCGTCGGATTCCTTCCGATCCCATCGAACGCAGTATAGGGACTCGGGGCAGCGGCATACATTGCGGTTTCGCGCAGTTACCGGACCCCCGGGGGCCGCAATCCACCCGAGCGATGCGGTCCGTCAGGCCGGGCTGACGGACCGTTCGGTGACGGTGTGCTCGATGGTTTCGCGGCCACGCGAGCGAGAGTCCGCGAGTGCCATGTAGACGCAGGGCAGGACGAACAGGGTGAATATGGTACCGATCAGCATGCCGGCGACGAGGATGATGCCGATGCTGTTACGGGCCTCCGCGCCGGGTCCCGTCACGAGCACCAGGGGGAAGTGGCCGAGGACGGTCGCACCGGTGGTCATGAGTACGGGG
>JARRPZ010000250.1:0-2605 GCA_037382365.1 Gammaproteobacteria bacterium
CCGAAGGGAATCACGGACATGATGATCAGCGGCTGCGAATAGGAGCGCAGCGGGATTGCGATGAGCGCGTAGATGAGGAACAGCGCGGCGATGGATGCCACGGTGATGTTGTGGATGAAGTCCTGTTCCTCCTGGCTCGCGCCCTCGAGACCGTAGGACACGCCCGGATACCTTGAGAGAAGACCCGGCATGAAGTCCTGGCCGATCTCCCGGATGATGGGGCCCGGCTCCACCCGGTTCGGATCGATGTCGGCGGAGACGGTGATGGTGCGCTTGCGATTCAGGCGCGTGATGCTCGAATAGGCATCGTCGAAGTCGATCTCCGCGACGGCATCGAATGGCACCTCGGCGCCGTCCGGCGTGCGGATGCGCATGTTCTCGAGGTCCGCCACGGACCGGCGCTCGTCCGGCGGATAACGCACCATGACCTTCAGTTCGTCGGTGCCGCGCTGGATGCGCTGTGCTTCCTCGCCATAGAAGGCCTGGCGGACCTGTCGTCCGAGGGAGGCCATGGTCAGGCCCAGCGCCTCGGCCTGAGGCTTTATGGTGAGCCTTATCTCCTGGCCGCCCGAGCTCGACGAGTTACGGATGTCGAACACGCCGTCGTACTCCGTCAGTTTCGCCTGCAGTTCCTCGGCGGCGGCTTCCAGCATCTCGTAATCGCTGCCCGACAGGCCGAAGCTGAGCGGTGCGCCACCGCCGATATGATCACCCGACGAGAAATCCAGCTCCTTCATCCCGGGTATCTCGCCCACCTTCTCGCGCCACAGCTCGGTGAGTTCTTCGCCTTCGATCGGCCGCTCCTCGCCCCGGTACAGCTCGACGACCGCCTGACCCCCGGTATCGCCATTGGTGAACATGCCGATCCGCTCGACGGGTTCCGGTGCGCCCGGATTCGCCGCCGTGTATTCCTCGTTGATCTCGAACACGGCATTCTCCAGGCGATAGAGCGCCGCGTTCCGGGCATCCGGTGAGGTACCACGCTGCATCTCGAGGCTCGCCATGACGAAGTCGCCGGGCACTTCCGGGAACAGCACGATGCGCACGAGGCCGCTTTGCACCACACCGACGGTGACGATCAGGATCGCCATGAAACCGGCGGTGGTGAGTCCCCGGTTGCGAAGGCAGCGCTCCAGTCCCGGCAGATACGCCCGGTCGATCAGCCAGTGCAGCCCGTGCTGGGTGTGACGCTGCAGTTTCTGGAAGAACCGCGGCAAGCGTTCGCGCCAGTGGATCCTGCGCTGCGGACGGAACAGATCATCCTCGTCGATCGGCTTGATGTTCGCATTCGCCAGATGGGCCGGCAGGATCAGTTTCGATTCCACCAGCGAGAACAGCAGACAGAGGATCACGACGACCGACATCGCTTCGAAGAATGGTCCGGCGAATCCGCCGACGAACAGCATCGGCGCGAATGCGGCAATGGTGGTGAGCACGCCGAAGGTGGCGGGCACCGCGACCCGTTTCGCGCCCTCGATGACGTTGTCGAGCGTATGCCCGTCCGCACGCGTCTTGGTATAGATGCTCTCGCCGATGATGATGGCATCGTCGACCACGATACCGAGCACCAGGATGAAACCGAACAGGCTGATCACGTTGATGGTCACCGGCCAGGGCATGTGCGGCATCAGCCAGAGCGCCCCGAAGAAGGTCACGGGGATGCCCACGATCACCCATCCGGCTACCTTCATGCGCAGGAACAGCGACAGGATCAGGCAGACCAGGATCGCGCCCTGCAGCATGTTCTTCAGCATGAGATCCAGCCGGTCCTGCAGGTAGAAGGCGCGATCCACCCACACCTCCATGTCGACGCCATCCGGCAGCGCCTCCCGCTTCCCGGCGACGTAGCGCTTCACCGCGGCCGCCGTCTCCAGCTCGTTCTGATTGCCGCTCGCCAGCACGCGCAGGACTGCCGTGCGCTCGCCATTGAAATGCGCGAAGCCGTCCGTCTCGACGAAACCGTCGTCGATGTTGGCGATGTCGCCGAGGGTGAGGCGCGTCCCGTCGGGATAGGTGCGCAGGACGAGCTGGGAGAACTCCTGTCCCGTGTAGACCTGCCCCTCCGTGCGCAGCAGGATGTCACCGCCCTCCGAGCGGATGGCGCCGCCCGGCAGATCGACCGAGGAGTCGCGGATCGCCTGGGAGATCTCGCTCATCGTGAGTCCGTACTTGCGCAGCACGTACTCCGACACCTCGATGCTGATCTCGTAGTCCCGGTCACCGAGGATCTGGATCTGGTTCACCTCGGGCAGACGCATCAGCTCGTCGCGCACCTCCTGGGCCATCTCCTTGCGCATGTAGGCGTCCATGTCGCCGAAGATGGACAGGAAGACCACGTGTATCGGGAACTCCTGCTTGTAGATCACCGGTTTCTCGGCCAGCCCCGGGAACGTGGCGATGGCATCCACGTTCGTCTTGATCTCGTTCAGGACCTCGTTCAGGTCCGCATCCTGGGACACCTCCGCGCTGACGGTGCCGATGCCCTCGGTCGCGGTGGACCGGATCTCGATGATGCCGTTGATGTCCTGGATGGCCTCCTCGATCTTGATCACCACGCCCTCTTCCACTTCCTGGGGCGCGGCGCCGAGATAGGGCACGCGGACGA
>JARRPZ010000251.1:0-2508 GCA_037382365.1 Gammaproteobacteria bacterium
GACGCGCGCGGGCGCGTGGCAGCGGCACCGCCCCCGCTGCCCCGCGACGCCGCCGCGCTCTGGCAGGATCGCCTCGCCCGCGACACGCCGCCGGACAGCCACACGTCGCTGGTCATGCTGGAGGATTTCGGCATCGCCGTGACCCGCAGCGAAGTCATCCGGTCCGCCGAAGAAGCCGTCGCGGCCTGGACGCGCATCGGCGGCCCCGTCGCGCTGAAGACGGTCGCGCCGGGCATCGCGCATCGCAGCGCCGTCGGCGGCGTGCACCTCGGCCTGAACGAACGCGCAGCCGTGCAGGCGGCCTGGGCGGATCTCTGCGAACGGTTCGGTCCCGCCGTCGAGGTGTCGGAGATGCAGCCCGCGGGCGTCGAGATGCTCCTCGGCATGACGACGGACCCGGATATCGGACCGATCGTCGCGATCGGTTTCGGCGGCATCCACGCCGAGCTGCGGGCGGACCTCGCATTCGCGCTGCCGCCCTTCGATGCGGCCCACGCTCGCCGGCTGATCGAACGACTCAGGCTGCGCCCGCTGCTCGACGGGGACCGCGGCAGCGGGCCCGCCGACGTTGACGCTCTGTGCGACGCGGTAGCAAGATTCTCCGTGATGGCAGCCGCTCTCGCCGGGCGGATCCGGGAGATCGACGTGAATCCGCTCATCGTCCACTCCGGAGGCTGCGTGGCCGTCGACGCACTGACGGTGCCGCACACCACCGAACAGATCTCAGAGAGGCAAGTGCTATGACACCGAGCGAACTGCAGCAATACGACAGCGAAGACTGGCATCGGGCGGCCGATCGGCGCAGACGCAACCTGGAGACCCGCCTGTTCATCGGCGGCGAGTTCGTCGAGGCGGCCGACGGCGGCCGTTTCGAGACGGTGAATCCCGCCGACGGTGAGGTATTGGCCGCGATGTCCGCGGGCAACGAGAAGGATGTCGATGCGGCCGTCGCGGCGGCCAGAGCCGCGTTCCGCAGCGGCCCCTGGTCGAAGATGGCGCCGCGCGAACGCATGGAGGTCCTCTATCGCTTCGCCGATCTCATCGAGGAGAATGCCGAGGAACTCGCCCTCCTCGACACGCTCGACATGGGCAAACCCATCAGCGACATGTTGACCGTCGACATACCGCTGGTCGTGGAGACCATCCGATTCATGAGCGAGAGCATCGACAAGATCGAAGGCGCCGTGACCAATACGGCCCGGGATGCGATGAATCTCGTGCTGCGCGAGCCGCTCGGCGTCGTCGGCGCGATCTCGCCCTGGAACTATCCGCTCCTGATGGCTGCGTGGAAATATGCGCCGGCGCTTGCGGCCGGCAATACGGTGGTCCTGAAGCCCGCCGAGCAGTCGCCCCTGTCCAACCTGCGGATCGCCCAGCTGTTCGTCGCGGCCGGCGGACCACCGGGCGTCTTCAATGTCGTGAACGGCATCGGCGAGGTGGCCGGCAAGGCCCTGGCACTGCACAACGACGTGGCCAAGATCTCCTTCACGGGCTCCACGGCAGTCGGCAAACTGATCCTGCAGTATGCGGGTCAGTCGAACATGAAGAAGGTGGGCCTGGAGTGCGGGGGCAAGTCGCCGCAGGTCTTCATGGGCGACCTGCCCGATCTGGGTCGCGCCGTCGAGAGCGCCTATCACGCCATCTACGCGAACATGGGCGAGGTCTGCAATGCGGGCTCCCGTATCATGGTCGACCGCCCGATCTACGACGATTTCGTCGAGCGATTCGTCGCCGAAGGGCGGGACGCCTACCAGGCCGGCGATCCGCTCGACCCGGCCACCAATCTCGGCCCCCTCGTCACGCACCAGGACCAGCGGCGCGTGCTGGACATGGTGGAGACCGGCAGGAAGGAGGGGGCGAAGCTGATGTTCGGCGGTACCGCCTCCGCAGCGTTCCCGGACGGTGCCTACGTGGATCCGACCCTTTTCGTGGACGTCGACAACGCGATGACCATCGCCCGCGAGGAGATATTCGGACCGGTGGCCAGCATCATCCCCTTCGACGGCGCGGACGAAGCCATCCGGGTCGCCAACGACACGATCTACGGACTGGCGGCCAGCATCTGGACACGGGACATCACGACCGCTCATCGCTTCATACGGGAGTTCGAGGCCGGTGTCGTCTGGGTGAACACCTACGACGAAGCGGACATGACACAGCCCTTCGGCGGCTACAAACAGTCGGGCAATGCCCGCGACAAGTGCTTCGACAGTCTGCTGGAGTACACTCAGACGAAATCGGCCTGGATCAGCCTCGCCTGAGCCGGCCGGGGTGGCGGCACCCGCGCCGCACGACGAATGGCAGGGGCGGACCAATGCACGAAGCGACCCAGGCGCTGGACGACTTCCTGACCGCGAATCCGGACTGCGGCATGATGGAATTGCTCATTGCGGACATGGTCGGGGTGTTGCGCGGCAAGCGGATACTTCCGGCGGAATTCACCAAGGTCTTCGGGCGGGGGTTCAATATCCCCGGCAGCGTGGCCATGCTGGACACGATGGGCGCGGT
>JARRPZ010000252.1:0-3334 GCA_037382365.1 Gammaproteobacteria bacterium
GGTCATGGAGATGGGCCGAGCAGATCTCCACGGCGCTCTCACCCTCGAACACGTGACGCCCGGCCAGGAGGTAATAGCCGACGGCGCCCAGCGAATAGATATCACTCTTCGGCCCCGCCTGACCGGCCTCGGTGATCGTCTCCGGCGCCATGAAGAACGGGGTGCCGACCAGCACGTCACCCTGGGTCACGTTGCCGTCCGTCGCCGCGATCTCCTTCACCAGGCCGAAATCGACCACCTTTATGACATCGCAGAGTCCGCCCCGCTCGCAGACGATCAGGTTCGAGGGCTTGATGTCGCGGTGGATGAGCCCTCTCGAGTGCGCCTCCGCGAGCGAACCACAGGCCTGCTCCAGGAAATGAATGACCCGTCCCGGCGGCAGCGGGCCGCTGATCTGCACCACCCGGTCGAGGGTACCGCCTTCCAGCAGTTCCATCGCGTAGTAGAGGGTGCCGTCCGAGGTGCGCCCGAAATCGTATATCGACACGGTGTTCGGATGACTGAGACTGCTGGTCAGCCGTACCTCGTGCTCGAAACGCTTGCGGGCCGCGTCGCTGCGCGCGAATACCGGGTTCATGAGCTTCATTGCGGTCGGGCGCCGCAGCAATGCGTGGCGCGCCCGGTACACGGTGCCGTTGCCGCCCTCGCCGATCTTCTCCTCCACGTGGTACTGGCCGAGTCTCTGTTCGATCCGGTCGACCGCGTCCTTCATCTGGCGGCGAATCGAGCGCATCGCCGTCACCAGGAATACGGCCGCTGTCAGGACACCGAGCAGCAGGATGCCGCCGATGGTCAGATTACGCAGGTTCACCACATTGCCGAGCAGGTCCGAGCGCGGCACCAGCACCGCGGACCAGACCGAGTTCCGGTTATCGAGCTTTAGCTCCGACAGCCCGGCCCACCAGCGGGCGCCGAGCGGGCCCGTGAAAGGAAAGACGCCGGTCTCGCGGCCCTGTTCCTCCCACGCAGCTATCGCGTCATCGAGCGCCGGCACGCCGAGGTCACGGGCCGGCGAAAGCTGAGCCGCGGCGACTTCCATTTCGTTGCCCAGGAACCGGTCCACCGCCGGGAGACCGAGCGTCCGACCCGGACAGATTCATGTTGAACGCGATGGCGTAGTCCCGTCCCGTTTCACTCCCCTGCCAACGGGTCGAGACCGAGATCCCCGGCACCTTCGTGGTGAGGAACTCGTACGGTTCCGTCCAGTGGCGCGTGCCGGTCTCATACTGCAGCGCGCCGATGAACCAGGGTCGCTCCGACGGCGGCGCCGCGGATCGTCGCTGCCATTCCTCGATCATCTCATCGCCCCGCCAGCGGCTCCAGTTCGCCACTTCCGGCTCGGCGGCGTCGAGCCGACGCACGAGGTAGCCGTCTTCGTCGTGGATGACCACGTATTCGTTGTCTTTGGAATCCGCAACGTTGATGGAGTCGAGGAACGGATACGCACTCAGAAAACCGACCAGCAGGGGTCGCAGGTTGTCGTCGAGGGGGCGACCGTCGATCTGCCGCGTGGCGACCACCAGGGAATCCCGGCTCTGATCGAACAGGCGCCTCAGTTTCTGCGTAACGGTCGCGGACGAGTTCTCTATGACCGTGGTCGACATTCGGCTGACCAGGCGATTGTCGAAGAACAGCAGCGCCACGAGCGTCAGCACTCCCGTGGCGATGGCAATGACGACGAGCCGTCGCACCAGGGGCATGTACAGGTGCAGGAACCCGGAGTCGATACCTATTGTCTTGCCGATACCTGCAATCATCGCGCGGTACTCTCTCCCGATTCGTGGTTGACCGGAGCGTCAGCCAGTCGCGGATCCTCGTCCGCCATCAGCGTATCAGCCGGCGCCGGTGTCCTGACCTCTTTCAGTCTGTCGGCGGCCGACCTGAGTTCCCGTGCCGCCTCTTCTGCCGTGCGCTTCTCGCGCGCGACCTCCTCGGACGTCGCGTCCAGCAGCGGCTTCAGACGGTTCCACATCTCGATCGGCAGGCGATTCTCGAGGTACTCGAGCGCTGTACCCTTGAGCCAGCGGTCATCGCCGTGCAGGGCATTCCACGTCAGTTCGACCGTTATCGGATCGCCGATCGCCCCGAGCAGCAAAAATACCATCTCCAGGCGTTGCACCGTCGCGCGCCCGATCTCCCCGCCACTCTGGCGCAAGCGCTGCAGCGATTTGAGTTCCTTCTCGATGACCGCGTCGAGCTCCTCTTTCGGCATATCGGCCCGCGGACTGCGTCGGCGGATGCGCTCGAGTCCCCGCGCGGCCCGGTAGCGGACGTTGGGATCCGGGTCGGCCAGCACCGCCGCCAGACCATGGATCGCGATCGGGCTGTCGGAGTACGCCAGCACGATGGGGAGGCGGCGCCGGACCCGGCCGCTCTGGAAGGGATCGAGCAGCGCATCCACGAGCTGGCCGGGCGATCGCCTGGCCGCCCCGCGCAATGCCCGCAGCGCTTCCTGGAGAACAGGCTGCCGGTTCAGCAGCCTGATGGCATGCGGCACGAGCTCGGGCGTCATCTCACGGCTCGTGAGCACGCGGCGGATACGCGAGTCGTCGTCACCACGCAGGATCAGGATCGACTCGGTGGTCGGATCCGTGCCGGCAGGGATCGGCAGAGGTTCGAGCGTCGCCGCAGAGGCGCCCGCCGCGTCGACAGGTTCTTCCGACGGGCGATCGAGTTCCGCCTGGGTCTCGCCGAGCGCCCGTCGTCGCGCGATCTCCTCGAGCAAGACGTCCCGGTGGATGACCTGTTGGGTCATGTGCAGCGTGCGCGACGCGAGTGGATCCACCGGCTGGTCGTTCTCGAGTTCCAACGTGCCGGTCTGCAGGTTGCTGGCGAGCTGCCGCGAGTAGTTTCTCTGCAGCACCAGGATTACGACGGCGCAGACCGTGGCAAGCAGAAGAGCGGTGATCAGCAGGGCCGTCGAGCTGATCGCCGCCGGCAGCAGCAGGAGGCCCATCACGATCACGGCGCCGATCATGTCCCCGGCACGGTCGGCGCCGACGTCGATCATGACCTTGCCGGTCCGTTTGTGGGCGGCCGGGATGGGCGTATACAGGAGTTCGAAACCGGTCCGGAAGAAAGAGTTGTAGAAGAGATTGGCGCTCGCGCGCAGCAACGTGACGGTGATCAGGGTGCGCATGACGAGGGCCACGGCGCCGGTCATGAGGATGGCGAGAGGCCAGGCGAGCATGGCGCCGCCCAGTCCCAGCCATTTCACGGCCTTGTCGCCGACGGCGGCCTGCAGCAGGAAACTGCCGAGGCCGACGGCGACGTAGAAGTAGGAGAAGAACGCGATGAGCTGTTCCTCGTCGAGCGTGGCCGCCGCCTCTGCCTT
>JARRPZ010000253.1:0-3610 GCA_037382365.1 Gammaproteobacteria bacterium
TCGAAATCGTCCATCTGCGGCTGATTCGTGATGTAGCGGATCGTGCCGCCGATGGAGCCCGAACCGAACAGCGTGCCCTGGGGACCGCGCAGCGTCTCGACCCGGTTCAGGTCGTAGAGGTCGAAGTCGGGCGTGAACAGCGACAGCGAGATGACCGACTCGTCGAGGTAGACGCCTACCTGTTCCTTGACGCCCGGCTGGTCACGGACGATCTGCCCGGCGGAGACGCCCCGGATGGCGACCTGACTCTGGCCCGGACCGAGGTTCTGGATCGCCAGGCCAGCGATGTTGCGGGAGAGCTCCTCCAGATCGGTCGCGCCGAGCCGCCGGATGTCCTCTTCCGTCTGCACGTTGATGGAGAACGGGACGTCCTGCACGCGACTCTCCCGCTTGGTCGCCGTCACGACGACCTCCTCGATGGTGTCCTGCTGGGCGAGGGCGACGCCGGCCCCACCGAACAGAAAAAGGACTGCCGCAGTGCCCGTCACGCACCGGCCGAACGCTGTCGCAAAGTTACAACGCATCATGGCTCTCTCCCCCGATGAAGCCGTTCCTGCTGAATCTAGCAGAGTTTTATTGTTAAATACCAATATTCCTCATGTAGTGAATCTGCAACATGTCGATCGGGGACCTGGACGAGTCAGCCGAAATCAGCGTCCGGACGACACTGCGCTGCGGCGATCTCGGCCGCATCGTGGCGTTGCACGGGGAGATCTACGAGCGGGAGGCAGAGGGATTCGGCCTGCGATTCGAAGCCTTCGTGGCGAAGACCATCGCCGAGTTCGTCCTGGACAATGCCTCGCGGGGCCGGGTGTGGCTGGCGGAGCGGGGAGGCGAGCTGGTCGGCTGTTGCGCCATCGTCGACCGGGGAGAAGGAGTCGGCCAGCTGCGCTGGGTGCTCGCCCGCCCGGAGGTGCGCGGCATCGGTCTCGGACGCCGCCTCGTGGAGGAATCCCTCGACTATTGTCGGCGCCGGGGTTTGCGCCGCGTGTTCCTGGAGACCACCGGGGGGCTCGAAGCCTCCCGGCGACTCTACGATTCCCTGGGATTCCGACTCGTGTCCGAGACCCGGGAGGAACTGTGGGACGGCGAGGGAACGCTCGTCCGGATGGAGCTCGACCTGTGAGGCGGGTGGCGACCGCCTCAGCTCGCCTCGGGTAACGGTCTCGCCGGCGACGGCGGGGCCTCGGTCGGCCGGCGGTCCGTCAGGAAGGGGATGAGCAGGATCGGCGCGATGACCACCAGTGCGTCCAGATAGAACATCGTGCTGTAGCCCCAGGCGTCCACGGCCGCTCCCTGCCACGCATTGGAATAGGAGATGGTCAGGTTCTGCAGGGCCATGAAGCCGGTGAACTGGGTGGCGGCCACGGCCGGGTTGGTCAGGCCCATGAAGATCGCTGCCCGCGATGCCCGCTTCTCCGCCCACGGCGGCGGCCAGCCAGAGCGTGGGCAGCATGGACATCGCATAGAACAGCGCCAGCATCCGGCGCTTGCCGAGCCGGTCCGCGAGCCACCCGCCCACCACGCAGCCCACGCCCGAGGTGATCATCGAGTAGATGTTCAGCTGGCCGATCTGGTTGTCGGTCATGCCGAGATCGACCTGCAGCGCCGTGGACACCGCGCCCGACAGAGCCATGGCGCCGATCGGCAGCAGTGCGAATGCGACGCCGATCAGCGGGCTCCTGCCGGAACGGAAGAGACCGATGCCGAGTTCCCGCGCGAAACGGGCCACGGACTCGCGGAACTGGCGCCAGACGTCGTGTGCCCGCTCGGCGACGCTCGGTCCGGCGGCCGGGTCCCTCACGAAGAATACGACGAAGGCCAGCACCAGGCCGAGCAGCGCGGCGACATAGAGAAAGGAGACGTCGAACCCGTAGAGCCCCGCGACGAACAGCGCGCCGCCGCCACCGAGTCCCTGGCCGATGTAGGCGCCGGCGAACATGAATCCGTTGCCCTGTCCGCGTTCGTCTTCGCGCAGGCTGCTGACGGCGAGCGAATCGATGGCCACGTCGCAGGTGGCGGCGAAGACGTTGTGGATGATCACCATGGTGATCAGCAGGTCGAAGCGGGTCGTGTAATCGAGCTGGGCGACGAAGTAGAGGGTGACGATCATCAGCACCTGGCACAGCACGATCCATGCCTTGCGACCGCCGAAGCGGTTCAGCGTGACCAGGTCCACCACGGGCGCCCAGGCCCACTTGAATGCCCACGGGAGGTAGAAGGACGCGACGAAGGCCCCGACCTGGGCGACGTCCACGCCTTCCCGGCGCATGTAGGTGGCGATGGCCACCGCCGCGAAACCGAGCGGGATGCCCTCGCAGATGTAGAGGATGCCGAAGGTGGTCAGCCGCCCCTTCTTCGTGTCGAGCATGTTCGGCGGCGCGGACATCTCAACGGTGGCCCCGGCCGGCGGTGTCGACCCGCAGGGCCGTGACCGCGGTCGCTTCGCCCGCGGTTCTCGTATCGCAACTGCGCATCGTGGCTGTCTCCGCTCTTGCCGGTCCGGAGCAACTTACGCGGCTTCGGCGGGGAAAGCCATAAGCGGGCGCTGCGGCGCGACCGTGTGCCCGTAACGAGCAGTGATGCCGTCGCCGCGAGAGGACTCTGTTACTGTCGTGATCCCCCGGCTTCGAGACTGACCGGCCATGAGTGACGTCCCTCATTCCGACTGGCTGCTCCTCGTCGGCATCATCCTGATCCTGGCGATCGTCGTGTTCGGTTTCCGGGCGCTCCGCCGGTCGAGCCGCGCGAAGATGCGCAGACTGAAGAAGCGCGTGCAGGGGCATCGCCGCGAATACGAACGGGCCGTGGCGGCATGCCGGTCGGCACAGGCGCGCCTCGAGAAACTGCACGCGCGGGCGGACCGGGTGAAACCCCGCAAGCTGGCCGAGGCCGAGAACGAGCTGGGCGACCGGAAACGGGAAGCCCGCAATATCTCGGAGAACCTGCGCATGGCCGAACTGGAGCTACGCCAGTTCATCGAGGCCGAATACCCGCGGCACAAGTCCGCCCGCCTGCTGGACAGGAACTTCCCGGGCGATTGACCGGGTATTGCAGGGGATGGCAGGGGATGGCCGGGCGCGCCGTCCGGTGCTGCGGTGAGCGAGCCTGCCGCCGCGCCGCTCCGGTGCTAAGCTAGGCCGGGACGCGTCCTCGCGAGGAGCATCATGGGGACCCACTACATCCTCATCGATTACGAGAACGTACAGCCGGAGGATCTGGCGCCGCTGGAGGCGCATCCGGTCAAGGTCTACGTGTTCCTCGGCGAGCAGCAGACGCGGCTGCCGTTCGATCTCGTCTCATCGCTGCAGGCCCTGGGCGACCGGGCGACCTATGTGCCGATCAACGGCAACGGCCGCAATGCCCTGGATTTCCACATCGCCTACTACATCGGACGTCTCTCGGAACAAGACCCCGAGGGCCGTTTTCACATCATCTCGCGGGACAGGGGTTTCGATCCGCTGGTCGCCCATCTGCGCTCGAAGGGCATCCACGCGCGTCGCGGCAACGGCCTCGCGGAGCTGCCTTTCCTCGGCGCGGAGGTGGCGAGTTCCACCGAGGAACGCATCAGCGAGATCGTGCGGAATCTGCATTCCCGCGGGCTGTCCCG
>JARRPZ010000254.1:0-2784 GCA_037382365.1 Gammaproteobacteria bacterium
GGTACGCATACAACGGATGGCCGTGCCATCGGCAAGCAAGCAGACCGCCACTCGTCGCAAAAGCAGACGCAGATCGGATAACGTAAGGATTGTTTCGCACATTTGACCGCGACGACGGCTCCTTTCAGACTGGCAGAGAGGAGCTGAGAATGGACGAGAACGAAAACCCGAAGCCGATGGGACAGGTGATCCAGATCGATGAGGCGCGTATCCGGGATCATCTGGGCGAGATGGTCCGCGGCACCGTCGAAGAGGCGCTGAACGCGATGCTGGATGCCGAAGCGGATCGCCTTTGCGGTGCCGGCAAGTACGAGCGCAGCGAAGGGCGCAAGGACACGCGGGCGGGCAGCTACGAGAGGTCGCTGGACACCAAGGCTGGGCCGGTGAAGCTGAAGATGCCGAAGCTGCGACGCCAGACCTTCGAGACAGCCATCATCGAACGCTACCAGCGCCGCGAGAGCAGCGTGGAGGAGGCCTTGATCGAGATGTACCTCGCCGGCGTGTCGGTGCGCCGCGTCGAGGACATCACCGAAGCGCTCTGGGGCACGCGGGTCAGTCCCGGCACGGTGAGCAATCTCAACAAGAAGATCTACGCCAAGATCGACGCATGGCGGCACCGGCCGATCGAGGGGGAGGCCTGGTGGAGAGCGCCGCAGAGGTTCTTCCGGACGCGCAGTGGCAGCGCTGCGTCGTACATTCCTACCGCAACGTCTTCAGCCTGGTGCCCGCGGGCAAGGTTCGGGACGTCGCGAAGATGCTGAAGGCAATCCATGCCCAGGAGAGCCGGAAGGCCGCGGCCGAGAAGATGGCCGCCGTCATCGCCGAGCTGCGCGCCATGAAACTGGCCCGGGCGGCCGAACTGCTCGAAGCGCATGGCCATGAAACCCTGACCTACTACGGCTTCCCCGACAGCCATTGGATCAAGCTGAGAACCAACAACCCGCTGGAGAGGATCATGCGCGAGATCCGACGCCGAACCCGGGTCGTGGGGGCATTCCCGGACGGGAAATCCTGCCTGAATCTGGCCGCGGCCCGTCTGCGCCACATCGCCGGCACGCAGTGGTCGACCCGGAAATACATGAACATGACGCCGCTTTTCGCGGACCAAACCCAAGGAGCCGTCGTCGCGTGAAAATCAAAAGTGCGAAAGATCTTTGACACTACCTCTGGATGGGAGTAAATCAACGCGGAACATCCCTGTTCGAGTTTCACGAGTAGAGGCGTAGAGGCAGGAGATTTGCCCTCCTGGCTCCCGTCGGCACTGCCGACGTGGCGGCAGAGCGGTGCGTTTCCAAGTCCAGTTCGGGCGCGTCACAGGTCACCGACAAGACCCGCTTGCCGCCGCCACAGACCGTGCCCATTCCCGCCAGCATGGCCCGGACGGTTTCTCCCATGTCACCGGGGAGTGAGTTGACGCCTTGCTGAAGCGGCAGGCCCTGGGCGAGCACGCCTTCGCCGCCGGCATCGCCCACCTGGCCGCCACCGCCGCCGGGCCCGGGGCACTTGACGCTCAGCCCACCGCTTGAGGACATTCCGGTGAGTTCGAGGGGCTTTGTCAGGTTGTTAATGCCCGACCAAACCTTCGGCAGGCTTTCGGCAATCAGGCGGTCAGTTCGGCAGCATAGCCTGTCCAAAGGGCGAACGCATCGGACCTCGCATGGCGGTAGGATCTGGCGGACAGGCGGTGGCGTTTCGGTCGGAACATGCTGGCGGTCTGGTCATGCACGGACAGAAAGCGCTGCGCCTGGCGTGGAGATTTGAACCGGCCCGTGATCTCCTCGCGTCTTCGAGTGTGCCGGTGGGATGCCTCGCTTCGGTTGTTCAGTCCCTTGTGCTGGCGGTGTTCGAGCCCCGGTGCGATGCCGGCCTTCGCGGCACTGTAGGACCGCATCTTGTCGGTTACCATGACGCGCAGACGGCCCCAGCGCTTGAGAAGCTTGCGCAGAAACCGCAAGGCGGCGACCCTGTCGCGCCTCGACTGGACCAGAATGTCGAGCACATCTCCATTCGCGTCGACTGCGCGCCACAGCCACTGCGTTTTGCCGTTGATCCGGACCACGACTTCATCAAGATGCCATTTGTCAGCTGGCCCCGGGCGATCCCGCCGGATCCTGGCTGCAAACTGGTGCCCGAAGCGGCCGACCCAATCACGGATCGTTTCATGGGACACGGTAATGCCGCGTTCCGCGAGCAGATCTTCAACGTCACGCAGGCTCAAGGCGAACCGATGATACGCCCAGACCGCGTATCCAATGACGCTCCGAGGAAATCGGAAGCCTTTGATCCGGGAAACATCGCCGAGGTTCAACATGCTCGCAGGCTACCGGGACGAAACAGCGCCAACAACCTGACAATGCTTCGGGGGGACTGTCAGGTAATTCTGGCCAGAATGGATTAGCCGCCACGCGGCTCGGTCACCTCTTCAAATCGCCGGTGTACGCGCTCCAAAGCTCGAAGGCATCGGCGCGGGCGTCGCGATATGATATTGCGGAAAGACGATGACGTTTGGGGCGAAACAAAGCGGCAGTCTGATCGTGGACCGTTCACCAAACAAAATCATATGGTTGCCGGTGGTCCAGGGCGGACCAAAAGAGTTTTGAAGCAGCCTCTCACGCTGGCAACTGCTTGTGCCGTGTCTAGAAAAGATATGTTGACATGACGCAAAGACCGCCGAACGCTACGCAAGCTAGGTGAACAGGGCGGAACAGCAGCAATCTCTTAGTTGGATCTGCGGCGCCCGGATTGTGGGGGCTTTGCATGGGTATCTGGGATTTCGTGAAGGAT
>JARRPZ010000255.1:0-3355 GCA_037382365.1 Gammaproteobacteria bacterium
GGAATGCGGATAACTGACGTATCGCAGGCTTGGACGGCCTTGTCTCGGGCGCTGCATCCAGGTCGCAGCGGCATCCGCTGAGGCCATCCGCCCCTCGTAATTCACGAAATCTCAGGCCGACGCCCGTCCGGGGCTGCTCGGTCTCCTTGTCAGGAATTCCGGCTCGCTGCCGAATCGGCTGGCCAGTCCCGCCTGGATAGGCCCACGTCGGAATTGGGTTATAGTTTTCGAAGAGACTAAAGCTCGCTCCCGCTTCAGGCGAGGCAGTCGTCGAGAATGAACGACGCCGGCACAGACCAAGGCCTCATCAGATTCTCCGGATTTACGCTGGATCTCCGGCGTAACGTATTGCTGCAGGGCGACCGTCGCGTCGCTCTCCGCCCGAAGTCATTCGATGTGCTGCACTACCTCGTGCGGCACGCTGGCGAAGTCGTATCGCCCGAGGCTTTGCTCGATGCAGTGTGGGGTGACACGGTCGTCACGGAAGACTCGGTGCGCCAGTGCATCGCGGACGTCAGAAAGGCCTTGGGAGACGGGGCCCACAAGATCGTCCGTACCCTGCCACGACGAGGCTATATCCTCGATCTGGAGCGTGATCAGGAAGGGGCCCGGGACGCTACCCACGGAAATTCCGAATCTGGTATTCCGTGGCGCGCGGCAGCAAGCCTGGCGATGCTCCTGGTTATTGTGGCTATTTTTCGATATTTGGGCGGCAGCGCGAGCGATCCCGAGCCAGTGCCTGCCCAATCGCCGCCGCAGAATTCCATCGCGGTACTCCGATTCGCCGATATGACGCCCGCCGGTGATCACGCCTATCTCGCGGAGGGTATCGCGGAGGAGATCCTGCATCGATTGGCGCAAAGCCCCACTCTGCGGGTCATCGCACGAACATCGTCATTCGCGGTAGAAGGAAACACAATCGCTTCGGTTGCGCGGCAACTCAATGTGGCACACGTACTGGAGGGCAGCGTGCGACGATCCGGTGATCGGATTCGGATCGCGGTTCAGCTCGTTGACGGCGCAACGAGCGAGCATGTCTGGTCCGAAACCTACGATGCCGATTTCGGAGACATCCTGGAGATACAAGCCCGAATAGCCGAGGCGGTCGCCGAGCGACTGGACGGGTCGCTGGCCGGGCGCGATGGTGTGGTACACGCGCCCTCGAGATCGACCCGGAGTACGCGCAGGCCTGGGTCGGTCTCGCTGCGATCGCCAATGTACGCTTGCGTGACAGGCTCGCGCGCGAAGAAGATCCCCGGCGCCGTGCCAGGCTGCGAGCGATCCAGGGACACGCGGTCGAACAAGCATTGCGATTCGGCCCGCACTCGGCCGATACACAGATGAGGGCTGCGGCCTTTTTCTGGCACAGCGGCGATCATGATCGCGGGCTGGATCACCTCGAGCGGGCCAGGGAGATCGATCCGGATCATTGGCTCGTATTGGCCGCCGAGGCGAGCGATCACTTGTCGTCACAAAGACTCGACGAGGCGATCGAAGTCACAACGAAGGCGCTGCGACTCGATCCGCTGAATGCCACGACTCGCCACAATCTCGCGACGATGAATCTGTATGCCGGCCGCTACGAGGCGGCGCTGGCGGAATACGGCAGGATCGGCGACATGTACCCGTCGACTGCAGTATCGCCGGACCAGTCCATGCATATCGTGAAAGCCTTGCTCCTTCTCGGCCGATACGATGAAGCGCTCGGCTGGATCCGTGCCTTGCCGGATGGCCAGCCGCGTACATACGCACTGGCCCTCGTGCTGCATGCCCTCGACGACGCCGCTGACGCCGATCAGGCGCTCGCGGAACTCGAGACCGGAGCCCGCAGTCCCGCCGACCTGCTCGCCGTGGCCGAGGTCCACGCCTACCGCGGCGATCCAGCCCAGAGCGTCGCGTGGCTGCAGAGACTCGCCCCGAGACTTGAATGCGGCGGCGAAGTGATGCCGCGAACCGCTTTCTATTCGCCGTTCATCGCGGGACTGAAACCGGCCTCCAGCACCGCGCTGCGCGAGTGGCGGCGTGATGCCGCCCGACGAATGGCCGAATGTCGCTATTGAGAGCGCAAGCCGGACAATCGCGGACGGCCCAGGAATTTCTTCTCCCGAAGCGCCGTCAGAGTCAGAAGTACGGACAGCTGGCGACGGAGCGGCCATTCGCCACGACGTCGATGATGGGAAAGCCTTCGAAATAGACGGTGGTGTAGGCGAGCAGTTTCTGCCGACCATTGTCCTCGGTGGTGTTGACGATCCCATTCTGAGTCAGCAGCAATCCTGCATAGGGCCCCCCGCTCACCGCGGATTCGGACACCGTCGCCGAGTACAGGATTTTTGGTGATTCGGCATATTGCACCCAGACACCCGGGACGGCCGAACCGAGGTCCGGATACAGGGGATCGAACCAGGTGCCATCGGCATTGAATGAGTAGCAATTCTCGAACACGGTGCCCTCGGGCAGCGTTGGATCGACCGAATATACTACCCTCGCTTCCACCGCGAAGATCCGGTTGGCCAGACCTTCGAAATCCCCGGCGCCGAGATCGGCTGCTGTCGGACCGGCGACTGTCAACGCGGCCAGCGCGGCGAGTGCTTTTGCGCAATTCAGACGTGCAATCATTTTTCTTGCTCCCCCTCTCCTTGCTGTTATTTGCCGATCCACTATCGCGCGCGAGGGAATCGCCAGTCCGTAAATTGCCGTGAAATTTCTGTGAATACTGCGATCCGGCCCCAATTTTCCCGCCGCTGACTCAATGCCGGGACCGGAGCGAGCGGCGGGACCAGACAAACGAGGAGATGTTCAGTCCATCTGTGACAGTTTCGTTATCAATTCGTGAACGCCGCGCGAACTTTCGTCGCTAGGCTCTTCCTCGTTCCGAAACGAATCTCGCATACGAGAGGAGAGTAACGATGAAATCACGATTGACACTTGCCCCGCTGGTACTGCTGCTGGCGCTGTTCGGTCTGAACGTGGCATACGCGGAGGCACCGAATTTCGGTCCGGCGATCTACGGCGACGGCGAAGTCTGGGGTACAAAGGGACTGGCCGAACTGCCAGCGCCGAACGGAAGAAACAATCAGTCGTTCGACAAGCTGTTCATCTTCGTGAACGGTGCCCCTGGACAGCTGGCGGTCGCCGAAGCAGCCCCTCGTAATCCCGCCTTCAACGGCGGGCGCTGGAATGCGCAATCCGTCCTGTGGACGGCGGAGGGGCTCGCTGCCCACGATCCGCTGCCGGTGCTGAAGTCCTATGCCGACATTCAGCTCCATCACAGCCTGGGGCACCTGGCGATTGCGCCGGGTCATCCGCTGGGCGGACCCGACTATTTCGAGTGTCCGCTGCTGCCGGTCCACTGAGA
>JARRPZ010000256.1:0-3680 GCA_037382365.1 Gammaproteobacteria bacterium
ACCTGTCGCGCTCGGTCATCGCGGAGCGCCTAGTCGACTTCGAGAAACGCGCAATCATCAGCACCGGCTATGGCCGTGTGAAGATACTCGATGTCGCCGCCCTGGCGGAGGAGGCCGGATTGACGCGGCGATCTCAATAAGGATCTCGTGCAGCGGATCACTGGGAATGCCGGCTCACCGCCGTCGCGGAATCAGTACGGTGTAGTCGAAATCGAGCACCACCTGCGGATGGTATTGGCCGCCCGGTGACTTGTACGGAAAGTCGTTACAAGATCGATCCTTTGCGGCGACGGTGCGAACGCGGAGTGCGCCGACGCCCGGATTTGCGTCGAAGGCAATCTTGCCCAGAATCTCCGACCAGGCATAAATGGTATCGCCGGCGAAAACCGGCGCCGTATGTGCCCCGCCGTTGATCGCGGCGATGCTCTGTGCATTTTCGAGACCGTTGAACGACAGCGAGCGAGCCATCGCCATCACGTAGCCACCATAGACGATCCGGCGCGCGAATCGGCCCCGTATTCTGGAACAACCGGCACGCGGTCATGTGGTCCGACTCCTCGACGGTAACGCCGTCCACATGGTCGATACGCTCGCCGACCTCGTAGTCTTCCCACAGATCAGCACTGCCGGCGAGGGCGCAATCGTAACGATCGTCAACGGACCATGGCACTGTCAGTTCACTCGCGGGCACTTCGTCCTCGAGCTCCGGTACGATCGTCTCCGGGGCCGGCGAACCGGAGTCGCGCTTCCTGACCATGACCCAGCGGTCGAATCGGATCACGATCTCGTCGCGCTGGTTTCTTCCGGTGGATCGCACATAGACCACGCCGGTCTTGCCGCTGCTGTTTTCCCTCACTCCGGTGACGAGGGTCTCGACCGCCAGCGTATCGCCTGTATAGACCGGTGCGACGAACCGACCGCCCGAGTAGCCGAGGTTGGCGATCGCATTCAGTGAAATGTCCGGGACGGTGCGGCCGAAGACCATGTGGAAGACGAGCATACCGTCGACGGGAGGGCGATCGAACCCGAGCGACTCGGCGAACGTACGCGCTGAGTACAGCGCGAAGCGCGGACCGAACAATCCCTGGTAAACGGCGATGTCGCCTTCGGTGATGGTGCGCGGCGTCGCGTGCCTTATCGCCTGGCCGACCTGGAAGTCTTCGAAGTAGTTGCCGGCCCGGGACTTCGTACTCATCGGGGATTCACAGACCGTACGCGTCGGCAAGGTCGGGATCCTTCTGCGCGACCAGCCGTGCAAGGTCCACCATGACCTTCGCCTGCTTCCAGGTCGCGTCGTCCTGCATCTTGCCGTCGATCATCGTGACGCCGGCGCCATCCGGCATCGCCTCGAGTATGCGTTTCGCGAACAATACTTCATCCACGTCCGGACTGAAGACCCGCTTCGCGATGGCAATCTGGTTCGGCGCCAGAGACCAGGCACCGGAGCAGCCCATCAAAAATGCGTTGCGGAACTGCGCTTCACAGCCGGCCTCGTCCTGGATGTCGCCGAACGGGCCGTAGAATGCACCGATGCCGGCAGCGCTGCACGCATCCACCATCCGGGCCAGGGTGTAGTGCCACAGCAGGATCGGCGAGCACCCCGTAGGACGGATGCCCGCCGCCGACGCGTGTCGTCTTCATGCTGCGTGAGGCGGCCAGGTCGGCAGGCCCGAGGCTCATCCCGTGCATGCGCGGGCTCGCGCCGGCGATCTCGAACACGTTGTTGACGCCCTGTGCCGTTTCGAGCAGCGCGTGCACCAGGATCGGCCGCTCGAGGCCGTGTCGCGCCTCCAGCTGGGCCAGGAGCTGGTCTACGTAGTGTATGTCCCACGGCCCTTCCACTTTCGGGATCATGACCACATCGAGCCTGCCGCCGACGGCCGCGACGATCTGCATGATGTCGTCGAGAAACCAGGGGCTGTCGAGCGCATTCACTCGGACCCAGAGCGCCGTGTCTCCGAGATCGATGCTGCTCGCCACCTCGATGAAACCGGCCCGGGCCGCTTCCTTGTCCTCGATCGGGATCGCATCCTCGAGATTGCCGCAGAGTACGTCCACTTTGCGCACGATCTCCGGCGCCTTGGCGCGGATCTTCTCGATGTGCGGCGGGAAGAAGTGGATCATACGCTCTGGCCTGACGGGCAGCGACCGTAAAGGCTCGGGCGCACCGATCGCCAGCGGTTTATAGAAATCGATCGGCGGTCGGCTCATCAGGTCACCTCCGGGTCAGGCACTCGCGGATTCCACCGACGCGACGATGCCCTCGTCGTGCAGGCGCCCGACCTCCGCCGTGGACAGGCCGAGTATGTCGATGAGTATTTCGTCGGTATGTTCGCCGAGCCGCGGCGCGCGCCGGGCGGGCGCGCGTGGCACGGCGCCGAAGTCGAACGGCGTACCGGGAACGAGGTATTCGCCGATGCCGGGCTGCTCCACGCGTTCGAACATCGGGTTCCCGGCAGAGCAGTCGGGGTCGTCCGCGAGCGTCTCGCGCAGACTCCGGTACGCGGCCCAGGAGACGCGATTTTCCCGGAACGGCGGCTCGATCTCGTCGAGACGACGCTTTTCGATCCACGCACCCAGCAGCCCGGCGATCTCGCGGCGCGCGCGGAACCGATTCCCTTCGTCCTGCAGATCGAGCCCCAGGCGCTCTCCGAGGAGTTCCATGTCCGCGCCGAGGCCCGTCGCCTCGAGCAACGCGGACCACTGCTGGCGAGTCAGGCCGACGACCATGACACGACGGCCGTCGCGGGTCTCGAAATCGCGCCCGAATGCGCCGTAAAGATAATTGCCGTAGCGCGGGCGGTCCTCCTCACCGAGGGCCGTCTCGGCCAGCATGCCCAGATGGCCGACCGCCGCCAGCGCGACGTCTTTCAGTGCGAGCCGAACGAGCTGTCCTTCGCCGTGCAGGCGACGATATCGCTCCGCCGCGAGGAGGCCGGTGGCGATCATCGAGCCGGCCACCAGATCCCAGGCAGGCAGCACATGATTCACCGGCCCGTCGCTGCCCTCGGGCCCGGTCAGAAACGGCAGGCCGGTCTGCGGATTGACCGTGTAGTCGACTTCCGACCCGCCATCCCGGCGGCCCGTGAGATTGATCATGATCAGGTCATCGCGCCGCGCTCTGAGCGTCTCGTAATCGAGCCAGCCCTTCGCCGGGAAGTTCGTGCTGAACAGGCCGCAACCGTCGCCGGGCGCCGTGATGAGTTCGGTGAGCAGTTCGCGGCCGCGCGGGTTACGGAAATCGACGGCGATCGAGCGTTTGCCTTTGTTGAGCCCGGCCCAGAACAGACTGCTTTTCCCATCCGCTGCGAGAGGCCAGCGGCCGAAGTCCAGCCCGCCGCCGATCGGGTCGAAGCGGATCACGTCGGCACCCAGCTGCGCCAGCGTCATCCCTCCCAGCGGAGCTGCGACGAAGGCACTGCCCTCGACGACCCGGAGACCGTCGAGCACGGCGGCAGCCGGGCTCATATCACCGCCTTGTCCCGAAGTGCCTTGATCTCGTCGTCATCGAGATCCAGCCAGTCCTTCAGCACTTCTTCGGTGTGTTCGCCCAGGCGAGGTCCCAGGTGCCGGATCTCGCCGGGCGTTTCCGACAGTCGTGGCATGACGCAGGGAACGATGACGGTCTCGCCGACGTCCTCGTCGTCGATCGCGACCAGGGTGCGGCGGGCGTGGAACTG
>JARRPZ010000257.1:0-3788 GCA_037382365.1 Gammaproteobacteria bacterium
GTCACCGTCCGTGTGAATGACGTCGTCGGCGTAGCGGGATTCCTGCTGCCGGGTAACCGTGTCGATGTCGTATCCGCCCGGCGGCTGCAGGGCAGCAGCAGGCAGGCTATCGCGGAGACCATCCTGGAGAACATCAAGGTGCTCGCCGTCGACCAGACCGCGTCGACGGACAAGAACGAGCCGGTAATCGTGCGGGCCGTCACCCTGGAGATGACGCCGAAGCAGACGGAGAAGATCGTCAAGGCTCGGACCGAGGGCGACATTCAGCTGACACTGCGCAATCCCCTCGACATGAGTGCAGCGGTGGAGCCGGAGCCGGAGCCGGAACCGAAGGTGGTGGCGAAGGCGGAACCGAAGAAGGTTATCCGTCGCCCTGCGCCTCGGCCGGTCAAGCGGGATACCACCGTCGAGGTGATCCGCGGGACGAAGGTCGACCAGAAGAAGACCAAGACTTGAAGCATTCGGGCGAGATACGAGAGAGGAAACAGACAATGAACCATTTTCGTCAGAAGATCGCGCTCTGGACGCTACTGCCCATGCTGCTTGTCGGTGGCGTCTTGCAGGCGCAGGAGACGGCCGCTCGCATGAATTCCGGTGAAGTGCTCAACGTGCCGATCTACAAGTCGCGCCTGGTCGCACTCAGCGGTCCCGTATCACGGGTCTCCGTCGGTAACCCCGACGTCGCCGACATCCTGGTCCTGCGGGCAAACCAGCTCTACGTCCTGGGCAAGGACCTCGGCACCACCAACGTTTTCCTGTGGGACAGGGACGACTTCCTCGTGGATACGGTCGAGGTCGAGGTCACTCACGACCTGCAGTCGCTGAAGAAGAAGCTCTACGAGCTGATGCCGAACGAGGAGATCAAGGTCCATTCGGCCCAGCGCAACATCATCCTGTCCGGCAACGTGTCCAATGCCGCCAACATGGAGGCAGCGCTGCGCATCGCGCGGGGCTATTTCGCCCAGATGGAAGCCGTGGACACGACAGAGTTCGATCAGGGTAGTGGCTCGAAGGAGTCCGCCGGCGAGGTCATCAACCTGATGAGCGTGGGCGGCGTGCAGCAGGTCATGCTGGAAGTGAAGGTGGCCGAGATAGCCCGCACGGAACTCCGTCGCCTCGACGTTCGGTTCAACACGTTCCTGAATGGCAACGAGAACTGGAACACCGGTCGGCCCCGTGGCGGACGAGTTCCTGCCGAACGATCTCCGTATCGACGACAAGGGATTCTTCGCGAGCTTCCTGACGCGTGACACGCTGTTCAATGTCGCGTTCGACGCGGCGAAGGAGAACGGTCTCGCGAAGATCCTGGCAGAACCGACGCTGACGACCCAGACGGGCCAGGAAGCCCAGTTCCTGTCCGGTGGTGAGTTCCCGATACCCGTCCCACGAGGCGACAACGGCATAACGATCGAATTCAAGGAATTCGGCGTCGGCGTCAAGTTCCTGCCTGTGGTTCTCGATTCCGGTCGCATCAACCTGAAGCTCAATATCAGCGTCAGTGAGCTGGTGGCCAGCAACACCGTCGGTATCACCTCGGACGGGGTGACCTCGAGCTTCATCATCCCCTCGCTTACCAAGCGCAGTGCCGTCTCGACGGTCGAGCTCGCCGACGGGCAGACCATCGGTATCGCCGGTCTCATCAACGAGAACCTGCGTGAGGTCGTCACGAAGTTCCCGGGTCTCGGCAGCCTGCCGGTCGTGGGTGCGCTCTTCCGCAGTCAGGATTTCCTGAAGGGCGAGACCGAGCTGCTGATCCTGGTCACGCCGCGTCTGGCCAAGCCACTGGGTCCCGGCGAGATCCGTCTGCCGACGGATGGCTTTGCCGAGCCGAACGACTGGGAGTGGTTCCTGCTCGGCAAGAACGAAGGCAACTGATAACTGGCGGATGACCGAGAAAACGATTCCCGGAGGACAAAAGGTATGAATCACACAATCAAGACGACGGCCATCGGCCTGACGACACTGCTGCTGATCGGCGGCTGCGCCACTCAGCCGGAAACGGAAGCGGCGTTCGGCGAGGCGGTGCGCGAGACGATGCGCAACCAGATCTACGATACGAACGCGGCGGACTACCCGGACCCGGATGCCGTGGAGGGTGCCGACGCGTATCGCCTCGAGAAGGTCATGGAGGCGCACCGCGGCGACGTGTCGAATCCACAGCAGACGACCAATACGCCCATATCGATCGATATCGGTCGCTAGGTCGCGAGATCCAACGAGGATTGCAAGATGCGTGATCAAACAGGGAAAGTGATTGAAAGCGTGGCTGCCTGCCGCCAGCGCGGCGTCGTCCTGCCGCTGGTGGCGGTGGGCATGCTTGCGATGCTGGCCCTGGCCGGCCTCGCCATGGACGCGAGCCATGCGCTGGCGAACAAGGCCCGCATGCAGAACACCGCGGACGCAGCGGCTCTCGCCGCGGCCAAGACCTACGACGAGACGGCAGACGTGGTGGCAGGCAATGCCGCGGCGCTTGCGATCTTCGGCCAGAATGCGGACGGAGTTGGCAACCACGAGATGAACGTGGCCTTCGACGGTGGCGAGATCAACATCGTCATCCAGTGGTCGCAAACCCTGAACCCGTTCGTTTCCACTGGCGTAGGACCCTATGTGCGCGTAATTGCGACTGGCCTGGACGTGGATGCCTCGCTGAGTGCGATAGTGGGCATCAGTGAGATCCCCGTCGGTGCGACGGCGGTGGCCGGACCCAGCCCGAGCATCGACAATGCCTGCAATATTGCGCCACTCGTGGTCTGCGCCAACGATCCGGATGACACGGATCTGTTCGGTTTCGAGGCGAATCAGCTCGAGGTGCTGAAATCCTCATCCGGCGGGACCGAAGAGATCGGGCCGGGCAACTACCAGCTCATCCGTCTCGATTGCCCGGGCGGCGATTGCGTGCGCGAGAATCTTGCCGGTAGCTGGGACGGTTGTTTGGCTGATGATGACATTGTAGAGACGGAACCCGGCAACACGGTCGGTCCCTCCGTCCAGGGCCTGAATACCCGTTTCAACGACTACGGCGGTGCCGGCATGAACCCGGAGGACTATCCGCCCGACGTCATCATAAAACAGCCGCAACCGCCGCTTCAGTACGATGAGGAGAATGACGCGGTGACGCAGGGTGGCGCCGTCGTGGACGAGACGACGATCGACTACGGCTGGGCGGACTACCAGGCGGATATCGTGACCCGGATTCGGTGGAGTCATGATGAGACGGTCTGTCAACAGTCGGCAAAAGCAGCGTGGCGCGGCGATCGTGGAGACCGTCGTCGTCAGCCCGTTGCTGCTGTTCCTGGTGCTCGCGACGGCGGAGGTGACGAACGCCTTCGTCGATCACACCATGCTGACGAAGTCGGTACGGGCGGCCGCGCGACATGTCGCGGGCAATGCAATCCTCGGCACGACGGGCATCGTCCAGTTGCAGCCGGCCCTGGTCACGCAGGCACAGAACCTCGTCGTGTTCGGGAATGCTACGGGGACCGGTACGGCGAAGCTGTCGGGTTTGTCCGCGGCGAACGTCCAGGTTCAGGATCTTGGCAATAACACGATCCAGGTCACAGCAACCTACACCTACGACGGTATATTCGGAGGCACTATCGTGAGCCTCGGCCTCGGAGGGGATATCTCCACCGGCAGCGCTCTCAGTGCCACGGTAACGATGAGGGCCCTGTAGACGGCCGCGCGTGCGATCGCCGGATCGTTTATCGGACATACCGCTGCCACTCGCGCACCTCGCCGTGTCCCGTCGTTCATCATCGTGTAGACGTAATAGGCTCGCGCAATCTCGA
>JARRPZ010000258.1:0-3102 GCA_037382365.1 Gammaproteobacteria bacterium
TTTGACACGTTCGCGGCGATGTAGTCGCGGGCCTCCAGCACGTCGGGATAGGCAACCACATCGATCGGAATCTCGCCGGCGGCGGCCAGTGACTTCAGCACCTCGACTATCCCGGCTGAAGATCGGCCATCCTGCGCCGTCGTATAGCCGTAGCGTGCCCACATCTCGGTACCGGATCGAGCAAAGGCTTCGAGGCCCTCCTGCCCGAGTTCGCGAATCAGCGGTACCAGTGCTGCAAAGAATGCGTATTCCTCGAGTACACCATTCGGTTCGCCATTTTCGTCCTTGCGAATGATGCCACCCGGAGGCGCTTCGGTAGATGCATCGACGCCGGCGAGCTCGAGCGCAGCCGAGTTTGCGACGCCGATGTGGCCGGACTGGTGAACAATCATGATGGGGATTTCGGCCGACACCTCGTCGAGGTCCTGACGCGTCGGGTGCCGGACTTCGGCAAGCTGGGCATTGTCGTAGCCGAAACCGATGATCATGTTCGCCCGGTCGACGACCTCCGGATTCGCCTCGGCCCAGGCGGATAGAGTTGCCTTGAGGCTGGCAATGTCGGTCACCTCGCCGTCGGGGGGTGCGAGAAGATTTGCCGAGAGCGCCTGCAGTCCGCCCATGACGACGTGGCCGTGGCTGTCCACAAAGCCCGGCACCATCGTACGGCCGGCGAGGTCGAACGATTCCGTGCCCTCTCCGTCGAAGGCCTTCGCCTCGTCAAGCGATCCCACAAAAAGGATGCGTCCGTCCTTCACGGCGACGGCCTCGACAGTCGGCTGCGCGTCATCCATGGTCAAGATCGGGCCGCCGGAATAGATCGTGTCGGCGGGGCTCTGTGCAGGCTGTTCAGCCCGATCAGCCTCTGCAGGCGCCGCGGCTTCCTTTTGTCCGCATCCGAGAACCAGCAGAGAACTAAAGAGAACAACAAACCAGATTCGCATGCGGATGTCCCCATACCTGTATCTAGAGGAAGAAGTGCCATTGGCATTCTAAACCACGTATCGTAATGGCTTCCATGCTCGCTGATCGGACATTTCGACTGTATGGCGTACACACACGGTATCGCCGGATTCTTGGAGTAAATCGTCGATGAAGTCCCCGACAGGGGTTATGGAAATCGAAGTCTGACGAACGTCCGGAGGTTGCGTTTCAATATCCGCTCTGGTACTGGACGTTACGGCTACCATCGAATAACACAATATTTACCACGAACAACAAATTGGGTAGAACAGATGATCAGGAAGTGGGTTGTATCGAGCATTGCGACAGTTTCCTTGGCAGGCGTCGGTCTACAGACGGCGTTAGCGCAGAAGGCCGAACATTCCGCCGAGACCGCACAGAGCTTTGGGGTCGTAATCGACCCTGCCGCCATTCGCGAGACGAAGCGTCCCGCTGTGGGGCGATCAGCACGTGCATTCCGGCTGGTCCTTCGATGCCGGTTTCATTAATGCGCTGAGCCCGGAAGATGCCATGCGCTTCGCGCGCGGTGAACAGGTAGAGACAACCTTCGGCGTGCCGATCCGCCTTTCGCGCCCGCTGGACTGGCTGGTGATGACAGACCACTCCGATCTGCTCGGGCTCCCGCCCGCGCTTCGTGCCGGTGACCCGGCGCTGGTAGAGGCCGACGAGACCCTGGCCAAGTGGAGCAAGGTGATGCAGCTCAACGATGTCGAGGCCGGGACTGAAGTCGCAATGGAGGCGATCCAGGCGCAGGGCAACAATACTCTTCCGAAAGCCGCCCAGGATGAGGACTTCTTCCGCAGTAAATGGCACGAGTACACGGACATCGTAGAGAGCTTCAACGATCCGGGGCAGTTCACGGCATTCATCGGCTATGAATGGACGCCAAATGAAGGGCCCGGCAACAACATGCACCGAAACGTCGTCTATCGCGCCGGCAAGACAGAGGCAGACAAGGTGTTGCCTTTCACGACCTTCGAAAGTTACGACCCGGAAGACCTCTGGGCCTGGATGGCGAATTTCGAGGAGAAGACCGGCACGCCGGTGCTGGCGATTCCGCACAACGGCAATCTTTCGAACGGGCTCATGTTTGCTTTGGAGACGTACACGACGAAGGAACCGCTTGATGCGGAGTACGCAAAGCGCCGCCAGCGTTACGAACCGATCTACGAGGTCACGCAGATCAAGGGCGATGGCGAAGCACATCCGTCGCTCTCGCCCGACGACGAGTTCGCTGATTACGAGACCTGGGACGAGGGAAACCTGAACCTCACGCCCAAGACGCCGGATATGATTCAGTACGAGTACTACCGCGAAGCGCTTAAGAACGGCATCCGACTGGAGCAGGACATTGGCGTCAACCCGTTCCGGATAGGGGCTGCCGGCGGCACGGACGCGCACACGGCCCTGAGTGCCGTGGAGGAGGAAAACTTCTTCGGCAAGCATTCGGGCGTCGAGCCGTCGCCGACGCGGTGGGAACATGTCGTGCTGTCCTTCGACGGTCGCGAGATCCTCGGCTGGCGGCAGGCCGCTTCGGGTTACACGGCTGTATGGGCGGTGGAGAACACCCGAGAGGCGATCTGGGACGCGATGATGCGGCGCGAGACGTATGCGTCGACCGGGCCGCGCATGACGGTCTGGTTTTTCGGCGGCTGGGACTTCACGCGGGAGGACGCTGGCGTCCGCGAGCCGGGCTGGATCGGCTACGACAAGGGCGTTCCCATGGGTGCCGACCTGCCAGATGGCCCGGATGGGAAAAGCCCCACCTTCTACGTTGCTGCGCTCAAGGACCCGATGGGCGGCAATCTCGATCGCATCCAGATCGTCAAGGGCTGGGTCGACGCGAACGGGGAGACGCAGGAAGAAGTCTACGACGTTGCCTGGTCGGATGACCGCAAACCCGGTTCGGACGGCAAATTGCCGCCGGTCGGCAATACGGTGGATATCGAGAATGCGACCTGGACCAACACGATCGGTGCGCCGGAACTGATCGCGGTCTGGGAAGACCCGGATTTCGACCCGGGACTGCCGGCAACCTATTACGCGCGTGTTATCCAGATCCCGACACCTCGCTGGACTGCCTACGAGGCGCAACGCTTCCAGATCGACTTGCCGGAAGAGGTGCCGATGACCACGCAGGAG
>JARRPZ010000259.1:0-2901 GCA_037382365.1 Gammaproteobacteria bacterium
TCAGCGCCGGCTGGCGTAGATCAGGGTCGGTCCGGAGGGGCCATCCGTGTCGCCGACGCGTTGCAGACCCAGTTTCTCCAGCACGCGTATCGAGGCGGCATTACCGGGCGACACCAGCGCGGAGACTTCCGCCACGCCCAGCTCGAGGCGCGCGTAGTCCAGTACCGCGCGTGCCGCTTCCTCGGCATAGCCGCGACCACGGGCTTCCGGCACGAGCGCGAAACCGACGTCGCTCAGTTCGCGCTCGGCGCGATAGAGCAGTCCGCAAACCCCCACCGCTGCGCCCGTGTCACGGTCCTCGACCAGGAACTGGCCGTAGCCCTCCCGCGGCTGGCAGGTCCAGGCGCCCTCCTCGAGGAATCGCCGGGCATCGACGAGGGTGCGCAGGTTCTTGTCGCCGATGTTCTCGCGGAAAGCCGGCTCGTTCACGAGTCGCAGCACGAAGGCCGCATCGTCCGCGCACAGTCTGCGCAGACGCAGGCGCGGGGTTTCGGCGACCACGGCCCCTTGCGCCGTGCCGGCAACCGGGTGGTCAGTCACCGGCCTGCATGCCCCGCTTCCAGGCTTCCTGCAGGACCGGATACTGCTCGATCTTCAGCATCTGCCGTCCGGACTCCCGGCGCGCCGCGCCACTCCGGGCTCGTTCACGAGTGAGTCGGTCCTGTTCCTCCCAGGACAGCGGCGGCATCGAATTCATCTGCACGGCAAGCTTCTGCAGCTCGCGGCTGAGCTCCTCCACCCGGGGCGCGGCCTGCTCCGCGCTGGCTTCGTCCTCCACCGTCTGCAGTACCGTCGTTATCTCGCCGACCAGTGCACTCTGGCGTTCGAGTGCCTCCTCGTGCGACGCCGGCGGGGGCGTGACCGGATCCTCCGGACCACAGGCAGCGAGCATCGTCACGATCATTGTCACCAACATCGTCACGAGCATCGTCACGAACATCGTCGGAAGAACAGGGATCGGCCAGGATCTCACTTCAGGCAGACTCTTCGATCGGACGACCGGGAAGTCTACTCCCGCGGCGGCGGTGCCGCGAGCCACGAGAGAGTATGGCACTCGTGCCGCCCGTGCTAGATTCGCCGGCATGACCCGCGACGGTAAGCCAAGACGATGACCGCACGGCTCCTGGGCTGCTTGCTGACTGTCACTCTGCTGGTTGCGTGTGCGACGCCGCCGACGGACACCCTGCGCGTCAGCGACGATCGACTGTTCATTCCTGTCCGCGTCAACGGCGTCGCGACGGAGGCCTTGCTCGATTCCGGTGCCGAGATGACGCTGATCGACGCCGGCTTCGCCGCAGAACTCGGTCTCGCCCTGGTCGGCGAGGAGACGGCACGCGCGCCTTGTAGGAGAGCCGGTCACAATGGTGCTGGGTCGCGAGATCTTCGATTCCGGCCGCTATCTGATCGACATCGAGGGAGGACGGTTCGTCCCGGTGACGCGGACGCGGGAACCGCCGGGCGTGCGTCTGCCGCTCACCGAGGAACGAGGCATCCGACAGCTCCCCGTGGTCGTCGACGACCTTGCGCCAACGGTCGCGGATTTCGACCTGGGCAACGGTAGCGAAGTGCTGATCGGCCGCGACTATGCCGTGGCAACCGGCCTGCTCGATCGACACCCGGTGATCGGCACGCGTCCCGGGGGCGGGATCGGTGGCGCACTCGATCGCGATCTGATCGTACTCGACCGTCTGACACTGGCCGGCAGGTCGTTCCCGTCTGTCGAGGCCGCCGTGGACGCCACGGCAACCGCCACACCCGTGAATGTCGGCGTGGCCGTCCTGCGGCATTTCATCATCACCGTGGATTTCCCGGAGGATACGGTCTGGCTGCAGGCCCGATGACGGCGGCGCTCAGCCGGGCCGGACCAGCTCGACCATCGGGATGCCTTCCGGCGTCGCGTAACGACGCGTGAGGATGAATCCCAGCTTCTCGTAGAGCCCGATCGCCGCGCCGTTCGCCGCGCCCGTCGAGACCGACAGCGGCCCGTCGCCCGCTGCGATGACGTATTCGACCAGGGCGCGGCCGATGCCGCGTCGGAACATGCGCGGCGCCACCGCCAGCGAGGCGATCACGCGACCGTCCTCGCCGGGCGCTTCCTCGACTTCGATGACGCCGAGCAGCTCGTTGCCGGCCAGGAATCCATGGAACGTGCCGGCCGATGCGGCGATATCGCGCACGCCCCTGGAGAGCGGAGGGAAGTGGCGGACGCCGAGGACGACCGCCTCTTCGCGATAGGCATCCTGCAGGACGCGATGGATGGCTCGCGCCCGGACAGCATCGCGCACATCCAGACGGCACAGCATGGCGGAGACCCGGCTTGCGAACAGGACCCGATCATAATCGGGACGCGCCACACCGCCCAGTCCCTCCGGGCAGCCGATACCGATTCGGAGTACCATGGTTTCAGATGCAAGGATCGCATCGATCCGCGGCCGCCGCTTCGCCGGCGCCGCCGGAACACAACGGGGTCGCCGGCCGCCGGGCCGAAGGCCCGCCAGCAAAACGAGAATAACGAGGGGAAACCATCATGAAAATCACCTGCACGACACTGTTCGTGGCGACGGCGCTGTGCCTGTCCGCCGGCCTCGCACAGGCCCAGGACGACTCACCGCAAATCACGCCGGTCGAGTTCTTTCCGTGCACGTTCAACGACGGCAAGGGCATGGCCGATCTCCAGAAAGTCATCACCAAATGGAACGCGTTCATGGACGACAACGACGCCGCCGGCTACCAGGCCTGGCTGCTCATGCCGAACTTCGTGAGCGGCGACAATGCCGCCTGGCACGTCGGCTGGCTCGGCGCATGGCCGAGCGGCAAGGCGATGGGCGAGAGCCTGAATGTGTGGCACGGCAAAGGGGGCGACATGCAGAAGGCCTTCGACGAGGTCGTCAGCTGCGCCGC
>JARRPZ010000260.1:0-2929 GCA_037382365.1 Gammaproteobacteria bacterium
CTGCGTACGCGGCCTCGCGCTCCTGCACCGTCCAGGTCTGGTTACCGACGTCCGCGTCGTCGAGCACGAGCATCAGGTCTTCCCAGCTCGCGTATCCGCCGTTGATCAGGCCCGCCAGCTGGTCGAGCTTGTCCCGGTACTTCTGCTGGAGCGCCTCGAGCCCGGCCTCGTCGAGCCCGGCGTGGCAACCCTGACAGGCCTCGAGCGTGGGCATGAAGTTGTGGACGACGTGTCCGCCTTCGTCCTCGCTGAACGCCATGTGACAGGTGACGCAACCGTCGGTGAACGACTGGTGGGTGGCCTCGACGTATCCGTCGGCGTTCTCGCCGTAGTCGTATCCCGGGATCTGGTACGATCCGGCGCCGACAAACATGTCGCCCTGCGGGCTGCCGTGCGGCCCGAAGTGCCCGTAGCCGTTGTCGATCTGACCCTGGACGTTGTCGCTGTCTCGGCGCGCGTGGTGGCACTGGGCGCAGGTCTGGCCGGGGCCATAGCCCTCGATGACCGGAGCGGCCTCGTCGCCCGGCTCCCACGGGGCCGTGTAGGCCAGCTCGACGGTGCCCACCGTGCGCAGCTGCGCCTCGTTGCCGCCGCCATCCTCTCCGACGTGCGGGTCGTGACAGGTCGGGCAGCCGATGTGGCTGAATTCGTCGCCGAAGTCGTAGTCGGCGTACGCCGGGTCGTTCGCACGAATGAAACCTTCGGAGGTGTGGCAGTAGTCACACGAGGAGTTTCCGACATAATGCTCGCCCTGGAACTCCTCCACATCCCCGCCGGCCACCAGGGCATGCCCTGAGGTCTGCCACTCGGTGATCTGCGCGTTGTGGCAGTCGGCGCACAGCGAATTGTCCCACGTCGAGAAGGAGAGCTCGGGAATGTGGGCGTTGAAGTCCGGACCCATCGGCCCGTGGCAGGACTCGCACTGCACGCCCTCGAGGGCCGCCTTGCGGGCCAGGCCTTCCTCGGAATCGTCTCCGATGTACCCGCTGTAACCGTCGTCGGGCTCCACGCAGTTCGCCGGATCGATCTCGGTATCTCCGAAATTCACCGTGCAGTTGAAGCCGGTCGTGTGACACTGCAGGCAATAGAGATTCGTCTGACTCTCGGCATCCAGATCATCGTACGCGAACCGGTGGCCGGTCGTTACGTACTGGTTGGTGACGTTGGCATGGCAGTGCAGGCACGCGGAGCCGAAGTCACCCTGGAAGGCGAATTCGCTGACAGCAGAACCCGGAGGTCCTTGCGGCCCTTCCGGCCCTTCCGGCCCTTCCGGTCCCTGCGGTCCGGTGTCGCCTTCGCAGCCGAACGACACGAGCGCCATGGAAAGCGCCAGCAGGATTCCAAACCCTCTTCGACCCCTCATTTGCTCTCCTCCACTTTCTCGAAATGCCGGATACCCGGTCCGGCGGCCTTGGAAGTCGTAGATCGACGGGCCACAGCAGAGCACGAACCATACCGTACTTGCCCGCTTCCGTAATTTTGCCCATGTGGGTCATAACTTGCACTACTGTATCCGGTTACAGGACCGACTGAAGGATCTGAGCGATCGTCGAATCGCGAGAGCGCGGGTGATTAATTGGCCAGCAGCGGGACGTAATGGCTCAGAGCGACACCGGAGGCGGGGTCATCGCCAGCCATGCCGCGACGAGAACGACGGCCAGCATCACGAAGATCTCGATGCGAACGGCGAGCCTGAGGTGAGATGCGTCATCGGGCCGACGTCGCCCAGGAACAGCAGGTCCTGAAGGAAGGCGGTCCCGATGATGATCCCGACGGCGAGAAATGCCCGTGAAGAGACACGGCTCGCTACCTGGTGATAGTGCCAGCCTCCCTGAGGGGTCTCGGGATGATCGGGAAGCACAGCCAGAAGCAGCACGCCGCCCAGCCATATCGCGGCGGCTCCCAGGTGCAGGGCATTGGCGGGGAGGGCGAGCGCCGGCTCGATCGTCGCAGGGTGTCCCGCGGCGGCTCCGACTACGACGGCGAGCATCGCGAAGAGACCGGCGACGCGGCCCGCACGTGCGCCTCCCGCGAAAAAGAACGTCAGCCCCGCCAGCAGTACCCGGCTGCCTTCGACGACTCCGACGCGCGTGCGAATCGCTGCGGCGAAGCCCGCGAACAGCCCCATGTCGGTGGATCGCACGTCCAGCAACCAGTCGAGGTAGTCCAGGCCGAGCAGCACGGTCGCGAGCAGCGCCGTGCCGGAAGCTGCGCGGAGCACCGAGGGCTCACGTACGAGACCGCTGCCACCTGCGAACCATAGCACACCGGCTGCGGCCAGCAGGGAGGCCAGACCGAGACCCCTGAAGAGCGTGCGTCGAAGTGGCGGGCCGACGGGATCGACGGTGACGGCCGTTGCGCCGGATGAGTCGCTCTTCCCCGCTACGGTTCCCCCTGGCTTCACCACCACGAACTCGATCTTGCCGGCCACGCGGTGGCCATCCACGGAGACCGTGCTCCAGTCGATCGAGTAGCGACCCGGTCCGAGATCCGGCAGGGCTGCGCGAAGCCGATTCCTCGAGCCCGGGATGGCCCTCACCTCGAGAAGCGTCGAGTCTCCCGCGGGGAATCGAAGCAGCAGACGCGACAGACTCGGTTCCACGGCCGCCGAAAACTCGAGGAGTGCCTCTCCGGGCGCCGTCGCCAGTGCCTCTCCATTGGCCGGAATCGACCGATCCAGCCGGGTATGGCTCGCAACGGGCGCGGCGAATCCGGCCGTACCCGAGTCGGGCTGCAGAGCCGGAAAGGGTACGAGACCCGGCCGGGCGATGGCCCGTCCGCTGCAGAAGAGGGATGCTGACAGTGCCAGTGCGAGGGGCAGGACCCGGAGACTCCCGAGACCGCTCCGAGCGCCGACCGCTTCAGGCGCGGACTCGAGCCGAGCTGCGTGTGTCATGGATTTCGATCTCCGGGTTGGCCGCTCGCCGGT